>SKZT01000183.1 GCA_007127235.1 Desulfobacteraceae bacterium
ATATTTTCACTGCCGGAGATTCAGCCACAGGTGCTGCACTGGTTATCGACGCTATCGGTGGCGGGCGGCGTGCTGCCAGATCGATTCATCTATATCTTTCCGGAGAAGAAGTCAAGGCTCCTGAAACAGCGTTGTTTCAAAAGCATATCAAAGAATCTCTGTTTGAAGAAGTGCCTGGAATTAAGAAGACCAAACGTGCGGAAATGCCTGAACTACCGGTAAATGAAAGAATTAAGACTTTTGAGGAAGCAGACCTGGTTCTTCAGGAAGAAGATGCGCTTAGAGAGTCAAAACGATGCCTTGTGTGCTGCCGCATCTGTTATAATAAGGATGTCGCTGCTTAATTTTGCAGTAAAATTATAATAAAAGGCTTTGTTGTCAGTTCCAAGAACGGGAACAACAACAAAGCCTTTTTTTATGTCAATTCATGGAACGCGGTAAATCATCGAATTGATATTCATTCCGGCACCCACCGAAGCAAATACCACAATGTTGCCTGAAGTTAGTTTGTGATCTTCCAGTTTTTCTTTTTGTATAAGATCCAGAAGTGTAGGAAGGGTTGCTACCGAACTGTTACCGGACCATGAAATAATCATTGGCATAATGTTCTGTTTAATGTTATCAATTTTGAACAATTTAAAAAGCCTGTTCGCAATTGCCATATCCATTTTTTCGTTTGCCTGATGGATCAGTATTTTATTGACATCTTTAAGGTCAAGCCCTGCTTCATCTAAATTTTTTTTGACCACAAGGGGAACCGTTCTTACCGCATATTTGTATATGAGGTGTCCGTCCATTTTAACGAACAGTTCGTTTTTATTTCGACCCGGCTTGTATGAATGTCCCAAGCGCAGAAGGTAAGCTTCCTTATAGGTGTCGGAGCGGGTGACATGGCAAAGGATTCCGCAGTTTCTATCAGTAGCCTCAATAAGGGTAGCCCCGGCACCGTCGGCAAATATCATGGAGTCAATATCGTGTGGATCTGAAACACGGGACAATATTTCCGCACCTATTACCAGAATTCTTTGAGCTTTTCCTGATTTTATAAAATAATCAGCCATGATTGCTCCCTGCAGCCATCCAGGGCAGCCAAAGGGAAGATCAAAACATACCGTATAGGGGTTTTTTATGGCAAGTTTATGCTTTACTCTGGAGGCAACGGTTGGCACTATATCGGTTTGATTGCTTCCGGTTCTCACATCTCCGAAATTGTGAGCCACAATGATATAATCCAAAGTTTCCCTGTCAAAATTTTCCAGTGCCCTTTCCGCGGCAATTGCGGCAATATCAGATGTGTTCAGTTGGTTTTCAGCATAGCGGCGTTCCCGGATACCTGTTATTTCATGAAGCTTATTGATTATTTCCCGGTTGGACCTGTCAAGCTTGCGCCCATCGGCATCGTAAAATTCATGATTTAAAAAATAATCGTTGGTGATTTTCCGGGATGGTATGTATGAACCAGTCGAGGTGATAATTGAATTGAGCATAGATAAAACCTTTGGAAACATAATTTAGATATTTCGTTTAATACGGAAAGAAAGTCCAGATAGCCTTCTATGGGGTTTATTATTGCGGATGGCAATATTCATGGCTTTCTGTGTTCCCACGATAACGACCAATTTTATTCCACGAGTGATTGCTGTGTATAGCAGGTTTCTTTGAAGAAGCATATAATGCTGAGTTGTCATGGGTAAAATCACAGCCGGATATTCAGAACCCTGGGATTTGTGGACGGATATGGCATATGCCAGGGTAAGCTCGTCTGTTTCTGCATGATCATACTCGACAATCCGCCCATCATAGTTTACGCTAAATATTTTTTGGTTAATGTTCATAGAACAAATGATGCCGATATCTCCGTTAAAAACATCTTTCTGATAATTGTTTTTAAGATGCATGACCTTATCTCCGAACTTGAACGTATTGCCGAGAACTTCTGCCTGGGTTGTGGACCTGTTCATTTTTTTCTGCAGTAAACCGTTCAGGTTGATAGTGCCGGCATCACCTTTATGCATGGGACTTATAACCTGTATATCGGAAAAGGGATCGAGAGAATATTGCTTTGGAAGAATTTCGCAGCACAAGGAAACGATTGTGTCTGCTACTTTTTTGGGATCATGCTGTTCAAGAAAATAAAAATCGGTTAAACCCTGATTATCCATACACGTATCAACATCCGGAAATTCACCTTTGAGGACTTTGTGTGCATTAATAATGATCGTGCTTTTCTGAGCCTGGCGGAATATTTCATTCAGATAATATACCTGAATAATATCTGATTCAATAAGATCGGATAAAACATTTCCGGGGCCGACAGAAGGCAGCTGAAAAATATCACCTACCAGAATTAGTCGGGATGTTAAAGGTACGGCATTGAGCAGATGATACATCAATATGGTATCAATCATGGACGCTTCGTCAATAATTATTACATGAGCTTCTAAAGGATTGTCCTGATCTCTTCCGAAATAAGATTGTCCTGAATTTTCTGGAGAATATGTAAAACCCAGTAGTCTGTGTATTGTAAAGGCTTTTTCTCCTGATACCTCCGAAAGTTTTCTTGCAGCCCGTCCGGTGGGGGCCCCAAGAATTACTTTTTGGTTCATGGCCTTGAATGCAGCAGCTATGGCACGAATTAATGTGGTTTTGCCGGTACCGGGCCCTCCGGAAATGATAGCAGCCTTTCGGGAAAAAATATCTTTAAGGATTGCCGATTGGGCAGGTGAAAGTTCTATGCCCAGTTCGTGATGAATTTGTTTATGGATAAAATCAGCATCCCTTTGTGCAGGTTCAACCGGTATGGACACAAGTGCAACCATTCGTGAAGCAACGCTGTTTTCGGCCACATAAAGTGATTTGCGATAAACCATTGAAGTGTCTGAAAATGAAGTGTCTGAAAATTCCGGGGTATCATCGCAAAATTCAAAATTTCTGACCTCATCTTTATCCAGATTAATTTTTTCGACAAACACCTCTCCGGATTCGGACAGGCTTTCGATTTGTTTATGAACAGCATCCTGAGGAATTTTAAACAGATGCTCACACCGGATTGCCAGATGGTTCTTTAAAGCAAACGTGTGGCCTTCATTGGCATAAAGTTCAAGAGCATGGAAAATACAGGCAATAATTCGAACGGGGTTGTCATTTTGAGTTCCCAGTTTTTTGGCAATGGTATCAGCCATTTGAAACCCCGCGTACGGAATATCTTCAGCTAAACGGTAAGGGGTTTCCTGAAGTATTTGGAGGGCTTGGCGACCGTATAGATGAAAAATTTTAGCCCCGTATGTTGTTTTAATTCCCATATCCTGTAAAAAGTTCAGCAGTCCTCTCAGAACATGGTGTTCATTCCATGCTTCAGTAATAAGAAGTGCTTTGTTTTTTCCAATTCCTTCAGCTTCTGTAAGTTTTTCGGGATGCTTTTCTATAATCTCGAGGGTTTTATCTCCAAAATGCTTAATCAATCTGTCCGCCAATCGGGAGCCTATACCCTTAACAGCCCCTGATTGTAAATACTTTTTGATCCCCTGGATGGTGGCGGGGAGTGTCACTTCACAGTTTTTTACTCGAAACTGTTGTCCAAATTTAGGATGAGTTTCCCAAGAACCAGAAACTTTCAACGTTTCTCCCGGTTGTATCCCCCCCAGAAAGCCGATGATTGTCACTGGCGTAACAGCCACAGCTGTTTTCAAATGGGCAATGGTGTAATGTGTCTGTTCATTGAAGTAGGTGATTCTTTCCAGCTCGCCTTCAATGATATTCATGCTGTTGGTTCTGGCGTTCATTTTCCTCAATAATAATGTCTACCGCCTGAAAAAGATTGCCTGTATTACGACAAAATTCCAAAGGGAACTTTTTTGTATATATTTCCTGCTGTTTATCTATGCCGGTCATGACCAGATATGCGCACTTGCACCCGGCCCTTTTGGCGCATTCAATATCGGTATATTTGTCGCCGATCATAATGGAAGATGAAATATCGATACAGTTATCCAAAGCTGCCTTATAAATTAACCCCGGTTGGGGTTTTCGGCAGTTGCATCTATGATCGGGGTGGTGGGGGCAATAATAGATGCCTCCAAGATGACCACCGGCTTTGTGAACGGATTCGATCAGGTAACCATGGATATTATTTAGTTCATGCAGATCGATAAGGTTTCGGGCAATACCGGATTGATTGGTGATAACATATACGGAATATCCATATCGGGACAGTTTACAAATGGCAGAAAGGCTTCCGGGAATAAAAATAAATTCCGCCAGGTTTTTTATATAGCTTGGGGAATCCCGGTTTATAACACCATCCCGATCTAAAAAAACGACTTTTTGCAGCAAGTGTTATCTCCGGTTACTCGGCAACACTGAATGCACCCTTATAACCGTTTTCGAGCAATTGTTTTTCAGAGGCCATGACTTCATCCACTGATGTGTATTGGCCTACCCGAACACGATAAAAAGTGTCTGAGCCATCTTGATAAGTAACAATGCGGGCGTCATCATAATTGGAAGCCAGGTCTTTTCTGAGCTTTTCGGCATTATCCCAATCCTGAAAGGATCCCACTTGAACACTGAAAATTCCGCTGAAATATTCCGTTGTTTTAAAGTTATGAGACTCTCCGCTGGCTGTTGATGAACCATCTGCCGACAAAACAGTGATTTTCACAGGCGCAGTACCGGGTTCAATCATTTTTATTTTTTTTGCTGCCTTATAAGAAAGATCGATTATCCTGTCGCCGACAAACGGCCCCCGGTCATTGATTCTTACATCCACGCTCCGACCGTTTGTCAGATTTTTAACCCGAACATATGTTCCAAATGGAAGTATTTTGTGGGCGGCGGTCATATCGTACATGTCATAGATTTCGCCGGAGGATGTCTTTTTTCCGTGAAAATCCTCGCCATACCATGATGCTATGCCTTTCTCTCTGAATTCTCCAACCTGGCTGACCGGATAGTACCAGTTATCTCCAACCCGATAGGGCTTTGGTGAAAAATTGGAAGGCGGTGAAGAGGATACCGAGTCCTGCGTACCGCATCCGAATATGAGAGAAAAACCAACCATGGCGGCTAACCAGAAAAAGATATGTATTTTTATGAAAAAGAAAGTCATGGTCAGCATCATCATTTTTTTTACATTATTTTTCGATAGCAATTTTTAGTACGTCCCGCATTTTGTCAACAAAATGAAACTCAATATCTTTTTGAACTTTTTTGGGGATTTCATCCAGGTCCTTGGCGTTGAACTTGGGAAGAATGATGGTTTTTATACCGGCTCTGTGCGCCGCAAGGACTTTTTCCTTGACCCCTCCAACCGGCATTACCTGACCACGGAGGGTAATTTCGCCTGTCATGGCCAGGTCTTTTTTAACCGGTTTATTTGTTAAAAGGGAGGCCAAGGCGCTCAGCATGGTCACCCCGGCCGAAGGGCCGTCTTTGGGGATAGCCCCGGCGGGAACATGAATATGAATGTCGTGTGTTTCAAAATAATCCTCATCAATTCCCAATGAAGCTGCATTGGCACGGATAAAGCTCAGAGCTGCCGTTGCTGACTCTTTCATGACATCACCAAGCTGGCCGGTGAGTGTCAGGCCTTTTTTCCCTTTCATAGTGGTTGCTTCCACGAACAAAAGGTCTCCGCCTGAGGGAGTCCAGGCAAGGCCCATGGTAACTCCGGGAGTCATGGTTCTGGCTTTGACTTCGGAAGTTATTTTGATGGGGCCAAGGTATTTGGCGATATTGATCATTTTGATATCAACGGATTTTGCTTCATCGGAAGCAATTTTGGCGGCCACACCTCTGCAGATGGTTGCAATTTCGCGCTCGAGGTTTCTCAGGCCCGCCTCCCGGGTGTATCCGCTAATGATTCGTCTGACCGCCCCCTTGGTAAACTTGATTTGACTGGCTTTCAAGCCATGGGCCTCACGCTGTCTTGGAATAAGGTAGCGTTGTGCGATCTTTATCTTCTCATCTTCTGTGTAGCCAAGAAGCTGTAGAACTTCCATCCTGTCCCGCAAAGCCGGAGGAATGGTATCCAGAATATTGGCGGTAGTGATAAACATCACATTGGACAGGTCAAAAGGAACATCCAGATAATGATCCTGAAAAGAATAGTTTTGTTCAGGGTCAAGAACTTCGAGAAGTGCAGATGACGGATCACCGCGAAAATCACTTCCTACTTTATCGATTTCATCAAGCATGAATACCGGATTTTTGGATTCTGCACGGCGTAAACTCTGGATGATTCTTCCGGGAAGAGCCCCCACATAAGTTCGGCGGTGGCCCCGGATTTCCGCTTCATCCCGCACACCTCCCAGGGAAATTCTCACAAATTTTCTTCCCAGTGCCCGGGCGATGGATTGTCCCAGAGAGGTTTTTCCGGTACCGGGGGGGCCTGCAAAGCATAGTATGGGGCCTTTGGATTCAGGCTTAAGTTTTCTTACTGCCAGATACTCAATAATTCGCTTTTTGGGTTTTTCGAGGCCATAGTGATCCTCATCGAGAATTTTTTCAGCTTTTTTAATATTAATGTTGTCCTTGGTGAATTCGTTCCAGGGAAGCGTGGTGATCCAGTCAAGGTAAGTTGATACCACCGTGTATTCGGCTGAAGAAGGATGCATGCGTGAAAGACGGTCAAGTTCGCGCTCAGCTTCTTTTCGGGCTTCTTCAGGAAGCTTTTTTTCCTCGATTTTGGCCCTGTATTCTTCAACTTCCATGGTTTCTTCTTCAGATTCTCCCAGCTCGTCCTTGATGGCTTTTAATTGTTGACGCAGATAATATTCCCGCTGTCTTTTATCCATGTCGCCTTTAACCTGGGTCTGAATCTTGCTGCCGAGTTCGACGATCTCCAGTTGATAGTTGGATAATCGGGTGACCTCTTTGAGTCGTTCCTTTGTATCGATGGTTTCGAGTATTTTTTGTTTTTCTTCGGGTGTCGAGTCCATTGTAGAGGTAATCATATCGGCCAGTGTGCCGGCTTCCTTTATGGATTTTGCCATGCCAACGATTTCCGGCTGAAGTGCCGGTGAAAACCCTACAATTTTAGTAAAAAGACCCAAAAGATTGCTCATGAGGGCCTCTACTTCCTTGTCCTTCTGTTCCTTTTCTTTGATTAACTCAACTCTGGCCTTCAGATAAGGCTCTTCTTCAACGGTTTCCAAAACTTTGAAACGACTCAGGCCCTGCACAAGCAATTGGGCTTTATTATCTTCCGTTTTCGCCATCTTTAAAATCAAAGCGCTGGTGCCGATATCATATAAATCTTCTGCAGAATAACTCGATTTCATTTCTTTTTCTTTGGAAACAAGAAGACCGATAATTCGGTTTTTGCTCATGGCTTCATCGATAAGTTGAATAGATTCTCCCTGCACAACCAGAGGTAAAACCATCTTGGGAAAAAGTGCTGCCTCAAACAAGGGTAAAATAGGAAGTACTTCAGGCGATTTTTCATTTTGAGTTCCCGTGCTTGTGTTTTCATTATCTGTCATGCAAACCTCCATTAATGGAATGGGTGGTAACAAGTGAGCTGGATAGTAAGAATGAACAGCCCGAAGAATAAATCAAAAAAACATCAATCTTCAGCAATGGGTATTTTGATTGCTTTTTCCATGGGTTTTTTTATCAGGCTGATTTTTAAAAATCCGTTTCGGCAGGATGCATCTACGTTATCCGTATCAATTAAAGTCGGAAGCATGAGGATACGTTCGAAAGTCCCATACTGAATCTCGGCAAGTCGATATTTACAGCTTTCCATTTTAGAATCTTCTTTACGGTTTCCACTGATTTTGACAGCTTTGCTGTTAATTTCAATCTCGAGGCAATCCAAATCAACACCGGCAACTTCTGCAATAATAATAATTTTTTCCTCAGTTTCAAAGACATCCATCGATGGTTTCCAGGTGCGCTCCTTAAGTCTGAACCTGGGGCCCATGGAACGAAACATATCCTCAATAGTTTCTTCGAATCTGGAACCCAAATGATCAAACTCGTCTCCAAATCTTATTTTGATATAATCCATCTTTAAGGCTCCTGCTTTCTATATTTGATTTAGATCCAAAATCATAACCACCAAGTCTTCATGCTTGCCTGTCTGGTCTTTGATAAAATTTTTCAACACGGCAGCTTCCTTGAAACCCATCTTTTCGAACAAGAAATAAGCTTCATCAAGACTCGGAGCAACCTCCGCAGTCAGCTGTTCAAGGCCCATCGTTTTAGCAATTTCAATAAAATTTTCAATCAATAGCGTGGAAAGACCTTTTTTACGATATTCAGGGTCTACCGTTGCCCGAATCTCTCCCTGATGTTTTCGCCAGCCGACAGGATTGAATTTGAGAGTGCCACTGGCCACAATACGATCCTTGTCGGTTGCAATGAGGGGAAAAACGGCATCATAATCAAGGTCGTAAATCCACTTACTGATCAATTCGGGATCAGTAACATCGTCTTTCAACCGGGCAACTTCTTCGGCGGGTAGCTTCAGAAAATAGTCGTGAAGTGCTTTTTCATCAGCTTTTTTCAATGGACGAATAATCAGCTCGGTTCCATCATTCAAGTGTATATGTTTGGGATATGCATATGGATCCATTTTCTACTCCGTTTATAATAAAACCATTATTACGAATCCCTTTCAATGATGGTTGCGATTCCCTGGCCGCCACCGATACAAAGAGCAGCAAGTCCGACCGAGGCCTGTCTTTTGGCCATCTCGTGAACCAGAGTTGTAAGAATTCTGGCGCCGCTGCAGCCGATGGGATGACCAAGGGCAATGGCACCCCCATTGACATTGACAATCGAAGTATCAAGGTTTAAGTCCTGAAGGCAGGCCATAGCTTGAGCAGCAAAAGCTTCATTGAGTTCAACCAAATCAATATCCTTTTTCAGTTGATCCCGCACTTTTACAATGGCGCTTCTAACAGCGTATATCGGCCCTGTTCCCATTAGTTCAGGTTCACAACCCTGATAGGCATAAGCGACAATTCTTGCAAGGGGCTGTATCCCCATCTTGTAAGCCTTTTCGGCACTCATAATCAACAAGGCTGCCCCACCGTCATTAACACCACTGCTATTTCCCGCAGTGATTGTCCCGTCATCCCTGAACGCCGGTTTCAGTTTTCTGAGTGTTTCGACCGTTGTTCCAAATCGGGGAAATTCGTCCGTATCAAATATGATCGGGTCTCCTCTGCGCTGGGGAACGGTAACCGGCACAATTTCATCCTTGAAACGACCCGATTTTATAGCGGCCTCAGCCTTTTGTTGACTTTTTGCAGCAAATGCATCCTGGTCCTCACGGCTGAAACCGAACTTTTCTGCAATATTTTCAGCCGTAATCCCCATATGTGTATGGCTGAAAGAACACCAGAGCCCGTCCTGAATGACGACATCAACAATTTGATCATGCCCCATTCGATGTCCCCAACGGGAGTGGGGAAGCACAAATGGCGCCTCGCTCATGTTTTCCATACCACCGGCGACAATGATATCCGCATCACCCGCCTTTATGGCCTGGGCCGCTAATATGACCGCTTTCATTCCTGAACCACAAACTTTATTGATCGTAACAGATGGGATGTGCTGGCTGATTCCGGCACGAATGGCTGCTTGTCTCGCAGGATTTTGGCCCAATCCCGCCTGAAGCACATTTCCCATGATGACTTCTTCAACTTTGTCCGGGCCTATTTTGGCTCGTCTCAGAACTTCTCTTATAACCAGTCCGCCGAGTTCAACAGCAGTTACGTCCCTCAGGGTTCCTCCAAAAACACCTATAGGGGTGCGCACAGCTTCTGCAATCACCACTTCTTTCATGTATTATCTCCTCAAAAAACAACTAACCCTTAAAAGGCTTTAAATCTCTGACTAGGATAACAACATCCTGATAGCTGCTATCCTGTATGCTTTTTACATAGTTTTTAAGTGTCGCCACCGCTACAAAATCGTTTTGCTCAAAAAGCTTGATGACATAATCCCGGGATGTTACCACCCATGCCATAATTTTTTCAAGTTGCGCTTTTTGCGCTAAAGTAACAATTTCATCCACCAAAAGGGAACCCAATCCCTTTTGCTGATATTGCGGTGAAATGGTCATTCGAATTTCTCCGATGTGTTTTGACCAGCCATGGGTTTGCCGGTGAAGGGTAGCGTTCCCGATAATTTTTTTGTCTTTTTCAGCCAAGATCGGCAAGACCTTATCATAATTGAGTTCCCGGCACCATCTTTCAATAAGAACCCGATTTTGGGTGTCGTTTCTCAGGTGCTTCCGGTCATATTCAGCCAAAGATACGAAAAAACGATAAAGAGCATCATCATCGTACTTGGTCATGGGCCTCAATGTGAATTTCAGGCCATCTTGTAATACAACCTCTTTTGGATAATCTTCTAACATGTACTCTCCTAAATTTTACCCACAGTAAACATATAATAGATTATATAATGAGAATCTGAAAAAATATAATAAAAAAGCTGAATCAAGTTTAAAGTACTGCGGAAGAGGTAAAACTATTATAGATAGTTATCAGGCTTAATGGTTTATGTCAAATAAAACGATAATAATTGGCAATCGTGGATAAAGAAGCTTGAAAGTTGATAACCAAATGATTAAGATTGAATGTTACACCCGTCTTCCAAGTAACTTGGGTCCCGTGTTCAGTCTTCAATGTTCAACACCCAGGTTCGGGACGGATTTTAAAGCGTTAATAGGAGTGCGAAAGCTGTGCTTTCGCAAAAGAGGTGCCTGAGCGAAAAGTCCATAATTCCCTTTGAAAAAGGGGACATGGTGTAAAAAATACTTCAAAGTAGCCCCTTCCTATATAAAAACAGGAGATTTTAATGCCAATTGTTTCGATAGAAGAAGCCATCAAAGATATTGCAGAAGGACGGATGGTCATTCTTGTTGATGATGAAGATAGAGAAAATGAAGGAGATTTGACCATTGCGGCCGAAAAGGTGACCCCGGAGATCATTAATTTTATGGCGAAATACGGCCGTGGTCTCATCTGCCTTACCATGACGAAAGAAAAAGTTGAATCTTTGGACTTACCATTAATGGTCATTGACAATACATCACCCTATCAAACCGGGTTTACGGTTTCCATAGATGCACGCTGCGGAGTGACATCGGGAGCATCTGTGCAGGATCGTGCCAGAACGATTTTGACGGCAACAGCGGATAACGCCAAGCCAGGGGACCTGGTCCGGCCCGGCCATATTTTTCCTCTCAAAGCCAAAACCGGTGGAGTAATTGTCAGGGCGGGCCAGACAGAGGGTTCCGTGGATTTGGCAAGGCTTGCCGGCTTGAATCCTTCCGGGGTTATCTGTGAGATTATGGATAATGATGGAACCATGGCGCGGATGCCTTCTTTGGAAAAATTCAGCGAAGAGCACGGTATTAATATCTGCACGATTCAGGATTTGATTGAGTACCGTATGAAGACTGAATCTTTTGTTCACAGGGCTGTGGAATCCGTTATTCCAACGGCTCATGCAGGAGAATTTAAAATCATCATATACGATAATGATGTGGAAGATTTTCAGCACATCGCTTTGGTAAAAGGAGAAATCGATCCTGAACAGCCGGTTTTGGTTCGGGTCCATTCAGAGTGTTTTACAGGGGACGTTATTAACTCACTTAGGTGTGATTGTGGTGATCAGCTTGCAAAGGCAATGATGATGATGGATGGTGCGGGTTGCGGCGTTTTACTCTATGTTCGTCAGGAAGGCCGCGGGATCGGGCTGGTCAACAAGCTCAAAGCATATTGTCTGCAAGATAAGGGATGGGATACTGTCGAAGCTAACCAGAAGCTTGGTTTTAAGGCTGACCTCAGAAATTACGGCATAGGTGCTCAAGTGTTGGTGGAACTGGGGGTCAGAAAGATTAGATTGTTGACCAACAATCCGAAAAAAATAATCGGACTTCAGGGATACGGGCTGAGTATTGTAGAACAGGTTCCAATTGAGATCGAAGCTAATGAATACAACCGCTGCTATCTGGAATGTAAAAAGTTGAAAATGGGGCACTGGTTGAACCTGGATGCTTGCCCGTAGGTAATCTCAGAGGAAATGGGTTTTTAATGAATAATATTTATTCAGGAGGATAAACAATGGCTTCAAAAATGATAGCATATGGCGCCAAAGCCAGAGAATATATGCTGGAGGGAGTAAATACTCTGGCAGATGTGGTGAAGGTTACCCTTGGCCCCAAAGGAAGAAATGTTGTATTTGAGAAGTCTTTTGGAGCTCCCGCAGTCACCAAAGATGGTGTAACCGTGGCCAAAGAAATTGAAATAAAAAATAAATTTGTAAACATGGGCGCACAGATGGTCAAGGAAGTGGCTAAGAAGACCAATGATGTGGCTGGTGATGGTACTACTACTGCGACGTTGCTTGCGCAGGCGATCTATGTGGAAGGCCAAAAACTTGTTGCGGCCGGTGTAAATCCCATGGCTTTAAAGCGTGGAATCGATCAGGCGGTTGAGAAGGTGATAAATGAACTGAACAGAATTTCCAGGCCCATCAATAAACAATCAGAGATTTTTCAGGTGGGAACTATCGCATCCAACCATGATGAAACCATTGGCAAATTAATTTCAGAAGCCATGGAAAAAGTTGGCAAAGAAGGTGTTATTTCGGTGGAAGAAGCCAAAGGGATGGAAACCTCTTTGGATTTTGTAGAGGGTATGCAGTTTGATCGCGGTTATCTTTCCCCTTATTTTGTTACCAATGCCGAGAAGATGGAAGTGGAACTGGAAGAGCCGTTGATTTTAATCCATGAGAAAAAAATATCCAGCTTGAAAGATATGCTTCCCCTTCTCGAGTCGGTGGCCCGCGCAGGAAAGCCTTTGTTGATTATTGCCGAGGACGTGGAAGGTGAAGCTTTAGCAATCCTGATTGTCAACAAACTTAGAGGCACCATAAAAGTGGCGGCCGTTAAAGCACCGGGATTTGGGGATCGCCGTAAAGCCATGCTTCAGGACATCGCCGTGCTGACCGGCGGAACGGTGGTTGCCGAGGAAGTGGGAACCACACTGGAAAAGGTGGAGATAAATGATCTTGGAACTTCTAAAATAGTTAAAATTGACAAGGACAATACCACGATCATTGACGGAGCAGGAGACCCCAAAAAAATTGAAGACCGGATTCGGCAGATTCGCAGCCAGATTGAAGATACCACTTCGGATTATGACAGAGAAAAACTTCAGGAACGTCTTGCCAAGCTGACAGGCGGCGTGGCTCTAATCAGTGTCGGAGCTGCTTCCGAAGTCGAAATGAAGGAAAGAAAAGCCAGAGTTGAAGACGCCCTTAATGCGACGCGGGCAGCCGTTGAGGAGGGCGTTGTGCCTGGCGGCGGGGTTGCACTTCTCAGAAGTGCCGCTATCCTGGAAAATTTGGTATTGGGCGGGGATGAAAAACACGGGGTATATGTCATAAAGAGGGCTTTAGAAGCACCGCTTCGTCAAATTGTTGAAAATGCCGGTTATGAAAGTTCTCCGATTTTGAATAAAATTTTGGAGGGGTCCGATGATTATGGTTTCAATGTATCTGAGGATAAATTTGAAAATCTTGCGAACTCCGGAGTTATTGATCCAACCAAAGTCGTGCGCTCTGCTCTTCAAAATGCGGCATCGGTTTCAGGCCTGATGTTGACCACTGAAGCCATGGTTACTGAGAAACCTGAAAAGAAAAAAAATGATGCCGGAATTGAGGATTATGATGAGGACATGTATTAAAAGTAACCCCCTTTCGGTTTGCGATACTCAGCTGTGCGAATCAATTCGCACCTACAAGTTATCTACATTACTTGCAGATCATCGGGATTTATCCGCAAAACGTAAACCCGTTTCTGGTTTACACATCTGTTTTTCATGTGAACCGGCTTGCAGCCGGTTATGCGAAAGTACAACTTTCGCACTCCAGCATTACTGAGAAAGTACAACTTTCACACTTTTTCTGCAAAAAAAGGGCGATTTTTTTTCATCGCCCTTTTTTAACATCAGTCTATTTAATTAACCGTACTACAATAAATCCGGTATTGACACGGTTAATAAACAAGTTCATGGGTTGTCCTTCTTTGATGCTGCCGAAAATCTTTCTATAATCATCCACGGTTTCAACCCGATGACGATTTATTTCCTTAATGACATCCCCCGCCCTCAGACCGGCCATGGCCGCTTTACTTCCTCTTTCAACCTTTGTAATCACGATACCTTCCCTATCTGAAAGATTGAATCGATCTTCAAGTTCGGGAGTGATATTCGATACACTGATGCCCAACTCTCCGGCATCTTCATCATTGAACATCCGTTTTGATGCCAGTTTTTCTTCTTCGCGCTTGGCAATTTGAACAGTGAAAGTTTTTTCTTTGTTGTCCCTGAGTACAGTAACTTTTGCCTTTTCTCCAACCGGCAAACCGGCTATGAAGGAGGTGAGTTCACGGCTGCTTTCAATTTTAGTTCCATTTATGGAAATAATGATATCCTGAGGCTTGATACCGGCTCTTTCAGCAGGATTATTCTCAAAAACATCGGCCACCAAAACCCCTTTGTTGTCTTTAAGATCGTAATATTCCACCATTTCTCTGGAAAGATCCTGAATAGCGACGCCAATCCAGCCCCGGGTTACTTCTCCTTTGGTCTTAAGCTGATCGATAATGCCCTTGGCGAGATTGATGGGGATAGCAAACCCAATTCCCTGTCCAGTGGCGACAATCGCCGTATTGATGCCGATAACTTCCCCTTCCATGTTGGTGAGAGGGCCTCCACTGTTTCCGGGGTTAATGGAGGCATCCGTTTGAATGAAATCATCGTAGGGACCTGAGCCGATAACCCGGCCTTTTGCACTGACAATTCCGGCTGTAATGGTCTGTTCCAGTCCAAAAGGACTGCCAATTGCCAGTACCCACTGCCCAACTTGCAGCGCATCGGAATTTCCAAGTCTTGCAGCTTGAAAATTCTCAGGGGATTCAACTTTTAGCAAAGCCAAATCAGTATTGGAATCTTTCCCCATGATCGTGGCATCAAATTCCCTTCCATTTTTTAGTTTCACGACAATTTCATCGGCGCCGTCGATCACGTGATAATTGGTAACGATATAGCCTGCTTCATCGATAATAAAACCGGACCCCAGACTCCTTTGTCTGAATTCCGGCTGGTGTTCTTCACCAAAAAAACGTTCGAAAAAATCCCTGAACGGATCATTGTCCCCGAAAGGATTACGCTGGAAATGCCTGAACACAGGCCCTCCCCCCTTAATGGTTCTGACAGTACGAATATTGACAACTGACGGGCTGACCTCTTCAGCAAGTTCAGTAAAACTCTGAGGCACCATAGGCGCAGCGACGGTTTTTGCCTCGACAGTTGAAAGACCCATGGTAACCATCGCAAATAAAAGGGCAGCCATGAATACATATAACCTAGGAATTAATTTTTTTCGGTTGCTTCCAAAATACGCCATGTTATTTTATTCCTTTCTTTTAGGATAATTAGAAGAATAATCTTATTGTTGCATAAAAGATATCTGTGTCTTGTTGCAAGCAAGATGTTCGAGTCAAATTATATGCACATGGATCAAAAGATGCAAATATTTTTCGCGGGACAATGCAATAGATGTTTTGATTTGACTGCCATGGGTCAAGTTTGGCGGCAAATCAATTTCAACGGATTTTTCTACGATTGTTGTGCCTGATCCATTGCAGCGGGAACACATGAAAATAAAATCAGAGCCGGTGCCCCCGCATAGCCAGCAGGTGGCATTTACACCGATATTAAATCGGGCGGATGTCCCTGAGCAAGCCTCCAGAGAAGTCATATATGCATCCATTTCCACCACATGAGAATCGGCTTTACCCTTTTCAAACTCACGCGGCATACTCTCCCAGTGTCTATTAAAGCTGCTGTCTGATGAATGCGATGCAAAAAAAGTATCACGGTTTTTTTGCTTCCTGGAGGCTTTGTAAACAGGGACACGGTCTTTCTTCTTCTTTTCTTCTTTTAACAGTTTATTGTTGTAACATTTTCGCTTTTCAGGATCTGAAAGCACTTCATAAGCTTCTGTTATATCCTGAAAAGCTGCTGTTTGATCGCATCCGGCTTTATCCGGATGAAACTTTTTTGCCAATTGTCGAAAAGCGGCTCGAAGACCCTCCCTGCTTGTGTCGGGGGAAATTCCCAGAATGAAATAATAGTCTTTTAAAGCCATTTTTACCAAGCCCTTTTTTATTTCCTGCAAAATTTTTAATAATTAGTGATCATCTCAGGTACCACACATTCTATATCCTAAATATCACAACGGTAAAAGGCCGGTTCGGCTGATATCCGAAACGGCCTTTTAACCCCGGCACCTACTGCTCGTATACTATACAATTTTTATTTGTTTTTCAATGGAGTTCATCCGTCTGAAATGCTTCAAAATTACCCTGCCTGCACGGTGATCTTTTTAGGTACCGCCTTTTGCACCTTGGGCAGCTTGAGTCTTAAAACACCATCTTTGAGTGAAGCTTCAATCTTTTCCTGATCCACAATCTCCGAAAGGGTAAATTGTCTCAGATATCGGCCGGTCCTGAACTCTCTAACAATATCGGTCTCCCCGGGGCTTTCCGGAGCTTCGACATCACCGATAATGCTCAGTGTATCTTTTCGCAAATCTATTTCAAGATCTTTGGGTTTAACTCCCGGCATGTCAGCAATGACTGTCAGTTCTTTTTCATTTTCGAAAATGTCAACTGCCGGTGTAAAAAGCAAACCCGGTTTGGTTTGTTCAGCTGGGTCGGCAACTTCTTTTTTTCCCTTTGCTTGAAGCTCTTTGTTTCCAGTTTCTGCCATGGTTATCCCTCCCTTCGAAATTTTCAAAATATTCTTTATTTCACTTCAATTTGTTTTGGTTTCATGGCCTCGGATTTAGGAAGAACTATGGTTAGAATACCGTCCGTAAATTTTGCTTCAACTTTATCCGAATCGATGGTGCCCGGAAGGCTGATTACTCTGCTGAATTTTCCGGATTCTCTTTCACGCCGATGATACCTTACGTTGTTATTTTCTCCGGGGATAACCCGTTCACCGGAAATGGATATGTTATTGTCAGTTGCAGAAATGTCGATATCTTCCGCTTTCAGGCCCGGAAGTTCCGCTCTTACATAGTAGTTGTCAGTGTCTTCGCTTAAATTGGTTAAAGGAAAAACTCCCGCAGGAGTAGAAAAAGGTGCGCTTCTTCTAAACCCTTCAGAAAGGCGGTTCATTTCCTGACGCATACGCTCAAATTCAGAAAATGGATTCCTGAAATTCCAATCCGAAAAATCAATGAATCTTCCTGGAAACATTTTATTACCTCCTTCTTTTTAATTTGACTTTACAGTGATTTTTCTTGGTTTTGATTTGTCAGATTTTGGAAGCACTATCCTGAGGACTCCGTTTTTCATATTCGCTTTTATGCCCGATTGATCAATATCAGCAGACAAGGCGAACGTTCTGTAATAATTTCCAATAGAATACTCAGAAAGTACGTATTCCCCAGGTGCATTTCCTGATACATTGCCTTGCAGTCTTAAAATACCTTCTTCCACATGAATATCGACATTATCCTTTGAAACACCGGGCATATCCGCCACCAAAACAATTTTGTCGCTATTTTCAATAATGTCTACACTTGGTACGAAAAATGGACCTTCCTGGGTAAGTTCGCCCGGGGATTCAACCTCTTTTTTTTCTTGAATCTGGATATCTTTACTGTCCATTTTGCCCTCCTTACAGTAAATATCTGACCGGCAAATTCGCGTCAGATCATTAAAACCTTATCCTGTCTTGACTGAGATTTTTTTGGGTTGAGTCTCCTGTGCTTTCGGCATGGTTATGTTTAAAATACCATCTTTAAGCTGTGCGGAGACGTTATTTGTGTCAATTTTTGTTTTAAAAGACAACTTTCTGGAAAAAGTCCCCCCCTCTCTCTCCCGCCTGTGATAAGATACTTTATCTCCCTCGCTTTCAATTTTTCGTTCACCACGTATCTCGATGCCGTCTGCATCGACCTTCAGGTCCATATCTGATGATTCAATTCCGGGAAGTTCTGCTGTAATATAAATATTTTTTTCGTCCTGGTATATATTGATTGGTGGAAATGCGCCCGCAGATGCCGGCATAAGGTCTCTTCCGTAAAATTGCTTGAAAAGACGGTTCATTTCGTTTTCGAAAATGTTTGATTCTTTTCCAAAATGGCCTCTAGAAAAATTAACTCCTGGATAAGCCGGTTGTCTCAATCTGATAATTGCCATAGTTTACCTCCTTGACCACACAAAAAGGCTCTAAATATTGTTAAATCAAAATGTTAATGTCAATTGTTTAAGAAAAAAATAAATCATTTAATTTTTCTGTCAAGCCGATTAAGCAGGGAAAAAATATTTTTAATCCTAAAATATATTGTGTGTTTTTAGGGTTTTATGCTATGCACTTGCGATAATTAAAATTCGGAAAGGCCCTGGATCTAAATGAATTTTTCGAAAAAACATGCCCCTGCAAAAGACTGTAAAAATCAACGCATCCAAACTGAAAGGCTGGAAGAAAACCGCCGTTTAAAAAAAGAAATTCAAAATCAACAAGATACCATAAAGGCATTGCAGGCAGATCAAAACCGCCGGGAATTCTACAGTCTTCTTGTGGAAAATTCGCTAACAGGAATTTTTATTGTTCAGGATGATAGAATAGTCTTTTGCAATCATCGCTTTGCAAAAATGTACGGTTATACTCGGGAGGAATTGATCGGAAAGGATTCTCTCGATCTGGTTCCCTCTGCGGATAAACAGTCTGTTGCAAACTTGAGAACTCAGCGTCTAATGGGGAAAAAGGATATGCTTTCGGAGTATGAGGTTCGAGGTCTCAGAAAAGACGGGCAAATCATTTGGACTATGCGAAAAAATACCCTTGTAGATTACAATGGAAAACCTGCAATACTGGGAAATTCCATTGAAATTTCAGAACGAAAAAATGTGGAATCCAAGCTTAAAAAATCTGAGCAAATCCTTCGTTTTTTATCAAGCCGGTTATTAAATGCCCATGAAAATGAACGAAAACGGATAGCCAGAGAACTTCATGATACCATTGCGCAGATGATCAAACATAGCGCTGCGGATAGCGTGTGGCTATGGATTAAGAAGGAAAAAAATAAACTGATATTTAAAATAAAAGACAATGGATCGGGTTTTGACATCAAAGAGGCACTTTCTCCTAAGAATCCGGAAAAAGGATAGGGGATTCTATAGTCATTGACTCAGGAAAAAATCCTGAGTCAATGACAAAAAAACAAAATTAATCGAATTTTTTATACTTTTTGATTTCTGCTTTCGCCTTGAGATTTTCAATCTCTTCTTCCAGAAGTTTCTGAACTTTTTCCCTGGTCAGCATTTGCTGAATTTGGGGTTTTACCTGCTCTTGGGGAAAAGCGCCTTCGGCCTGTTTTTCGGTGACTTTGATGATATGAAAACCAAAGGGTGTCTCGACTACGGAGCTAACTTCGCCCGGCTCCAAAGAAAAGGCGGCATCTTCAAATGGTTTGACCATCTGTCCTTTCGAGAAAAAACCAAGATCACCACCGTTGCTGCTGCTTGGACAATCGGAATGCATTTCGGCAAGCTCCGCGAAATCTTCTCCATTTTCAATTCTTTTTGCCACATCTTCAACTTTTTTGCGTGCCTCGGCTTTTTGATCGTCATTCACTCCGGCATCGAAGCTGATTAAAATATGGCTTGCCTCAACCATTTCAGGATGCTTGAAAAGGTCGGGGTTCGAATCATAGTATGTTTTTATCTCCTCATCTGAGATAGTGGCCTTGGATACGAACATATCTTCAACATAAGTCTGGATGGCCAGTCCATGACGAATCTGTAATTTTAATTCATCCAGTGTTACATTTTCCTGCTTCAAAACAGATTCAAAGGTTTCTTTGTCAGGAAACCGCGCAATGGTCTGCTCTATGTTTTCGTCTACCTTTTTTTCATCGACTTCTATTTGAGCATCCTGACTGGCTTTATAAAGCAAATGCCGGGTGATCAATGTGTCCAACGCTTTGCTTTCTAAATCATCAGGAAGAGATTGGCCTTGCATTTGGCTGGAGTATGCGTGACTGATATTGACAATTTCGCGGTCTAAATCATCCTGTGTGATCTCTTTTCCGTTTACTGATGCCACGACTTTGTCTTTAACGCTCTCGGTTTCGTCCTTTGCAAAAGAATATAAAACCAGAAAAAAACAACACAATAATGAAATTGAAATATACCCGATGGTTTTTTTAAAATTCATTGACATTGAAAAGCTCCCTCATTTTAACTGTAATTATTTGGAAATAAATCTCGATTTGTTTTTCAAACATTAACACTTTTATCATCACATGAGCAACCTCAAAAACTAATACGGACTGCTTCATATTGCAAGATTTACTTTTTTTTTAAAGCCAAAACCCAGAGCGCTACTTATCCTGTTAATTTTATTTGACAAATCTAAAGAATTCTAATAAAAAAACCGGCGCTGAATTGGATGGATAATGCGAAGAGGTGGAATCTGTTGGAATCACGGTTTGAAGTTATAATGTTTTAAAGTCCATTCATCCTTTTCCCGGTACGGTGAAAGGTTAAAAAAGAAACAAAAATCCGTGGTTTGTTTTTTAGTTAAACGCACTGCGGCTTTTTTTTTGCGAACCAGCAAAAAAAATATTGGTGAAAACAGGATATGTCTTGGTTGAGAGAGGTTTCCGGCTTGGCAGTAAACACAGCCGAAGAATTGAAAAATAAGGCCGGAATCTACTTAATTGGATCTGACCTTCAGGGTTTGACATCGCCCCTTGATTCCCATGTCCTTGCAGCAGCTCATTGTGTGTGGGAAAAAGAGGTTCAAAAGTTCGGTCCCTGGCGGCGACACATTTGCAGGTTCTCTTCCGGAGATCTTTCGACTATGTGGCGGGCCGATGGCTATTCCGGGATGTCAACAGTATTTATTGTTGGCCGGACCACATCATCGATGGATGTCATCAGGAAATTGCTTTCAGAGAACCTTTTGCCTTCCTGGGGTTCAGTTCTTGCCGTCGAGCAAAGCAGAGGACGTGGCCGCCGATTTCGGCAATGGATTTCACACCTGGGCAATATTTACGGCAGCTGGTACTGGTCCGGGGCTGCTTTACCCTGTTCCTCTGGGGCATCGTGGGCAGGATTGACACCACTTTTAGCTGCCGAATCACTTGTTGCTTGTTTAAAGTCAAAAGGCCTTTCAGCGCAAATCAAATGGCCGAATGACATAATAATTGATAATCGTAAGGTTTGCGGAGTACTGGTAGAAGATTGCGGAATTGATCAGATCATCGGAGTCGGACTCAATTTGGTCCATGCGCCAACGGACTGCCATCTTCGCAAGGATTTTACTCTGTCCGCTGGCTGTGCCGAAGCCGAAGGGTTTGACAAACTCACGCCGCTGAGTTTTTGGATGGAATGGGTTGATTGCAGCCGTAAACGAATCCGGGAAATGATATCCTGCCTTTCGGCATCCGATTTTGTCAAAATGCTTGAACGGCATCTGGTCTGGCATGGAAAGAAAGTCTTGGTACAAACAACCCAGGAAAAGGAGTTTTCCGCCAGGATTGTCGGGTTGGCGGAAAACGGAGGCCTTCGTTTATGCCGGTCGGGAAAAGAAAAAATAATTTGTTCGGGAACAACAATACCAGATTTTTGAAGGAACATAACATGAACGATTTATTGCGGGAAAAGACATTTGAAGAGGTTCAATTTGAAATCAAGGGTAAACCGATTCTGATCGCCAATCGAGGAATTCCGGCTCGCCGAATCAGCCGCTCAATCTCCGAAAGGCTCGAAGCAGTAGCTGTAATGACAGCAACGGATGTCGACAAAACATCGCCGTCGACCCTGGGTGCACGTGAACTTCTTTTGCTGGGTGACGACCCCAAGGCATACCTGGATCTGGACAGAATCATCAGACTGGCCAAACGTCGCGGGGTGATAGGAATTCATCCGGGATGGGGATTTGGGGCGGAAGATGATACCTTTCCTTTAAAATGTGAGGCGGCCGGCATTACGTTCATAGGGCCGCCGGCAGAGGCCATGAGAACCCTGGGAAACAAGGTGGCGGTGCGCCGTCTGGCTGCAGAGCTTGGCATACCGGTAATTCCAGGTTCAGATGCCGCGGTCTGTGTTTCTGAAGCCAAAAAAATTGCACGGGAAATCGGATTTCCCGTCATGCTCAAAGCCGAGGGCGGAGGAGGAGGACGAGGCATTTATGAAGTTTACTCCGAGGAGCAGCTGGAATCGGATTTCAAAAAGGCCTCGGTCATGGCTGAGGCTTCCTTCGGCAACCCCCGTGTTTATGTGGAAAAATATCTTCCGTCGGTCCGTCATATCGAAATCCAGGTAATTGCAGACATGTACGGCAATGTATTCGCCTTTGACGAACGTGACTGTACAGTGCAGCGTAACCATCAGAAACTTGTAGAGATTACCCCATCGCCCTGGCTGAAAATGACCGAACTTTTGAGAGAAAAACTCAAAAATTACGCACGCCGGTTGGTTGAGGCTGTCGGCTATTATTCCCTGGCCACAGTCGAATTTTTGGTCGATTCCGACGCGAACCCTTATCTCATCGAGGTCAATACAAGGCTTCAGGTGGAGCATGGCATTACCGAATGCCGTTACGGTATTGATCTGGTGGAAGAACAGATCGCCGTGGCTTTTGGTGCCCGCCTGGGTTTTACCGAGGAAAAAACCATTCCTTTTCTTCATGCCATGCAAGTACGCATCAATTGCGAAAATCCTCAAAAAGGTTTCGAACCCAATTCCGGACTCATTACACGCTATGTTTCGCCTGGGGGCCA
>SKZT01000303.1 GCA_007127235.1 Desulfobacteraceae bacterium
AACCTGCCGGAGCTTGGGATTCCGTGGTCAGGTATGAGTCGGGAACCAATATTTTGAATACCATGTTCCGCACCCGCGACGGCATCATGAAACTTGTCGATTTCATGGCCGTATCTATGGAGAGGGAGCAAGGCCATGAGCATGAAGTTTCAGAAATCTATCGACATGTGGAAATAACCCAGGGTGAACTGATTGTTGAAGGACTGTTCGGTCCCAGGTTTGATTATTCCAGGCAGGCGACATCATTGGAATTAAAAAATGGTGCGTTGGTGGCCCGGGGCCTGAATGACACGCTCGTTTTAAACTGTACACATGGAAATTGGGTAATTCAGGATGAGGGGGCGACAGCTTCATGGCATTTGAAAGAAGGAGACCGGTTATGGTTTCGGCTCTGTCATGGCAACGATGATGAGCGGAAACTCCATGAAAAAGAGGGGGAAGATGCCCTTGAAGAAACCAGGAAGTATTGGTGCGGATGGCTTGATAAAAATGAGACGGGAATAGAGCTGGATCTGGGCAATTACCGGCCCCTGGTTGACCGGTCGGCACTTGTTTTAAAACTGCTTGAATTCAAGCCCACCGGTGCCATTGCCGCTGCTGCAACTACGTCCTTGCCTGAAACGATCGGCGGTGTGCGAAACTGGGATTACCGTTTCTCATGGATACGGGATTCAGCCCTTACCATAGATGCTCTCTATAATGTCGGGCATCTTAAGGAAATGGAAGCCTACTTACGCTGGATGGAATCTGTTATTCGTCAAAGCGGGCCCGAACTCAGAATTCTCTATGGGCTTCGTGAGGATTCGAAAACTGCAGAAGAAGAGCTTTCTCACCTTGAAGGGTACAAGGGATCTTCGCCGGTGCGCATTGGAAATGGAGCCCATGACCAAAAGCAGCTGGATATTTATGGCGAAATCATGGATGCTGCTTTAAAACTGTCCAACTATGTAGGAAAAATAGACTTCGATTTATGGCCGTTTTTGCGGGATATCTGCAATACTGTGGTTAAAGAATGGAAAAATAAGGATTCTGGCATTTGGGAAGTGCGGGGTGGCCCTTACCATTTTGTCTATTCCAAGATTATGTGCTGGACAGCTTTGGATCGGGGAATCACCATTGCACGCCGTTATGGATTTCCGGCAGATTTGGATCAATGGACAAGTATCAGAACGCAAATCCGGGAGGAAGTTTTGGAGAAAGGATGGAATGAGACAAAAAAGTCTTTTGTTCAACACTATGAATCGGATGCATTGGACGCCAGCAATTTGTTGATCCCTTTTTATGGTTTTCTTGAATATGATGATCCCCGGATGATTTCAACTGTCGAAGCCATCTGCAGGGAACTTACCAATGAGGAAGGGCTGGTTTTCCGGTACAAAGCCGAAGATGGACTTCCGGGCGCTGAAGGGGTCTTTCTTGTCTGCACTTTCTGGCTGGTGGATAATTTTATCGGTCAAAAAAGATTTGAAGAAGCACAAAATCTTTTGACCCGATTGGAAAATACCGCCAATCACCTGGGGCTTTTTTCCGAAGAATACGATGGTTTTTGGAAGGAAGCGCTGGGAAATTTTCCACAGGCTTTCACGCATATCGGTTTTGTCAACAGCGTGATTTTTCTTCATAAAACCAGGGCAGAAGCTGGAAAAACCATTCCTGAAACAACGTTTTTTCAAAAGATTGAGCACAAAGTACTGATTACGCGAAAGTATCCGCTCAACGACGGAAACCCGTCCGGAAAACCGGATTCAACAGATATTGTCAAAGATTTGAAACATTTGATGAATACCCTGAGGGGTGCATATTTTCGTGTGGCTGAAGGAAGGATTGCCTATGAGGAAATGGCCGGATCGAGAATATATCATGAGTACTTAAAATGCAGCCTGTATCTGAATCAGTTTGACTTGACATCCCTTAAAACTCGAAACGAAAAGCTGGCTTTCTGGATAAACCTTTTCAATGTGCTGGTGATTCACGGAGTTATCGAGTTGGGTATTTACGATTCGGTTAAGGAGATACCCCGGTTTTTTCGAAGGATTTCTTACCGAATCAACGGGATGGTTTTTACTGCTGATGACATTGAGCACGGAATACTTCGGGGAAATCACCGGCTCCCTCACTCCATGTTCAAGCCTTTCGGAAACAATGATCCGAGGCTGCGTTATATCATTGAAAAGACAGATCCCCGAATCCATTTTGCCCTGGTATGTGCGTCGCAGTCATGTCCTCCTATTGATATTTATACCGGCGAAAATCTGGATGAGGACCTTGCCATATCCGGAAAAACTTTTTTAAATTCCGGAGGAATACAACTTGACCCAAAGAACCGAAAAGCCAAACTTTCAAGGGTGTTAAAATGGTATGGCCAGGATTTTGGAAAAACGCCGGCAGAACGGCTCCGTTTTATCGCCCCCTATCTTTACAATGAGAAAGACCGGCGTTTTTTAGAGGAAAAAGCCGGAGACATTCAAATCGAATATGAACCTTATGACTGGCGGTTGAACCGTTTAAGCCCTTAGCGGCAGCAGGGCAAATTCACCCAGATTTCAGGGTTCAGCGTCGATTGTTAGTCCATGCACCCCTTTTCAAAAAAAATGATTGTAATGGATTTGGGGGTGATTTGTTGAAGGAGTGCAAAAGCTGTGCTTTTGCATTTTTTTCGCGTTGCCATGCTTTGCGCGGGAACCAGGGTATAAAAATTATTCTCTGGTTACATGAATTGAATGACGTTTGAGGGAACTTAATATGTGTGGCACACAATGCAACACTCGGAGAATTTGGAACGAGGGCGGGTTCCAAACCCGCCCCTACAGGTTTCCACTGTTGATATTCTATATTATAGCTTTCAAAAAAATGTTTTTGGCTGCGTTATCGGTCGGAGATATACGAAAAAGTATAATATCCTCCCTCTATCCTTGCCAAAAACATTTTCTTGAAAGCTATAGTTACTGTTTTGGAAGTTTTTGTAAGGTTTTAGGATAATCGCCGACTAAACTTTCAAATCGAAAAAAGTTTCTCAGCTAACTGAATTGTACCTGAATACATATGGCTGTGAACCTGTCGCCGGTGAATAGATGAACCTTTTGTATTTGCACATCGTAGACATTTGTCAATGGTGGCACGGGGAACATGACATTACCGGCAGACCAGATTTGGATGTTTTGGAGAAAGGATATTGTGATGAACAAAAAGAAACTAATACTTGCCGGCGCAATCGTGTTGTTGTTTGTGCTGTTTTTTCTGCTGGACCTGGACAGGTTTTTGACCCTTGCTTATTTGCAGGACAGTCTTGACCGCTTTCACACATTCTATGAGCAAAACCGTTTTCTTACCCTTTCGGTGTTTTTTGCCATATATGTTCTGGTAACTGCTTTGTCTCTGCCCGGGGCGGCGGTAATGACATTGGCTGCCGGTGCGTTCTTTGGTCTTTTAATAGGTGTGGTATTGGTTTCGTTTGCTTCCAGTATCGGTGCTACCCTGGCATTTCTCGTGGCACGTTTTTTGTTAAGGGATACGGTTCAGAAACGTTTTTCTGACCGGCTTCGGGCGATCAATGAAGGGGTGAAAAAAGACGGTGCTTTTTATCTGTTCACCCTTCGTCTGGTGCCGGCATTTCCCTTCTTTTTGATCAACCTGGTGATGGCGTTGACGCCGATTCGCACCTGGACTTTCTATTGGGTAAGCCAGGTGGGAATGCTGGCCGGAACAATCGTTTACGTCAATGCCGGTACCCAATTGGCGGAAGTAACATCCACGGCCGACCTGCTTTCCTTCCGGTTGATCGGTGCGTTTGTTCTTTTAGGGCTTTTTCCATGGATTGCCAGAGCGATTGTCAACTATGTCCACAAGATTCGGGTATATCGCGATTGGAAAAAACCGGACAAATTTGACCGAAACCTGATTGTAATCGGGGCGGGATCTGCGGGGCTTGTAACCGCTTATATCGGTGCAACGGTGAACGCAAGTGTGACTCTGGTGGAAAAAGGCCCCATGGGCGGCGATTGTCTCAATACCGGCTGTGTGCCGTCCAAAACGTTAATTAAAAGCGCAAGAGTCAACAGCTATATTCAACATGCGGGCGATTATGGTTTGAATGCCGTAGCGTCCGGTGCGGACTTTGCCCGTGTAATGGGACGGGTACACCAGGTGATTAAAAAAATCGAGCCCCACGATTCTGAGCAGCGTTATAAGGAATTGGGGGTGGATGTAAAAAAAGGACATGCACGGCTGTTATCTCCATGGGAAGTGGAGATTGCCGGCGAGCAGGCAACGGAAAAATTGAGCGCACGCAGCATTGTGATCGCCACGGGTGGTGAACCGATGGCGCCGCCAATCCCGGGGTTGGACCAGGTGGACTACCTGACTTCGGATACCCTTTGGAAAATCACCGATTTGCCTGGCCGTTTGCTGGTGCTCGGCGGCGGTCCTATCGGATGTGAGCTGGCACAAAGCTTTGCGCGGCTTGGCAGCGAAGTCACACTGGTTGAGATGGGAGACCGGTTATTGTCTCGTGAAGACAAGGAAGCTTCGGATCTGCTGGTGTCATCCATGAAAAACGATGGGGTGGAGTTGCGGCTTGGCTACCGTGCAACGGCTTTTGAAACAGATTCCAAGGGTACCGCAGCGATAATTGAAAACAGTGACGGACAGGTGCGGGTTTATTTCGACAAGGTACTGTTGGCACTGGGGCGGAAGGGGCACACCGAGAACCTGGGACTTAAGGATCTTGGCATCGAATTGAGACAAAACGGTACAGTGGTGGTAAACGATTACCTTGAAACCCGGTTTCCGAATATCCTTGCATGCGGTGATGTGGCCGGCCCTTATCAATTTACCCATACCGCCGCTCACCAGGCCTGGTTTGCTGCAGTGAATGCTTTGTTCGGCCGGTTTAAAAGATTCAAAGTCGACTACCGGGTTATTCCCTGGTGCACCTTTACCACCCCCGAGGTGGCCCGGGTTGGAATCAATGAACAGGAAGCAAAGGAGCGCAAAATCGATTATGAAGTTACCCGTTACGGGATGGACGAACTCGACCGGGCTATTGCCGACGGTGTCGACAAGGGCTTTGTGAAGGTACTTACTGCACCGGGAACAGATCGTATCCTCGGTGTTACCATCGTCGGGGAGCACGCCGGCGATTTGATCGCCGAGTATGTCCTGGCAATGAAACACAAACTGGGACTCAACAAGATACTGGGTACCATTCATATCTATCCGACCCTGGCAGAAGCCAACAAGGCAGTTGCCGGTCAATGGAAAAAAGACCATGCGCCCGAGCGGCTTCTGCGATGGATTAAATGGTACCTGCGCCGGCAGGTGAAGGTTTAAAATGATGAAAACTGCCCCGTTTGGATGGTACTAATCTGAGCGATTTGTTTGTACATATTTGTTATTCCGGCGGAGACCGGAATACATATCAGTGCTTCCATCGCCTGGATTTGAAGTTATGCAAGCCTTTAAAGATCCTATGTTATGAAATTGACCTGTTTGTGTGAAATGAACTAAGAATCCGTGAGTCTGGAGTGCGAAAGTTGTACTTTCGCCTGACCGGCTGCAAGCCGGTTCACTTTGTAAACAGATGTGCATAGCAAATACGGGTTTACGTTTTACGGATAAATCCGCATTTGCAAAAGATCGTTAAAACCAAATACGATGTTACACGAAAACTTACCCCCCCTCATAACATCCACCCTGTCTGGCGCAAATAAAAAGGGCGGAAAAAGTTTTTTCCGCCCTTTTTATTTGCGTGTAACCTGTTTTTGTGAAATCCGATTTTTCTGTAGGTGCGAATTTATTCGCACTTTAAATCCGGCACGTATTTAAAGAAAATAACCATAAAGTACTCCAGCAACTTTTGTCCTGTGGAAACGGTCATAGACTCTATAATGGACAAAGGGGTTCACATTGTGTGAATGAATTCGCACCTACAATTGAGCACCCGTCTTTTTACACAAACAGGTTACACTCAAATGATTTGAAATTTCTAAAGGAGCAGAGTTAAACGGCAGATTTAAAGACATGGCTTACACCGTTTATGCAGATGACCAAGCCAATCCACCGAGATAATCTCTCAATGAGGCAACTCCACGTTCATCCGTTTCAA
The DNA here is from genome assembly GCA_007127235.1 of Desulfobacteraceae bacterium. Taxonomy (GTDB): domain Bacteria; phylum Desulfobacterota; class Desulfobacteria; order Desulfobacterales; family SKZT01; genus SKZT01. Next base: position 6,104 of record SKZT01000303.1, read on the forward strand.
AGGCTACACCGGTTTGATGCTGCCGTTTACGCACTACGCGTCCCCTAATTTTTCCAACTCCAGATAACTCCAATTGAACGGTGTCACCGATCTCGAAATTCACCGGTGCGTTAAAAATTGCACCACCGGCGGATATGTTAACCACTTCACAACAAATTGTCCCCATGGAATGCTTCAGTACGGATTGAAGCACAATGGCCATTATAGAATGATGGCGTCGCTCGGATCCAAGATAGACAGTTGCCATTCGCTCCTGATAACTTTTGGGAAACGTATAACCAATAGCAGTAACGATCCCAACGCAAGTTGTAATAATGTATACAACAGAAGCATACCGATCGTGAATATTTTCAAAAGCCCAGATTACAGCCACGATGCCCGCTATACCGGTGACCGCCCCTTGCAGCACTGCATTATGCAATGGTTTTCGCACATCGGAAAGCTTAGGCAGACTTATTAAATTTCCTCATAAAAATCCCATTATTTTTCCGCTTTCCCAACTCGAATTCCCCGCTTGATTCTTGTCAGGGGTAGTCGATATGAACCACTTTATCGAAGTCCAGTCGAGCAGAACAGTATCGATATCTGGGATGCCGGCAGATTGTCGGCAATCATGTCAGGTTTTGCTGTCCTGGGTAACCGTCAACTATCCGGCATCAATGATTATATTCCATGTGAAGCTACCTTTTTTATGAGTGCCAATTCGTCGGGTTTTCTGAACAATGGATTGGCAGTTCCCATTTTATTGTATTCCAAGTTGTTTTCTTATCAATTGGCATAGACTTTCTTTTATTTCGGCATGTCTCGGCAAAGGCGCTTGTTTACCGTTTTTTGGATTGGCGTAAATGTCGTGTTTCTTTCCGTGACGTTTCAAATAGCAACCAGCATTTACCAATTCCCTTATAAAATTGCCTCTTTTCATGCAACCTCAAGAATAATCTCTTTCGTTTGAGTACCGGTATGAATTGGTTTCTGAGAATCTTCCTCGATCATTAACCTGAAGGCATCTTTGATATTTTCTTCTAATTCTTCCAATGTTTCGCCTTGGCTAAAAACTCCTGGTATTTCTTTGATCCTTCCTACATACCAGTCATCATCAATCCAATATTCAAGCGTAAAATGTCGTTTCATTTTTATTTATCCTTATAATTCGCCTTCATGAACACATTAAACTCCAATACTACAATTTTCTAACTTCTCCAAAGTGAGTCCAGGGTCTAACGCTCGGAGTCGACCGGGTACCAGGCACTCCGGATGTTGATCAAGGCACGCCACCGGACACCTTGATCAACGTAAAAAACGGGCTCTTTAACGGGTGCGGTTTTTTGTGTTCCGCTGAAAGTAACATAATCTTATGTGATGACTGGGAGATCGGGAAAGCTTTCAAGATGATTTTGAAGTTTTTTGAACTGAGATTCAATGCGAATACCAGACAGGATCTCCTGTCGTATGGGTCCAATCATTTGCACGCGATGATCCTGAATCATGCACCGCAATTCATGAACCGTGGTGTTTGATTCAGGCTTGCCTCGTCTTAATGCCATGGACTATACACTGGTATCAACTATAACCTTCATGACCGGCGTCTTTGCTCTTTATAATCATATTTCGGATCGTATTCCACGGTTCCAAGCATCGAGACAATCTTTTGTTGCTCTAAATGTTGTATATATTCAATTAAAGCTTTTGAGACAGCGTCCTTTTTTGTCTTATGGCCTCCGAGCTTGACAGCTTTTTGAATTAGTTCGTCATCAATTTGTAAATTCGTTGCCATAACAATCATCTCCTTTATAAACACACATAGTATTACACATGAATTTGTGTGATTTCAAGAGAATAGTTTTGAATTCCAATGGATTGCTCAAGGGCGGCCCGCTTACTCATGGCACTGACCATTAAGACATAGCATGGCCGGAATGTCAAAATCCCTTCAGAGGTGACCACCGTTTCTGCACTGACCTTAAGGCTTTCTCCATCCTTAAGTACGAGGTGTTCGTTTTCATTCCCATTTTCTCCAGATTTTGCCGGCTTTTTTGATCTCCACCCAAAATTTTTCGTCAGATATATCTCTTCCACCGGCGAAGCTGCCTCTTCAACCTGACTTATTAAATTACCTCAATTCATGTAAAATGTTTTCGATTCCAAATGTTTATATGAAAGATCGAAATGTTGACCTTTTCTTTCATTGTTTGTTGTGCCCGGCAGGGCATGGCTGTTATGCAAATTTTAATTTGCCTTGACAGAGATTTTCATGTGTATAAAAAATTAAATAAATACACATTATGTACAAGGAGAAGCTATGCGAGCCAATATTATCATAGATGAAGACCTTATGAAAGAAGCCATGGCGCTTAGTCAATTAAATACCAAGAAAGCTGTTGTAGAAACCGCTCTGAAATTATTATTCCGGATGAAAAAACAGGAACGCTTAAAAAACTTGCGTGGAAAACTTAAATGGGATGGTGACCTCGATGCGATGAGGTTGGATCAATGATCCTGGTCGACTCATCCGTTTGGATTGATTATTTCTGGTTATAACGGTTTTGGGGGTGTAAGAGTTAATCAATGTTCTCACACTATCCAAAGAAATAAGCGCTTTGCGCTATAAAAAAATCCTCTGTGATCTCTGTGTTTTAATTTTTCCCCCCGCCATACCCATAGGTCTTAACCTAAAGGGATGTCTATCACGGATGCTTGGAAAGTCGGATCGGTTAACAGTAAAATAAAAAGTTGATCGCAAACGTTCCCCCCTTTTGAAAAGGGGGGACAGGGGGGATTTGAAGCTTTTTTAAATCCCCCTAAATCCCCCTTTTCCAAAGGGGGACTTAATGCATCATCATTTTAGGTGAAACGCTTATAAGGAGGAAATATCATGTTGGGTATTCTGAAGTCTATAATAATTTCCGGTATGTTTGTCGTGTTCAGCACCGCGGTTGTATCCGGTAATAAGGCAGTGGTGGAAAGTGTTTTTCAGCCTTATGCTGATCTTTTACAGCAGTTTTTGGTTGAACGGGACTTGGAAAACGATGGTTTGGAGTCGGCTTTTGACTATGATCAAGCCCTGGCACATGAGAAAACAATGGCGCTGCTGGAAAAACAGGATGCGCTGCTGGCCGAATTTGATATCGCCCAATTGGAGACCCGTGAAAAGGCCGTGGCTTTCTGGAATAACGCCTATAATTATTTTATGATTGCGCACATCCTCAGGCAGCGGCCGGATGGCGAGCTGGTGGAATCGGTCTGGGATTACGGCGGACGTTTCAACCCGTTTCGCGCAAACATTTTTGAGCGGGATCTTTTTACCATCGGAAATCAGAAGTACAGCTTAGATGATATGGAAAAGGGTATTTTGCTGGGTGATGAGTTTGCAGAAAAAGGCTGGAAGGAGGCCCGGGTTCATTTCACGGTCAATTGTGCCTCTGTTGGCTGTCCACCTTTGCGCCGTCAGATTTATACCGCAGAAAACATCGGTACCTTGATGACTGAAAACACCCGTCGCGCCTTTAACACCCATCGTCATCTGCACCGTGACGGAAACACCTTATACGTCACCGAACTTTTCAAGTGGTATGAGGACGATTATGTCGAAGAAGAGGGTTCGGTGAGCAAATTCATCAAGGCCTATGCTGATGACCACATTAAAGAAAAGGTGGAAGCCACAACCCGTATTCGATATATTGATTACGACTGGTCCCTGAACAAACCAGGCAATTTTCCGGGGTTTTAACAGGCTTTCGCGCGCTGAAGGCGCAAAACATACTCAGCCCAGGGCATCGCCCTTGTCGTTATACACAAGCATGTTGATGCACAGGTTGCACCGGCGGTAAGATAAGGATTCAATAAGCTTGTAGGTGCGGATTCATCCGCACACTCCGGCGGATTTATCCGCCTGCACCGGGATATGCAGAAGCAAAATGTTTTTATAATGTGAAGAATTTGTGACTGCAATTTATGCCTCAACTTTTTTGCATTACCTGTGCTTGCATAGGTACGGATTCGTATGCATGCGACACTTGTGTATAACGACGAGGGCAACTCCCTGGGTTTAAAAACTATAGAGCCTTTAAATCCGTGCCGGATTTTAAGTGCGAATGAATTCGCACCTACAGAAAAATCGGATTTCACACAGACAGGTTACACTCAAATAAGTTTCGCGCAATTAAAATTTTTCGCGAAGAGTAAGACCGGTTCAGTTTTTTCTTGCGACTTTGTGAAAAAATTGGATATGATTGAATAAATTTCCAAAAAGACATCCATAATAGCCTGAGACATGCATTGACGTTCAATTTTTCGGATGAGTCTAAAACTCGATGATCAAATTTTTTCTGGTTATAACGGATTTGGGGGTGACTTGTTGAAGGAGTGCAAAAGCTGTGCTTTTGCATTTTTTTCGTGCGCCATGCTTTGCGTGGAAACTGTGGAAACTAGGGTATAAAAATCATTATTTGGTTACATGAATTGAATGACGTTTGTGGGAGCTTAATATATATGGCACGACGCAACACTCGGGGAATTTGGAACGAGGGCGGGTTTGGAACCCGCCCCTACAGGTTTCCACTGTTGATATTCTACAAACAAATCTCACCCAAATCCGTTATAACCAGAATTTTTTGCCACGATACTTTTCAATAACCGTCATTCCGTGCCCTGCTTTCGCAGGAATGACGGAAAAAAATTTGAACTCGCTTACAAAAGGAGTTGAAGATGACAAATTCTAAGCCGGAATCATCCTCAAATAAAAAGCCGGTTTTGGCCCCCATAAGTTCGGTATTTTTCATTTCCCTTATCATTTGTGTCATGATCGTGGCATACGGTATTATCAATCCCGATAGATTGGCCGAATCCTTTATCAACGCTACCTCTTATATCCTTGACGCCTTTGATTGGTTATTCATGCTTTCGGTCACATTCTTTATAGTGTTTAGTCTGCTGCTTGCTTTGAGTGATTACGGAAACCTGAAGCTGGGAAAACAGGAGGATGAACCCGAGTTTGGCTTGATTTCATGGCTTTGTATGCTCTTTGCAGCGGGGATGGGAGCAGGATTGCTGTTCTGGGGTGTTGCTGAACCGTTGAGCCATTATATGATTCCGCCTCCCGGAATGTCTGCCATGACACCTGAGGCCGCGCGATGGGCCTTTGTAATGACCCATTTTCATTGGGGTTTGCATGTCTGGTGCATCTATGGCCTTTTTGCCCTCATAATGGGATTTTTCGGATTCAGGTACGGTTATCCCATGCTGGCCGGCTCCCCTTTTAAGGCACTATTCAAGGGGAGATGTGGAACTGTGATTGCGCGAATTGCCAACATTATTGCTGTGCTTGCCGTGGTGTTCGGGATATCCGGAGCTTTGGGGCTTGGTGTCAAACAAATCAATGCCGGAATGGCCGAAGTGTTCGGAACGAGTCCTCAGTCCACTTTTATCATGATAAACATCCTGGCCATTCTTACGGTATGCTATCTTGTTTCTGCATCTACAGGACTCGATAAAGGGATCCGGTTTCTTTCAAATCTGAATATGTTCATCGTGGTTGTTCTCATGCTGTTTGTGCTTTTTGTGGGACCTACCCGGTTCATCCTGTCAACTTTTGTCACCGGACTCGGAGATTACCTGAGCAATCTTCCTGCACTATCCCTAAAGCTGTATCCTTTCAGTGCTGAGACGGATTGGGTCAGATCCTGGACCCTTACCTGGATGATCTGGTGGATTGCATGGGCGCCTTTTGTGGGTGTGTTTATTGCCCGAATCAGCCGCGGCAGAACGATTCGGCAGTTTGTTCTGATGGTGATGTTAATACCGGCCCTTTTTTCCATTTTATGGTTTTCGGTGCTTGGCGGAGCCAGTATGTATCTGGAGCTTTTCGGGCAGGTAAATCTCGGTTCCATTGTTGTGGAGAACCCATCCGAGGCGCTGTTCGCCCTTTTTGCATATTTTCCGTTTTCCGATATTCTGTCTTCCATGGTGGTTTTCCTTGTCTTTATATTTCTGGTGACAAGCGCCGATAGTGGTACTTTTGTGTTGGGGATGATGACCAGCGAGGGCAATCTAAACCCCAGTGTATCCCGAAAGCTGTTCTGGGGTGTAACCGTTTCCATCATTACTGCGGCCGGTCTTTTCGCAGGCGGTGGTGTCGATGTATTCCGGGCGATTGCAATATCCGGGGCGATCCCTTTTACCCTTATTATGATCGCCCAGGTTTTTGTGCTGCTGCACGCCCTTTTCCGGGAACAACTTCCTGAAAAAGAAGCTGAAGAAGCCAAAACAGATGCTTCAGTCTCTGAGACGATTCATTCCGGACCAGGTGCTGTTGAAAAAAAGGAGTTGTCATGAAACGAAGCCCTTTGTTACAGATTATATTGCTTCTGAGTCTGATAATGAGTCCGTTTTTGGCTGCCTGCCAAAAAAGCGAACCGATCCGGGTGGGGTCAAAAAGCTTCTCCGAAAACAAAATCCTGGCCCACATGATACAATTGATGGCTATGGAAGCGGCTGTGCCGGTGCATCCTTCCATTGTTTTTGGAAACACCTTTGATCTTCAGGAAGCTCTCAACCGGGGAGAAATTCATGTATATCCTGAATATACCGGCACTGCCGCGCTCATAATGGGAGTTGTTCCACCTGATGAAAGCGATGAATTATATGAACGGGTTCAGGAGCTTTACAAGTCCTTCGGGTTGGACTGGCAGGAGCGCTTTGGGTTTGATAATGCCTACTCACTGGTGATGACCAATAAACAGGCGGTATCTTTTGGAGTCGAGAGCATCAGCGATCTTGTAAAATTACAGGGGAATTTTGTTTTGGGAGCCGATCCGGAATTTTTCATCAGGCCTGTGGACGGATTCAACTCTCTTCTCCGCCGTTACGGGATCAGCCCTGAACCGGAAGTGGTCCGAAAAAATACGAAACAGCAATTGTATCAGGATCTGATCAGGAAAAAAATTCATGTGGCAGTGGGACAAAAAACCGATCCTCAGATACTTGAGTATGGGCTGGTGGTGCTTGAGGATGATCTCCGTTTTTTTTCGGTATATGAACCGGCGCCGGTGGTACGTGAAGATATTCTCGAGCAATATCCGGAGTTTGGTGAAGCCCTTCAGAAGCTTGCAGGCGTTTTGGATTTGGAGTCCATGAGATTGCTGAATCGCTGGGCAATTATAACGGGAGCAGATGAGCGTGTTGTGGCGGAATGGTATTTGAAAAAAGAAGGACTGATTACTTTATCAGACACCCTTCCCAGACAGCGGGAATTAATGGTTGCAACATCACCTGCCGATCACCAGACCGAGCTTATGGCTGTGGCTACAGGAGCACTCCGTGCCGCGTTTCCCAAGCGGGAGCTAAAGATTGAAACCTTCGAAGATCCGGTGCAAAAACTTATAGACGGTGAAATTTTTGCAGCAGTGCTGGGCGCCGAACATTTTTTTAAAATTCGCCCGGGACAGCTTCCTGAAAGGTTGGAGCAAATCGAAGCTATCGCTCCTGTGGGCAACAGATTTGTGCACCTGATTCGGAAAAAAAAACAGGCTGATAGAGAAAGTGGTTCGGCAGAGGACCCTTTTGCAGGGGTGAACCGGTTGGGAGTCGGGTGGGAAAAAAGCAGCTCTGCGACCATATCAAGCATACTTCTTGATGCATATGGGCAGTCGGAGAGGGTGTTAAGGGTGTATGGCCCTCTTGAAAAGCAGATCGAGGGGCTTAAAAACGGTCAGTTGGATGCTGTCTTGATTATGACGATACCCGGCGATTTTCATGTGGCGCAAATACTGGAAGACCCTGACCTGGAGATGCAGCCCATGACTTTCTGGCGGCATCAAAGCCGTCATTTTCGTTATCCATTTATCCGGGAAGGAAGAATTACCCCCGCCATTTATCCGGAACTTGAAGAACCGGTCGACACCGTATACACTCAGGTGGTGATTGCCGGAGCACGGGTACCGGAACCATCCATAGGGGAAGGCGATCCTGTAAGCGGCATAAGCACTCGAAAACAGGCTATCCCAAAGGCTCTGAAAGAAAAAATCGCCGCCGATACAGGTATAACGGAAGCCATTGATCCGGCGCTGCCAGGGGAAAACGTCTTTTTTTTAAGCAGACACCAGGAAACCCTTCCCCTGAATCCTCAACCGGCGGTTTCCTTTATCACCGCTTTGCTTTTTGTGCTCTTTATCACTATGTTATTTGCGATTTTCAGAAAAAAACCTGTAACTAAAAAGGAGGATCCATGAAAATTTTAGTCGTTTACTATTCCAAGTACGGCCATGTAATGAAGATGGCCCAGGCAGCGGCGGAAGGAATTAATTCAGTGAAAGATTGTGAAGCGGTCCTGCGCCGTGCCGAAGAGTTCGAGGATGAAGTCAAAAGAATCGAGTCCGATGAGTTTGCCCGGCCTGTTTGGGAACAACAGAAGGATATTCAGGTATGTACTCTGGACGATCTCCGGAATGCAGACGGCATTATGCTGGGCACGCCAACCCGCTATGGAAATATGATTGCCCAGATGAAAAGGTTGCTCGATTCCACGGCCGAACTTTGGATGGAAGGTGCTTTGGAGGGGAAACCGGCCGGTCTTTTTACTTCGACGGCCACAACCCATGGCGGTCAGGAAACCACGCTGCTGGCATCGATGATTCCCCTGTTTCATCTTGGGATGATCATTGCCGGAGTACCCTATTCCACGCCGGGTATGCTTCATACTGAAGGCAGGGGTGGAACTCCATACGGCGCGACCACGTTGGCAGGCCAGCAAAATGAATTGAATCCCGCCAGAGAGGATCTCGAAATCGCCAGTGCCCTCGGCCGGCGAATTGCCGACCTTGCTGTTAAGATTCGTGGTTAATTTATCCTTACATTAATGGTTTAATGACTCATTGCCGGGGGGCAGGTTCCGAGCCTGCCCTCATGTTCCAAATTCAGGGACGGGTCTGTTTTTTGCTTTCCTGGTCCGGACGATGATCCGGGGTTACCTGCTGGAAAATATTGGTCATCAGGCGGGTCCGAAAGACCTTTCATAAAGATCGACAATCGCCTGGCGGCCATCCTCAGTAAGGTTTCGTGTTCCGGTTCCCACAAATGTGCTGCCTTTGATTTCAGGAAGTTCGGGGGTCCATTTATTGTCTTTCCATGCGAACCACTGCTTTTGATCCTGGTCATAAACACTGATCGGACGATTAAAGATTTTCGCCAGCTCAACTGCCCAGCCGGTTCCCCCTTTGACCGTACCATCAGGCTGAATCCATCCGATGGCAATTACATAATATCCATGATTGACCATATGAAAAATTGACTGGATTACTTTTCTGATTTTATCGACCTTTGAGAAGTTGCGTCCCATGCGTGTAGAGACAATTTCCATACTGACATTTCCCTTGTCGAGTTCTACAGGGCCAAGGACCCTGACTCCTCGGCTCCGCTCTATACTGTGGTCTTCGAAAGTAAAATTGACTTCAGAAATTCCCCATTTTTCGGCCAGCCGTCCGAATTCCGCCTCGGCCCCCTTGTGTCCCCCAGTGTATAAAGTAATCTGAGCACGATCGTTCATCTTTTTAGTCTCCTTGCATTCTCTCTGCCCTAATTGGCTTATAATATTTGATTGCCTTGAAAAAAAATGCCCGTTGCCACACTGACAACGGGGTAATTTTCTATAATAAGCCAAGTTTTTAAGATTGCAACCAGGTTTATAACAATTTTAATTTTTAATCTCCTGGCACTATCGCCCTTTTGTAATGCTTTTGAAAAATATATTGTATTTATCCCAATCTTGTTATAATTGTTTTAAAAAGCGGCAGTATTCCAAAGATACGTCTCAAATTGAAAAAAATGATGTCAAAGGTTTTTTGATGTCCGACGTGAAGAAAAAGACAACATCCGGTGCAAAGAAAAAGAACTCCGGTTTCCGGAAAAAGAGCGCTACTGATTCCTTTCCCATTGTGTGCCTGGGAGCATCGGCGGGCGGGTTAAGGTCTCTGGAGGCCTTTCTATCCAATGTGCCGCAAGACTGCGGCATGGCGTTTGTGGTCATCTCCCACACGGACCCGGAGCGGACTAGCCTTCTGCCGGATATTCTAAACAGAAAATCCGGCATAACGGTAAAAACCGTCGAGGATGGCCAGCCCCCAGAGCAGAACACGGTCTATTTACCCCCGTCGAACAAGGATCTTGTTATGGATCAGGGCAAGTTTCACTTAAAAACCATAGAGCGAAAAAACGGGCTGCACCTGCCCATCGATCGCTTTTTGGAATCCCTTTCCCAGGCCTGCGGGGAGCTTGCCGGTTGTGTTATTTTGTCTGGAACGGGCACGGACGGCACCCATGGCCTGCGGCTGATAAAGGAGACCGGAGGGGTGACTCTGGCCGAGGCCGAGACCTCGGCGGGACATTACGGGATGCCCCAAAGCGCGATTGAAACCGGTATGGTCGATTTTATCCTGGAACCTGCCCGGATGCCCGGACAGTTGATCAGCTATTTCGAGCGCCCCGCCACCTTCGAAGACACCTTGGAAATGCGGGGGGGGGGGGGTAAAGAGATCCCGAAATCGTTAGACCCCATCCTCAATCTCCTTGCCCAAAACACCGGTCACGATTTTTCCCATTACAAAAAAAGCACTTTGATCCGGCGTATCGAGCGGCGCATGAGCGTTACCCGCAGTGAAACCAGCGCCGAATACCTCGATTATCTCCGCCGCAACGACCATGAGAGCAAGGCTCTTTTTCAGGATTTTCTGATCGGGGTGACCGAGTTTTTCCGGGACCCGGAAACATTTGCCCTTCTCCGGGAAAAGGTGCTGCCGGAGCTTTTTGCCCGCCGTGACAAGGGGGCGAGTCTACGGGGCTGGTTTGCGGGCTGCGCCACCGGAGAAGAAGTCTACTCGGGAGCCATGGTCATCAGCGAATACCTGGAAGCGCATAAAATGCGATGCGGCATGCAGCTCTTTGGCACTGATATCGACCCGAAGGCCATCGACAATGCCCGGCGAGGCGTCTATCTTCAGAACATCGCCGCGAGAGTCAGTGCTGAACGGCTCAATCGGTTTTTTATCAAAGACGGGAATCGGTACCGGGTTAAAAAAGAGATCAGAGAACCGGTGGTGTTTGCGGTTCAAGACATCCTGCGGGATCCTCCGTTTACACAGCTCGACCTTCTATTTTGCCGCAATCTTTTGATCTATCTCGGGACCGAGGCCCAAAACAGGCTGATTCCCCTTCTGCACTACAGCCTGAAGCCGGAAGGGGTGCTGGTTTTGGGCTCCTCGGAAACCCCCGGCCGCTTCGCCGGGTTTTTCAACGCACTGGATAAGAAACACGGCATATACCGAAAAAAAGAGGGCCCTATCACCGTGAGGCCGACGATTGAATTTCCGTTGCGGGGAAAAAGGCTGGATGCAACGGCTCAATACATTTACTCCGCCCGTCATGGCAAACCCCAGGAATCTTCAGACATCGCACAGGCCACCGAAAGGCTGCTGTTGAAAAAACATACGCCGAGTTGCGTAATCGTCGACCAGGCAGGACGGATACTCCATGTCCACGGCCGGACCGGCAAGTATCTGGAGCTTCCCGAGGGAAAGCAGGACCTCGATGTTTCAAGCATGGCCCGGGAAGGCCTTCGTTCAGCGCTCTTCTTCGCTATGCGACGGGCGCGTGCTTCGAAAAAGGAAATTCGCAGGAAACGGGTATGGATCAAGACCAACAGCGAATTCAAGGAGATCGATCTGACGGTAACCCCCTTGAACGAGCCGTCGGCGCTGGAAAACACCTTCATGGTTCTTTTTGAACATGCCCGCAACCCGGCTGAAGAAACATCGGCAAGGCCCCCGGCAGATGATGAACCCGAGGATTTCCTCCGGCGGAACATGGAGCTTGAACAAGAGTTGATGAAGATCCAGGAAGATTACAAAAGCGCCATGGAAGAGCTTAGAACATCGAATGAAGAGCTGTACTCGGCAAACGAGGAGCTTCAGAGCACCAACGAGGAACTCGAGTCTTCAGGGGAAGAGCTTCAGTCGCTCAACGAGGAGCTCAATACGGTAAACGCGCAGTTGCAAAACAAAAATGAAATGCTTTCCGAAGCCTATACCGCCGTTACCGATGTGTTGAACAACACGAAAATCGCCATCCTGTTTTTAAACAACGATCTTACCATCGAGCGGTTCACCCCGGAGGCCGCAAAGCTGATCAACCTGGTTGATACCGACACCGGCCGACCCATTTCGCATATCTCCCACAACCTGGAAATCGACAATCTACCGCAAAAGATCAAATCGGTGGCCAACACGCTTTCCGCCGTCGAGGACGAGGTCCAAACCCGGGACGGGGGCTGGTATCGAATGTGCATCACGATTCACCGAAACAAGCACAATCGGATCGAGGGTACGGTGCTCACCTTTGTCAATATCGAAGCTCAGAAGAAGGCCCAGAAAGAGACGATAGCGTTAAAGGAAAAAGAGGTTGCAGCCGAAATGCGTTTTTCAGACAGCATTGTGGATACGGTGCGGGAATCGCTTTTGGTGCTCGATAAAGACCTTCGCGTGCTCATGGCAAACCCGCGCTTTTATCAAACCTTTCAAGTGGATGAAGAAGTGGAGGGAAAGGGCCTGTTTGAATTGCAAGACCGACAGTGGGATATCCCTGCGCTAAGGACGTTTTTCCACGAGCTCGCTGCGGACGGCAAGACTTTCGAGGATTACAGCGTCGAACATCGATTCCCGAAAATCGGGTTCAGGAAGCTGATTTTAAATGCCCGCCTTCTGGTCGAAGAGAAAAAGAAAGGCGGTAAAATATTGCTTGCCATAGAAGATGTTACCGACCGAAGCCCCTGGCAAAAGGAAGACAAATGAGCGAAAGTAGATCCCCCAAAGAAGGTTATGCCCGCCTGCGGCAGCGTTCCGAGACCATCCTGAAAGAGGCAAATGGAAAAAAAACCGAATTAACGGAAAACGGGCTTCTGGAGCTTTTCCATGAGCTTGAGGTTCACCAAGTCGAGCTTGATTTGCAAAACGAAGAGCTGCAGCGAGCCGCCAAAAAGCTTGAGGCCGCCCATGACGAATACTTCAAATTTTACGAATTCGCCCCTGTGGGATTTCTGACCTTAGATAGAAACGGGACGATCGAACGGGCCAATGCAGCCGCCGCCGACCTGCTCCAAGATCTGCGGCGCTACCTGGTAGGTCAAAAATTTTCAAATCGGGTCTACCCGGAGGACCTGCCCGTCTATTTTGCGAAAATAAAAAAGATCAGCGAATCCAGGGTCAAAGACACCAAAGACAGTCTTGAGCTGCGGCTTACCGGAAAAGATGACCGCATAATCTATGCCCGGCTCGAACTTGGAGCCGGGTTTGATGAACAGGGTCGTTTCAGCCGGTGGCAATTTGCCATTGCCGACATTACCCGGCAAAAACAGGACCAGGAAGCCCTTCATAAGGCCCATGATGTACTCGAAGCGCGTGTGCAGGAGCGAACGGCTGAACTGGAAGAACTGAATGAAAAATTGCGTAAGGAAATTGACAGACGCAAGAAATTCGAAGCTGATCTGAAATTACAGAGCAAGAAAATCCTGAAGGAGCAGGAACGTCGTAAATATATGTCAAAAAAGCTGGTGGAAATATTGGAAAGTGAGCGACAGGATATAGCCATGAGCCTTCATGACGATCTCGGACAGAAACTGACAACGCTCAATATGGAACTTGGTTTCCTGATACAAAATTCAAGTGGGCAGGTGCTCATTAAAGAGGAAAAAATAGAAAAGCTCCAAAGCATGGTCACTGAAACAATGGATTATGTCAGTGGACTGGCCGGCAGCTTAAGATCGCATATATTGGATAATCTCGGTCTCGTCCCGGCCATTAGAAACTTGCTGAATAAAATCAGGAAGCAAACCAATTTTAAAATTCATCTTAACACAGAGGGGATCCCCTTGCAGATACCCAAGGAAAAGGCCATAACTGTCTATCGAATTGTTCAGGAGTCCATGACGAATTGCATCAGATATGCCAAGGCAAATAATATTTATATTCATCTGAACGGAAATGAACATTTCATTTTGTTAGCCATAGAAGATGATGGCATGGGTTTCGATTATGAAAACATGAGAATCGAAAAGAACGGAAGGGAGAGGCTTGGCATTATGATTATGAATGAGAGAGTAGTTCAGGTTGGCGGCACATTTCGTGTCGAATCCCGGGTTGGCAAGGGAACGGCAGTAACGGCGGAGATACCTATTAAATAAGAGGCCTGCATCATGGCGCAGAAAATTACAATGAGTTCGGGTAGCGACAAAACAAAAATCCTTATCGTGGATGACCACCCCGCAGTCATAGAGGGGATTATCAGGGCGCTTGAAAAAGAGCCCGGTTTTGAGGTTGTGGGAACGGCCCTGGACGGACTTCAAGCCGTTAAACAGGTGAAAACCCTTAATCCCGACATGGCGATTATGGATATCTCCATGCCCAATATGAAAGGGATGGACGCCGCGCATGAAATCAAGGCATGGAAGGAGCGGATCCATGTGCTCATCTACACGATGTATTCGGACAGGGAATATATCACATCGCTTTTCAGGATTGGCATAAGCGCCTATATTCTCAAGCGCGAACCCATAAAAGAACTAGTTCAGGCTGTAAAAGTGGTCAGGGATGGGGGCACTTACTTCAGCAGTAGTGTTCGGAAGATACTCCAGGATCAATTGGACGCGCTGACCATGGGAGATCTGGCTGAAGTCAGGGGGATGCAAAACGGGATTGCGCAACTGACAGTTCGCCAAAAAGAGGTTTTCGCTCTTCTGGCCGACGGCTTAACCCCAAAGGAGATCGCAAAACGTCTCTGTATCAGCCCCAAGACCGTGGAGACCCATAAGTACAATATCATGGAAAAACTGGAAGTCTCATCCGTAGCCCAGCTTACCAAGATCGCAATTAAAAAAGGCCTTATTGAGGTCTGAGATATTTCCTGGATCTTTTCCTCTCCCACCAGGCAAATATACAGCATATAGTATGGGCTATGTTTTTTATTCCCATATCTGGATGCTGATCTTTTTTTCATCCCCATAATTGTTCTTTTTGCTTCCGAAAGCACTTAGAAAAATATCCGAAATAAAGTATCCCAAATAAGATTACTCCCGATAGACAATTTCCCTTCCAAAAGATACCATAAGCAAAACTGAGGGAAAAGTCATGGTTAACATTCTAATTATAGATGATCAGCCCCATTTAGGGGAACTGCTTGCAGAAGACCTGTCCATGGAGGGACATCGTGTTATATGTCTTAAAGAGGCCGGGGATGCCATGGAAGAGCTTCGGTCGGGCAGGCCCGATATGGTTCTGCTCGAGCTTTATTTAAATGGGTTTGAAAGATGGGATTTGCTTCACTGGATCAAGCTGGAAGCCCCCCACCTTCCAGTCCTCATTGTGACCGCCTATGACAATTTTGTCGGCGATCCCCGCCTCGCCGAAGCGGATGGTTATGTCATCAAGGATATTTATCCGGACGTGGTTATTAAAAAGATAGAAGACATCTTTAGCTTTCAAGTACAAAAAAGAATTAGGAGCCCTAAAAAACATGGTTTTAAAGGGAAAGACAAAAATAAACAATACAGACGAAATTTTATTTTTGGCCGCCAGAATAGCCTTTCTTTAATAGAAAAATATCTACCCTATCAGGGAGGGGCGTGCGATGAATAATCTGAATATGGAAACTGTGGATGGAAAAGCTGACTCAACAAACAATGGAATCGACAAGGTTTTAAGAACTGAAAAAATCGACCCATCACTGTGTCCGAGTTATGGAGCTAAAGATGGCCACATGGCGTGGCGGCGGATTGATGAAGAATTGCCGGAAAGAAACGATGTGGTTCTGGTATGTTTCAAAGGCGGCTATGATAATTCGCTGATACGTGCAATGGCTTACAGAACCTTTGACCCTGAAAAATGCTGTTGGAGCACGGACCTGGTTTACGAGGAGCCCGATGGCTATACTGTAGATGATATAGAGGTGACCCATTGGATGCCGCTGCCTGACCTTCCCTTATAGTTGGGGCCCTGGGTGAAAAAAAAGGAGGTAACTTGAAGGCCTACAAGGATAAAAGAACTTTTGATCGTCGCAGGTATACCGCCACCATCGAGTTTTCGTATTTCAACAGAGATCATTATTACGAGGCCCAAACCCTTAATCACTCTGATGAGGGAATGTGTTTTAAATCCGAAATTTCCCTCAGGCCTGGTGCCACCGTGTTGATCAGGGTAAAAAATCTTCATCCGAATGGTGCCTGCAACGGTGACTGCTGGGGGTTACGTTCAATAACTCTGGCAGAAGCAAAATGGTGTAAAGAAATTCTTACTGATACCGGATCTTTTTATGAAATTGGCGTTAAATATTTCCAACCGGAATATTGATTCCCAAAGGGAAAACCACATTTACCGGCAATCTGAATGTCGAAAGGGACAGGCAAAAAAAGGAAAAACGCACATAAGTCTAAACACTCATGACCGGATTTGGCTTAAAGGAGCAAGAGGAATAAAAAAAACAGGCAGAATTCAACAAAAACCCTGGAAGGGTGACATGTTAAAGCCGGGGGTTTCAACCCCCGGTAAAGTTCATATTAAAGGAGTCCTGAAGGGACGACACAGAAATGAT
>SKZT01000210.1 GCA_007127235.1 Desulfobacteraceae bacterium
CGCCTCTGTGCGAATGAATTCGCACCTACATGTTGCAAAACCGCATTGAATAGTCTGATTTTATATAAAATACCAATCGTTTTGTCAATCATGCCGTCATATGGTTGTTGCCTTTCCATGAAGCCACCTTAAACAGCAGCAGCATTCCGGGTATTGCGATGAGAGTACACAGAATAAAGAACGCCTCCCAGCCCATATGCTTGGCTAAAAAGCCGGTGGGTGCCGAGGCCAGAACTCTCGGAAACGCCATGAGACTGGTGAGCAGAGCATATTGGGTAGCGGTGAATTTCTTGTTGGTAATACTGGCCATAAAGGCTACAAACGCAGCGGTACCCATCCCGCTGCTGATATTTTCGAATGCGATAACAGCGGATAATACCGCCAGGTTGTTTCCAATTCTGGCCAGAATAATAAAGCCCGCCGTGGACACAGCCTGAAGAAATCCGAAAACCCACAGGCTGCGGTAAATACCCAGCCAAATCATGATGATCCCGCCCGAAAGGGCTCCGCCAATAGTGGCCCAGGTACCGAAAATTTTAACAACAGCACCGATCTCGCTTTTTGAAAACCCGATCTCCAGGTAAAAAGGCATGGTCATGGCACTGGCCATGGTATCGCCTATTTTATAGAGCAGAATAAAAGCCAGCACCCATATGGCCTGGTTTCTTTTGAAATAATCAACAAGCGGGTGGACCACCGCCTCCTTTAATGTTTTGGGAGTACCTTCGGCCACCGCGGGTTCAGGGGTCAGCAATGTGGTCACCACAGCCGGCAGCATGCATACACACATGACCAGGTATACCTGAGACCAGGTCATGAAATCGGCCATGATTAAACCACCGCCGGATGCCAGTAATATTCCCAGCCGATAACCGTATATGTAAAGCGAAGATCCCAGACCCAATTCATCATCGGAAAGGTCTTCCCGCCGGTAGGCATCCACCACGATATCCTGGGTAGCGCTGAAAAAGGCAACACAAATGGCGGTAAATACCATCCACCCAAAATGGTTCACCGGATCACTGAAACCCAGCCCGGCTATGGATAAAATCAGTGCCAGCTGGGCCATGGCCATCCATCCTTTGCGACGGCCAAGAAAAGGAGGAACAAAACGATCGACAAGGGGAGCCCATACAAATTTCCATGTATAGGGTATCTGGACCAGATTGATAAGACCAATAAGGCCCAAATCAAGGCCGTTTTCTTTCATTCTCGCCTGAAGCACAGACATGGTCAGCAAAAGCGGAAGACCGCAGGCAAAACCCATAATGAGAGAAACCAGCATTTTTCGGCTGAATATTTTTTTAAAAAGGCGCCCTTTTTCCGGAGAAATCATTGATTTCTTTTTTAGGGCTTATGACTTAGAAGCTGCTGGGGTTCTACAACAGGTCCATAAGTTTCTTTCAGCTCCGAAAGCTTTTCTATCTGGGCGGATAAAAGTTCGAACAGTTTTTTGGAAATGTTTTCTTCTTTGCTGTATGAATCCACTTGCATCTGCAACCGTGAGATAATGTTGTCAAGATAAAGTGAAAACTGTTTGTTATATAAGGAGATTTCATAATCTTTATCAATGATATCCTTAAAAAGCTTTTTAAGGTCTTCATATAAAGGAATCTGCCCGATGGGGGTGGTTATGGCATCCACTTCTTTATGAGCCAGCAGTTCAAGCCAGGCCAGCCAGACTTTGACGTCCTTTTTTTCACCCAGAAGCTTTGAACTTTCTCCTCCCCGTGCCTTATCGGTCAAAAAATAGTTCAATCCGGCCATAAGGGGTTGATGCTTTTCATGGATGTTTGGATTATTGAAAAATTTGAACTGAGCTTCCATATATTTCCCGAGCGATCCGGGAATAAATGGGGCATTGGCCCATGGAGCCCGTTTTACGCCCTTGGCCCCCACCTCGGTGGCCGTTGCCGCTGAAACAATGCAGGCACCGATCAGCACGCCTTCATCAGCAGTTTTGGCCACCCACACCGGGGGCATGGTATCGCTGTCCCGTCCGTTATAGGTAACCACACCGATCTTGACACCATTCGGATTTTCATTTTCTTCGGAATAATTGCTCAGGGATTTGGAAGAAACCGTAGCGCGCGCGTTGGGATGAGACATGGGAACCGGATTGCCGTTTTCATCGGTTTTGCCTTTCCACCATTCTCCCTGAAAATTGATTCCCTCTTCAGGCGGTTCTTCACCGCTTCCGGTCCAGTGAGGCACGCCATTTTTATCCACAAGAACATTGGACCAGATAACTTCGGCACCCGGCTCTCGAAGCACTTTCATCAACTCCGGATCCCCCTCCCAGTTAACATCTTCCACGATACCGAAAATGCCGATTTCAGGGTTTATCGCGCGCACGGAGCCGTCATCGGCAATCCACATCTGGGCCAAATCGTCTCCAATAAAATAATCTCCTACTATGGCCGTAGTGGTTTTACCGCAACCGCTTGGGGCTGCTCCGGATATCCAGGTCACTCTCCCACCGGGGCCGTTGATGCCGGTGACAAACATATGTTCCGCCAACTCATTGCCATGATTTTCGTAAACCGCCTTGTCAACGGAAAATCGATGATTGCCCTTTTTCATGAGAAGTGTGTTTCCCGCGTATGTACAATTCATGCTGTAAGTGGTCCAGTGGCTTCGGTCCATAAAAACCCTGGCATTCACAAGGTCTTCGGGCCTGTTCAACCCCTCACTGTGAATATTGGCGAAAAAATGGCCAAGCCTTTCCACCTCCTGGTCAAAAACATCGAAAATATTTCGATATAAGATTTCAGCACTGTGAATAACATATGCTGAACTGGTAATTTCCAGTGCGGGATTTGACACCGGTGCCCCTGCCGGCCCACGCATATAAAACCCCACCAGCATGAGCTTGCCTCTCATAATCCCGGTCATAAATTGCTTCACCTGAGAAAGGGCTTCCAGACGTTCCATCCATTTGGCCAAAGAATTTATTTTTTCGTCTTTGTTTATAATATAAAAAGTGCGGTCAATAATTCTGCCCTGTTCCTCTTTCAAGTCAAAGTGAACTGTGTGGTTTTCCATGGCCAATGGGGATTCTTCACCTTTTTCAATACTCAACTGCCTTATGAAACGTCTATCGGCTTCTGACCCGGTTTTGATAAAAACCGAGTCGGGATCGCACATGGCAATAGCATTTGCAATTTTCAAAAGTACGTCCTGGTTTTCAATTTGTTTAATCCGGGACAAGTGCTGTGAGTCCATCTTTTTCTCAAAAAGTGCATAAGCATCTGCAATGGTTTCCACCTGTCCGATTTCTGCCACAATATCCACACCCGCGTTTCTTTTCAGCATGCAAAATTCTCCCACCCTGTTTTTTTTAGATTGAGCGATTTTGAGAAGCTACGGTATTGCCTATTACTTGAAAGCCACAACTATAATATCCTCCAGACTTCTTTTGGGAACATGGTGTCCGCCTTTTTCATCCCGCCAGTACTTAATGCTTTGATCAGGTCCGACAGGTTCAATAACAACGGTTTCTTTGGGATTTCCAAGGGCTAGAACCAGCAAAATCTTATATGGGTCGGAAATATCCAGCACCTTTTTTAATTTTTCCCGGTCGATAGACCCGATCATACATCCTCCCAGCCCTTTTTCTCTGGCTCCCAGCATGATACTCTGAGAGGCAATGCCATGATCACATCCCGGATCTTTGGCGATAGTGGTATCTGCCAGCACAACAATGTATGCCGAAGGACGTTCGCCTTCCTCGGGCCCATCCCAGTCTTTGAGATATGCAGCCCAGGAAAGGCAGTAAAAAATCTCCTCATTTTTTTTGGGATTACAGGATAACGCATATGCCAATGGTTGAAGATTTGCAGCCGAAGCCGAAAGTCTTCCCAAATTTACCAGCTCCTCCAAAACGTTCATCTCTATTTGATGGCTCTGGTAAAATCTTCTGCAACTCCTGTTTTTTCGAATCAGATTTCCAAGCATCGATAATGCCTCTCAAGATTGGATAAATATTTGTTCTTATCAAATTTCAGGCATCTGCTGCCGGATCCAAACCAGCACTTTGTCAAATTCACCTTGAAGCTCTCGCAGCGCTTTACCCCGGTGGCTCATCCGGTTTTTTTCTTCCTGGGACAGTTCCGCAAAGGTTTTTTTCAAAGGCGGATAATAAAAAACAGGATCATAGCCGAACCCATTTGATCCCCTGGGTTCTTCAGCAATAAGCCCTTCACACCGCGCCTCATAGGTCAACGCGGCTCCTCCCGGCACAGCAATGGATATCACACATTCAAACGCAGCCTTCCGATTGGTGATACCTTTCATTTCCTCTAACAATTTCAGATATCTTTGCTTATCAGTGGCATTTTTACCGGCATAACGAGCGGAATAAACCCCCGGTGCCCCTCCCAGGGCATCTACAATAAGGCCCGAGTCATCGGCCAAAGCAGGAAAACCCAGAATTTTCGCAGCAAAGCTGGCTTTCTGATATGCGTTTTCATCAAAAGTTTTCCCGTCCTCTCTCATCTCAGGAATGGGACCGAAATCATCCAGATTTGCAATGTTTATCGGAAAATCCGACAAAAGCGATCTGATTTCAGATGTCTTTCCCTTGTTTCTTGTAGCTATGACCAAATTCACTGGTAATCCCATAAAGACTCTCCGCTCATTTATTTTAATTTAGAAATGCAAGTATTTTAAATTACGATTTTTTTTTTGTAAAGCTTATAACAGCGTTATGCTCACAAATCCTTATAATTAAAATCTTTGTATATTTCCTGATTATAACGGATTTGTTGGGGGAGAGTGGTGGTTGTTGAAGGAGTGCAAAAGCTGTGCTTTTGCATTTTTTTCTCGTAACCATGGTCTGCGTGAGACACAACCATGTCTCTGCTGTACCAGTTACGACTGCAGGAGTTAAGGTGACTGGCATAAAATAAACAGGAAGAATTTAACAAGAACCTAAGGGATATTGCAGCAAGTCCCCCTTTGGCAAAGGGGGATTTAGGGGGATTTAACAAACCTCTCAAATCCCCCCTGGCCCCCCTTTTCAAAAGGGGGGGAACGTTTGCAATCATCTTTACTGTTAACCGATCCAATTTTACAGGCATCCATAATAAACATCCCTCAAGGTTAACGCCTATGCCCTCCAAAGATCTTTTTGAGAAGACATTTTTCATAACCCCGCCTGCGGCCTTCCGCAAAAGCACAGCTTTTGCACTCCTTTTCCGATTCAAATTTATATGAAATCGAAAAAAATATCTTTACAGCCTGAGAGTCGCTGTTATATCTTGCTTTGGTTTTAATGTATAAGGTTTCATGGTCTTAAAAGACACAGCAATAAAAACTTTGAAATAAAGGTATGATCCATGCACAAACTACTTGCACGGGAAACCGGAAGCAGATTGCTTCTGCTGGGAAACGAGGCTATCGCACGGGGGGCTGTCGAAGCCGGTGTTGGCGTTGCCGCCACCTATCCGGGTACTCCTTCTTCCGAAATATCCGCCAATTTTTTTAACATCGCCAAAGAATCCCCCCTGTATTTCGAATACAGCACCAACGAGAAGGTTGCTCTTGAAGTGGCGGCTGCCGCAGCCAATTCATGTGTTCGAAGCATGTGTATCATGAAGCATGTGGGGGTCAATGTGGCCGCCGATGCGCTTATGACCCTGGCTTATATCGGGGTCAAAGCCGGGCTGGTCATTGTTTCAGCCGATGACCCCTACATGTTTTCCAGCCAAAACGAACAGGACAACCGTTATTATGCCAAACTTTCCGGGCTTCCCATGCTGGAACCTTCATCTGTGGCAGAGGCCAGGGAAATGACAGCCTATGCCTTTGAACTTTCCGAAAAACTGCAGGAACCGGTCCTTTTCCGAACCACCACCCGCATTAATCATTCAAACGAGGTGGTTACCCTTGGAGAAATTACGCCGCCGGTTATCAAAGGTGATTTTCACAAAGATCCTTTCAATTATGTGGCTGTTCCTGCCATATCCAGAAACCTTCATAAAAAGTTGCTGAAAAATCTTGCAGCAGCCGCTGAGATGGCCGAAACAAGCCCCTATAATTTTATCGAAGGCAGCGGATCTATGGGCATCATTGCCAACGGGGTCAGCTATAATTACGCCCATGATGCCGTTAAAGACTTAAATCAGCAAAACAACATAAAAATTTTACGCCTGGGATTTTCCCACCCGATGCCCGCGCGCCTGATAACCGATTTTCTCAAAGGGTGTAAAAAAGTGCTGGTCATCGAGGAAGGCGAACCTTACATGGAAGAAAGCGTCAAGGCCATTGCCCAGGAAGCCGGGTTGACCATTCCCATCAAAGGTAAAGCCGATGATCTGTTCTCCCGTCTTTTTGAATTCAGCCCGGGGATTGTAAGAAAAGCCATTGCCAGCTATTTTGATATTCCTTATACACCCGTTACCCCCGTGGACATTTCCGACATTCCGGAGATTGCCCAACGGCCTCCGAATTTGTGTGCAGGATGTTCCCATCGGGCAACCTATTATGCAGTGAAAAAAGCGGCTGAAAACGTGGCCACCATTTATCCCACAGACATTGGCTGTTATACTCTGGGGTTTCTTCCGCCCCTTTCTATGGCGGATTTTTTAATCTGTATGGGCTCGTCGGTGGGTACATCCTGTGGTTTTTCAAAGACCACCGAAAAAAAAGTCATCACCTTTATCGGTGATTCCACCTTTTTTCATTCGGGCATTCCCCCCTTAGTCAACGCCGTGTTCAACAACCATAATTTCACACTGGTCATTTTGGACAACGGCACCACGGCAATGACCGGCCACCAGCCGCATCCGGGCGTGGACATGGAGCAGATTAGCTGCAGCGGCTACAATCAGGTCTCTATTGAAAACGTGGTCCGTTCCCTGGGGGTTTGCCATGTGGAAATTATCCGTCCATTCCGTATAAAAAAAAGCATCGAAGCTGTCCGCAAAGCCATCGAATTTGAAGGCGTATCGGTCATCATTTCACAGCAGTTGTGCGCCCTGTACGCCAAAAGTCTGAAAAAACTCTCGGGAAAACCTTTTTATGTGAGCAATAAATGTAAAAACCACCGGGACTGCATCAATGAACTGGCATGCCCTGCGTTTTTTATCGAAAACGAAAAGGTAAAAATCGACCCTGATACCTGCGTTGGATGCACCCTGTGTGCACAGATTTGCCCCGAGCATGCGATTTTACCCCTAAAGGAATGAACAAAATCTAAAAAATGGATATAAAGCAAATGAATGTTACCAGACTGATCATTGTTGCAGTGGGCGGCCAGGGAAATCTTCTGGCCTCCAGAGTTTTGGGCGAGGCAGCGCTTTTGGCCGATATTCCGGTCCGGATGAGTGAAATTCACGGGATGGCTCAGCGGGGAGGGGTTGTGGAGTCGGCAATCGTTTTTGGGGA
>SKZT01000250.1 GCA_007127235.1 Desulfobacteraceae bacterium
CAAATCTTTATGCAGAGCCCAAGGAGTATCGCATAGGGGCTGCATTTGCTGTTACCGGAAGTGCATCCTGGCTGGGTGAACCTCAGAAAAACACGGTGGAGATGCTGGTAAAGGAAATCAATGATGCCGGCGGCATCAACGGTCACAAATTGAGGTTGTATATTGAAGATACACATGGCGATAATACCAGGGCGGTAAACGCTGTAAGAAAACTCATTAAGATGCACAACGTATCAGCCATAATCGGCCCTTCCAGAAGCGGTACCGCCATGGCGGCAATCCCTGTTGCTGAGGCTGCCGGAATTCCGCTGATTTCATGTGCTTCAGCCGAAATCCAGCTTGAACCTGCCGACCAGCGCAGAAATATATTTAAGGTAGCACCCAATGACAGCGATGCAATACGGGTTATTTATGATCATATCGTTGCCCGGGATTTGAAAAAAATTGGTATTATCACGGGAACTACAGGATTCGGAGCCGCAGGCCGAACCTTGATGTTGGAGATGGCTCCGGAATATGGTCTGGAAATTGTTGCAGATGAAACCTACAGCCCCGGGGACACGGATATGACGGCTCAGCTGATCAATATCCGAAACAGAGGTGCAGAAGCCATAATTAACTGGTCCATTGTTCCGGCACAGTCGATCATTCCGCAAAACATCAGACAACTCAGAATAGAAATCCCGTTTTATCAGAGCCACGGTTTTTGTAATGTAAGGTATGCCGCTGCCGCCGGTGAGGCTGCGGAAGGCAATATATTTCCCTGTGGAAGAATACTGGCTGTGGACACCCTTCCTGATGATCATCCTCAGAAACCCGTATTGCAGGAATATAAAACCCAGTACGAAGAAAAATACAGGGATCATGTGAGCACATTCGGCGGCCATGCTTATGATGCGCTGCTTCTTGTGGTGCAAGCCATGAGAGCTGTGGGCGATGATCCTCAAAAAATTCGAGACTATCTTGAAAATGCCGAATTTGTGGGTATTGGGGGTATTTTTAAATTTTCTCCAACGGACCATTGTGGTCTCGACCAGACAGCTTTTGAGATGTTGACGGTCAAAGATGGTAAATTTGTCGTTCTTGATCAATAAACAATGAAATTTCATACCAAATAAGAGGGGGGATGCTCTTCCCCCTTTTTCACGATACGGTGCTAAAAAGAGATGAGTTCAGGCGGAAGCTTTACGGATTTGCTTCAGTTTATTTTCATGGGGCTGCAAAGAGGCAGTATTTATGCCATGGTGGCCATGGGGTTTAACATGATTTATAACTCCACGGGAATTATAAATCTGGCCCAGGGAGAATTCGTGGTCCTTGGGGGACTCATGATGGTTACGTTGACCATGGGCCTCAATCTCTCCATCCCATTTGCTTTAATGATAACGGTCATTTTTGTTACGGTCATCGGGATTCTTATGGAACGTTTTACCATCAATCCTGTAAAATCTCCCACGGTCCTGAGACTTATCATTATTACGGTTGCTGTTTCCATTTTACTCAAAGGGGTGGCCATGTGTTTTTGGGGTAAAGAATCCCATTATATGCGGCACTTTACCGGTACGGAACCTTTTGAGATTATGGGTGCCACAATTCTTCCGCAAACCCTTTGGATTATAGGTATCTTGCTTGTTATCGTCGTAGGATTTGCTTTGTTTTTCAATTTCACAATGACCGGAAAAAGCATGAGAGCGTGTTCAATCAATCGGGATGCGGCCCGGTTGGCGGGCATCAATGACCGGAATATGGTGATGCTTTCTTTTGCTTTATCAGCGGGAATTGGGGCGGTTGCAGGCAGTATCATAACGCCGATTATTCAGATGGATTATGCCAGAGGGGCACTTTTGGGAATAAAAGGGTTTGGAGCTGCCGTGGTGGGGGGCTTGGGAAACAGTTTCGGGGCCGTTGTCGCGGGACTTCTTATCGGAATTGTAGAAGCCCTTGGAGGCGGTTACATTTCCACTCACTACATGGATGCTTTTGCTCTGTTAATTTTACTGGTTGTTTTATTTATCCGGCCCAGTGGTATTTTTGGAAGCCGTGAGGCTTCCCGGTTGAAAGAGTTTTAGCGACATGGACCACAGAAATTATATCGGTCTGGTTATTATCGCAGTAATTATTGCCTTTATTCCCACGCTGGTTAAAAACGATTATTACATCGGTATATTGGTTTTCACGGCGTTAAATTGTCTTACGGCTCTCGGACTTTGCCTTTTGATGGGATATGCCGGCCAGATTTCACTGGGGCATGCCGCTTTTTTTGGACTGGGGGCATACTCAACGGCAATATTGACGGTCAATCTTGGGTGGTCCCCGTGGATAGCCATGGGAGCCGGCGCCTGCCTGACAGCTGTGATCGCCCTTATCATTGGTGTTCCTGCTTTACGGCTTAAAGGACATTATCTGGCTATGGCCACCCTCGGTTTTGGGGCAATTGTCAATATTGTTTTCGTGGCGGCGGTAGGTTTGACCGGAGGGCCCAGCGGAATTTCCGGAATTCCACAGTTAAATTTTTTAGGTATTGAATTAAATACGGATAAAAGTTTTTTTTATTTCAGTTGGGCCGTGGTTATCCTTGGGCTTTTTTTGGCCCTGAATTTAATTCATTCCCGTGTGGGGCGCGGACTCAGAGCTATCCATGACAGTCAGGAAGCAGCCAGCTCGCTGGGAGTCAATACCTCAAAATACAAAATTAAAATTTTTGTTCTGAGCGCCGCTTATGCTTCTGTTGCAGGAAGTTTATATGCCAGCTTTATCAATTATATAGATCCGGGACCTTTTGATGTAATGCACTCGGTGCTCCTGGTGGTCATGGTGGCTGTGGGAGGTATGCACAACATATGGGGGGCGATGATTGGTGCGGTACTGCTTTCGATTCTTCCCGAATTCCTTTCAGCCCTTTCCGATTATTTCGGGGGCATCGGAATAGCCTACAAATCTGATTACGATATGTTGATTTATGGCGGTATTCTTCTTGTCATCATGCTTTTTTTGCCCGGAGGACTTTATGAGGGTATCCAAAGATTACTGCAGGCATCCCGGAACTTAATAAACAGATTCAAAATGAGGGCTTTTTCTTAGGTGGCACAACCAATTCTTCAACTGATAGATCTGTGTAAAAATTTTGGCGGCGTTGTTGCCCTGGATCATCTGAATATTCAGGTGGAAAAGAGCAGTATCACATCCATTATTGGCCCCAATGGTGCCGGAAAAACAACGATCTTTAACTTGATCACAGGTATTGTCAATCGTTCTTCAGGAAAAGTTTATTATAATAACGAAGATATCAGCGGCCTGAAACCTCATATGATTGCTGAAAAGCAAATTGCCCGGACTTTTCAAAACGTTCAGGTTTTTCCGCAAATGACCGTTTTGGAAAATGTCATGGTGGGACGACATGTCAAATCGCACCTGGGCTTTATACTTTCAAGCCTGATTCCTCCATTTTTTCGGATAGAAGAGAAAAGAATCAGAGAAGATGCCCACCAATGTCTCAGTATTGCAGGACTTTCACATCTTGCGCAAAAAAAAGCCGGCAGTCTTCCACTTGGAAATCAAAGGCAGCTTGAGATTGCCCGCGCACTTGCCGTGGAGCCAAAACTGCTACTGCTGGATGAACCCGCATCCGGCCTCAATTCCCGGGAAACTTACAATATGGGAAAGCTGATTCAAAAAATAAAAGAAATGGATATTACCATTGTGCTGGTTGAACACGATATGGAGCTGGTCATGGATATTTCAGACAAAGTAAATGTGGTTAACTTTGGAAGATCCCTTGCCAGTGGGGACCCGTCGGAAATACAGGCCAATGCTGATGTAATCGCTGCATATCTGGGTACGTAAGGAGATTGGTTTAAAATCGTTATGCTTCGGTTGGTTAATGTAAACAGCTATTATAATCTTGTGCATGTGCTCAGAAACCTTTCTTTGCATGTTAATGAAGGGGAGATCGTAACACTCATCGGTGCCAATGGTGCGGGCAAATCCACGACACTTCGCTCAGTCAGCGGTCTTCACCAGGTGCGGGAAGGAAACATATATTTTAAAGGCACTGATATTACCAATAAGCCCACAGAACAACTGGTCAAACTTGGAATTGCGTATGTTCCGGAAGGACGCCAGCTTTTTCGCCCCATGACGGTTTTTGACAACCTGGAACTCGGTGGTTACCAGGCATATAAAATTTACGGCAAAAAGCAGCTCAAGGTTAACATGGATAGCATGTTCGAGCTTTTTCCGATTCTCAAAGAGCGACAAAAACAATATGCAGGAACCCTGAGCGGTGGTGAGCAGCAGATGCTTGCTATTGCCATGGCACTGATGGCAAAACCCCAATTTCTATTGCTCGATGAGCCTTCCATGGGGCTTGCCCCTTTGATTGTCAGGGAAATTTTCAGAGTAATATCGGAACTGAAAAATGAAACTGGCCTGACGGTATTGCTGGTGGAGCAAAATGCAAATGCCGCTTTAAAGATTGCCGATCGCGGTTATGTAATGGAGACCGGTAAAATTATCCTGGAACAGGATGCCGCTTCGCTTTTAAAAAATCAGGAAGTTAAACGGGCGTATCTGGGAAAAGATAAACGGGGGATATGGGAGTAAGAGGATATTGAGCATGCAATACTGGGATAAAAAAAAAGAATGCATGGAAAAAGCTGAGATAGAGCAGCTTCAGCTGGAAAGACTTCAGGCGACTTTAAACCGGGTTTATAAAAATGTGAGCCACTATCGACAGCTTTTTAGACAAATCGATTTTTTACCCGAAGACTTAAATAATCTCGATATATTTTCCGGTCTTCCGCTGACCACGCGTCAGGATCTTATGGATAACTATCCGTACGGAATGTTTGCCGTGCCTTTGCGTGAAGTGGTCCGCATTCTGGCCCCTGCCATGACTTTGGACAAGCCGATGGTCACCGGATTTACCACAAATGATCTGAATAAATGGGCTGAACTCATGGCCAGAAACCTGACGGCTGTGGGTGTGGGCCGAGATGATGTGCTTCAGATTGCTCTGAATTTTGGAATGCTTACCGGTCCATTCGGTGTACAGCTGGGTGCTGAAAGAATCGGTGCTTCTGTAATTCCTGTATCCGGAGCAAATCCCCTTGGACAGCTTAAGATCATGCGGGATTTTCGAACCAGTGCACTGGTTTCCACTCCCACCTTTGGTATGCAACTGGTTCATGCAATGGAAAGTGCAGGTGTAGAATCCAAAAGCTTATCATTGAAATTCGGGGTTTTTGGCTCCGAGCCCTGGTCTCAGGAGATGAGAAACCAGATTGAAGAATCTTTACGCATCATGGCGATGGATGCATATGGGTTCGCAGAAGTTTTTGGGCCCGGGTTGGCCTGGGAGTGTCCTGAAAAAAATGGGCTTCATGTCGCTGAAGATCACTTTTATCCGGAAATTATCGATCCAGTGACACTCAAGCTTCAGCCGCCGGGAACTGAAGGAGAGCTGGTCATTACCACGCTGACCAATGAAGCTTTTCCCCTGGTGAGATTCAGAACCGGCGATATTACCAGCCTCCATCACCCGGTTTGTGCCTGCGGAAGAACCCACAGTCGAATTGCCCGCATATCTAAAAGAAGTGACGATGTTATCGTGATGCGGGGCATTCATGTTATACCCGAACAAATTGGTCTTGTGCTTGAGAGGATAAGTTCAGGTGTGCCCAATTATCAGCTGATTGTTGAAAGAAAAGATTACCAGGATCAATTGACGGTGATGATTGAAATTTCGGACCGGTTTTTCTTCGATGAAATGAAAAAACAGCGCGGGCTTGTGGAAAGGCTGCACCGGGAATTGTCCGAATTTCTGGGATGGGAAATCACCGTAAAACTGGTGGAGCCGGGTACTTTCCATCAATCGGGAAAAGTTGTTGATAAAAGACAAATTTGATTTTCGATCTATGAGATCTTGACAGAAACGAATGATTGAACTATTAAAGCCTTTCTTGTTCCATGGCTTATAGTGAAGATTTTTTCAACATGAAAACAATTTTATGAAAGGAGAGCGTCAAATGACCGCAAAACTTATTAAGGGAACCGAAATTCAGAAAGAGATTCTTGAAGAAATTGGTAAGGAAGTCAAAGAGATCAAAGAAAAACACAATGTTGTTCCCGGGTTGGTGACAATTCTGGTGGGTGAAAGCCCGGCATCGATTTCCTATGTTACCTTAAAAATTAAGACTGCTAACGCATTGGGATTTAAAGAAATTCAGGAAAACCAGCCGGATGATATTTCCGAAGCAGACCTGCTGGCGCTGATCGACAAGTATAATAAGGATGAATCCATCAACGGCATTCTTGTTCAGCTTCCTCTACCCAAACATATCGATGACAAAAAAGTCTTGAATGCTATTGATCCTGACAAAGACGTGGATGGTTTTCATCCGGTTAATGTGGGGCGTTTAATGATCGGCGGCAGTGAAGTCAAATTTCCGCCTTGTACCCCGTATGGTATCCAGGAAATGATAGTGCGTGCAGGTGTTGAAACCAAAGGTGCGGAAGTTGTGGTGGTCGGACGTTCAAACATCGTGGGCAAACCCATTGCCAACATGATGGTGCAAAAAGGACGGGGCGCAAACGCCACAGTAACCATCGTACATACCGGAACCCAAGACCTTGCAAGCCATTGTAAACGTGCGGATATCCTTATTGTTGCCGCAGGTGTTCCCGAATTGGTAAAACCCGAATGGATTAAACCCGGTTCCTGTGTAATCGATGTGGGCGTCAACAGAGTCGGCGAAAAAATAAGCGAAAAAACCGGGAAGAAAATCGCTATCCTCAAAGGCGACGTCGATTTCGATAAGGCCAAGGAAATCGCCGGCTACATTACTCCGGTTCCCGGAGGCGTCGGGCCCATGACCATTACCATGTTGATGTTAAACACCTTGAAATCACTCAAGTTTAAACTGGGCATTTCCTCATAGGTGACATCATGCCTGAGCAGAAATACCCTCCCGGATGGGAAGGGGCGGGAGAGATAAGAGAAACTTCCGTTATTATTAAACCCCGGTCCTGACACTTCCCGCTGTGAGAAGAGTTAAGGAACTTCTGGTTCGGGTACCACTTCAAATTCCCTTTCCGGCATTGACCGGAAAGGGAATTTTTTTCGCCGGTAATGCTGGAGTGCGAAAGTTGTACTTTCGCTTGACCGGCTGCAAACCGGTCCACCTGAAAACCAAATATGTCAACCATAGGATGTTCAAAGTTCAAAGTTCAAAGTTCGAACTTTGTTCAGTACCAGTAAAAAGGCTTTCTCGCCTGCTCTTGCTTTTTGCTGCCGTTGTACCGTTTCCACCTTGAACCTTGAACCTTGAACCTTGAACC
>SKZT01000308.1 GCA_007127235.1 Desulfobacteraceae bacterium
GAAATAATGCCCCCATCTTGCTTGTCTTTTGGCCCGTATTCTGCGTTGCATTGAGGGGCACAGACAATGAGTATGCACCCCTCAATGCGCCTTGAATACGAACCAAAATCCGGCGCAATCTGGGGGCATTATTTTTTGCCACGTCCCTAACCTGTTGGAATGAAAGAGACTGAAAAGCTGTGAGGCTGGAGTGCGAAAGTTGTGCTTTCGCCTTAAATGATGACGTCCCGGTTAATTCCCAGAAGGGAATACCAGGACGTCTGGCTTTTTACTAATGAGAGGGGCAGGTTTTTTAAATATTCAGCTGCTTCATAAAGGCTGATCGGTTTCCGATTCTCTGCTCATTCTGCATTATTTCTGGGATGACATTCATGACAGGCGACAGGAGCCAGCGTGGCCTTTTTTTCTTCGTTATAACTTCTATGGCAGCTTCGGCACGAGAGGTGAACGGCTTCCCCATGGTATTGCAGAAGGTCTTCCTTGGCCATCCTGGGAGAACCGACTTCTCTGGGAGCCAGGCCCGGAGTCGTGTGGCATGCTATGCAACTTTCAATTTTCATAACATTTAAAGGCTTACCTTCCTCATCCACATGACACTTGCCGCAGGCAACATCATAATACTCAATATGGCTTGTATGGGTATACTCTAAATCATGGCATACAATACAAGAGGGAGCCTGATCCCCCATTTTGAAAGAATCCAAAGGTTTTCCGGATTGATCATGATGGCATTCACCGCAGCCCAGGTTAAATTCAATCACATGTTTTCTGTGTTGGAATTCAACAATACCTCTTTCATGTTTTTCATATCCTTCCGTTTCCATCCGGACAACATCAGGACCCAACGTGTTTGCAAAAATACCCGCCCCAATGAACATCGTAGCAATTACGGCAATCGCTGAACTTAGAACTAATGATTTTTTCCTCATAAACCTGTTAAACCTCCTTTCTGTTTAAAAGACATTGTTTGGTACTTTTAACAACAACAAATCTTTATGTCAATCATTAAAAATGACTCTGGAACTGCTATATCCGCCTCTTTTCTGTTTTTCAGCGGCACAAATTTTCTCTGATCGAATTTATAAATACCAGTGGAAAAAAACATAGACATTATGAATTTGACATATAGACAATGGCCATGGCAAATTCTCCACTTTGTGCAAATCCGAATAAATCGTTGCATTTAATGGGAGAACAAAGATGGTTCAAATTAAAAGCTTTTTTGCCACACGCTGGGGAATTGTGAGTGTTGGAGCATTTATCGGAATATTTGCCGCTTTGCTCCAAAAACTGGGAAATCCTGGAAATATGGGAATCTGTGTTGCCTGTATGGAAAGGGATGTTGCCGGAGCCATCGGGCTGCATCGGGCCGCGGTAGTTCAATATATGAGGCCTGAAATTATTGGTTTTGTGCTGGGTGCATTGCTTTCGGCCTATCTTTTCAGGGAATATCGTCCCCGGGCTGGATCGGCTTCCATTGTGAGGTTTTTTCTTGGGGTTTTTGCCATGATCGGAGCACTTGTTTTTTTAGGGTGTCCCTGGAGGGCTTTGCTGAGATTGGCCGGTGGAGATGCAAATGCTATTCTGGGTTTGGCCGGTCTCATCGGGGGCATATGGATTGGTGTTTTGTTCCTGAAGGGAGGATATAATCTCGGAAGAAGTTCTCAGACCCACTCCTCGGCCGGATGGCTTCTTGCACTGATGATGGCGGGCTTTCTGGTATTGATGCTGATATTTCCTCAGATAGAAGGAGAAGAGCGAAGCGGGGTGTTATTTTACAGTGTAAAGGGGCCGGGAGCAATGCATGCGCCTTTATTTATCTCCCTTATCGTTGGGATTTCTGTGGGGTTTTTCGCCCAGCGCAGCCGCTTTTGCACCATGGGGGCTTTCAGGGACCTTATTTTGTTTAGACAAACCCATCTTTTTTTGGGTGTTCTCTCACTTTTGATTTTTGCTTTTGCTACAAACCTGATTCTTGGGCAGTTTAATATGGGGTTTACCGGTCAGCCGGTAGCCCATACCATGCATGTATGGAATTTTGGAGGCATGCTTTTAGCGGGGTTGGCGTTTGCACTGGCGGGGGGGTGTCCGGGCAGACAGCTTTTTTTATCCGGTGAAGGTGATGGAGACGCTGCGGTTTTTGTGCTGGGCATGATCGTTGGGGCCGCTTTTTCCCATAATTTCGGCTTGGCCAGTTCTCCGGCAGGCGTTGGCGCGCATGGTGTTGCTGCAGTGATTATCGGGATCCTGGTATGCCTGTTTATCGGCTTTACAATGAGGGAAAAATCAGCATAATAAGGGAGATATTATGGATAATACAGTCGATGCAAGAGGTCTTTCCTGTCCTCAGCCTGTTTTGATAACCATTGAACAGATAAAAAAAATGGGCAAGGGGCGAATTGCGGTTCTTGTGGACACGGATACCTCCAGGGAAAATGTGGCCAGGGCTGCTGAAAGCCAGGGGTGGCATATTGAAAACATTGAGCCGGATGGCATTGGTTATAAAATAAGTATTTCGAAGGAATGATATTGGCATTTTTCAAATTCTTTAAAAGAAAAAAAACGGATGTTTCCATCCAGAACAAACAAACAGATCGGGGATTGCTGGTTTATGAAAACACCAGCGAAGTGATCCGGGTGGAAAACATTCTGAAAGAAAAAGGGTGGAAGGTCCGTGTGATGGGACCTCCCCCTGAACTCAGAACCGGGTGTGATCTGGTAATTGAATTTCCGCTGATTGATTCACTCAATATTTTGAGGCTGTTGAAGAGGTTTGATCTTCCGCCTTTGCGTGTGGCCCCGGTAACCAGCCCTTTGCTGGAGCCGGTGAGCCTTTTTAGAACCACAGATTTTGGCCGTTACCTCATGGTGAGGGCAGCCAATATGAAATTGACCATTGATAAAGAAACACAAGTGATTGTCAATGTCAGCGGGGGAGGTTGCCCCGATGTTCCCTACCTTGCAGCGGTACTGGTGGGCAAACCTCTTGGAAAAGCACCAAAACCCCGGGAATTGGGCCATACACTTTGCGGTTACGCTCTTGACCTTGCTTATCATGAGATGAGGCAAAAATGCTTGCCATAATAGGGACGGTTCCCGACCCTGAAATTCCTGTACTGGAAGGAGAGGCTGCCTTGATCTCAGGACAACTTGCTGTTGAAGCGCGGCGATTTCAGGTACACCGTGGTACCCCGGCTCTTGTGGCGGCTGCAGTTCAGGCTTGCCGGGTACTTGAGCGGCCTTTGCCGGTTGTCTGTCTGGCCGGCGATATAGGACTGGGGGATGGCAGCAGAAAACTTTATGGTTTTCTTGCCGAAAAATTAGGGGCCTTAAATTATGATGTAATCACATTTCACTATCTCCAGCCCGATGTGGATTGGCATAACCGGGTGCTTTTCGCTATTGAAGAAATGAAAAGGCGGCCGTTACTAATTGCAGATGCGGGCTTTATGTATGCGGCTAAAATGAGTGGCCAGGCCGAAGCCTATGATCTGTTCACTCCGGATATTGGAGAACTGGCATTTCTGGCCGATGAAGAAGCGCCACATCCTTTTTATACGCGAGGTTTTATTTTTCACAAAGAAAATGATGTTCAACATTTAATCGACAGAGCGTATCGTTTTAAAAATGCTGCAAAATGCCTGCTGGTAAAAGGTGTCCGGGATTATATCGCCTGTGGCGAAGGCATGTCACAAATTGTTGACCGGCCTGATGAGGAAGCCATGGAAGCCATTGGCGGGACGGGAGACACTCTCACCGGAATTGTGACTGCCCTGGTCGATTCAGGTATGGACCTGAAGGAAGCTGCAGTCAAAGCCGCAATAATCAACAGGACTGCAGGAAACTATGCAAAACCATCACCGGCGACTCAAATCTCAGAAATTATTGAGCACATACCAAAAGCCATGGCTTCTGTTTTATAAGGAATTATAGTGTCGGTAAAAAAAGTCCGGGATGAAGTTCATCAAAAATGTACCCGGTGTAACCTTTGTGTCAAACAGTGCGGCTTTCTCCAAAAATACGGCAACCCGGGAAATATTGCCGATGCTATTGGGTTGGATGGCAAAAGCTTTGCCGAAATGCCATTCGAATGCAGCTTATGCAGCCTTTGTGAGATAAAATGCCCTGCAAAACTGGCTCCGGCAGAAATGTTTCTGGAAATGCGTCGTGATGCGGTTTCCAACGGGGTAGCCGATTTTTCCAGGCAAAAAGCGCTGCTGAATTATGAACGTAGAGGGGTTTCCAATCGGTATTCTTATTTCGCTTTACCAAAAAATTGTGAAACCATTTTTTTCCCCGGTTGCACTCTGGCGGGCTTGCGGCCCAAGCAAACCTTTCGACTTTTTAAGTGCTTAAAAGATTATGTTCCTAACCTGGGCATTGTGTTGCACTGCTGTTGTAAACCATCACATGATCTCGGACGAACAGGCGCATTTGAAAAATTTTCACGTAAAATGGGGCAGTATTTAGAGCGCAACGCAATTAAAAAAATCCTGGTTGCCTGCCCGGGTTGTTACAAAATTTTTAAAAACTACTACAGCAGGTCTGTTCAGATCGAGACGGTTTACGAAATCATGAGCCAAAACAGGTTTCCTGTTTCAAAAAAAATCTCGGGCTCTGTTTGTGTCCATGATCCCTGTGTGGTGCGCCATGAGGACGGCATCCACGATTCTGTGCGCCACTTGGTGGAAGCAACCGGCTTGAACTTGTTTAAAATGAATCATGAACGGAA
This sequence comes from Desulfobacteraceae bacterium, assembly GCA_007127235.1. Lineage (GTDB taxonomy): Bacteria > Desulfobacterota > Desulfobacteria > Desulfobacterales > SKZT01 > SKZT01. Next base: position 4,733 of record SKZT01000308.1, read on the forward strand.
AAATACCCTTTGTTGCGGTGAAGGTGGTGCTGTTAATTTTGTAAATCCTGAATTATCGCAAAACTGGTCTGCGCTTAGGGCAAAAGAGAGTGAAGGGCAAAAAATCATCACCTATTGTGCAGGGTGCATCAATAGATTAAACAAATTCCACTCTGTAAGTCATGTCCTTGATCTCGTGTTTGAGCCCCAGGCTGCATTGGCTGGTAAAATAAAGACAAGCCGTCCTCCGATGACCTATCTGAATCGGCTTTTTTTGAAATATTGGTTGAAAAAAAGTTTTAAGATTTAAGCCAAGCAGTGCGAATGAATTTTTTCACCGGGTACGGGTTTACCTGTAGGTGCGAATTCATTCGCACAGAGGCGTACCTATAATCAGATAGGCAAGAAATGACCCCCGAGATTATGCGAAACTCCGCAGTGCGAATGAATTCGCACCTACATCTAATCGAACTTTTTGAAAATCTGGCTGCTTATAGCATTCTAAAACCTGAGGTTCAGTACCTGAATACCGCAGCTGCAAGCCCTTTATCGGGAACTTCCGAAGGTTTCACCGCAAAAACTTTTCCGCCGTTGGCCAGTGTGTGAACTGCCGCAAAATCCAGAAGGTCTTCATCTTCAGGCTCTTTTTCGTTTCGAATAATAACCTGATTGTTTTCAGAATCAAATCGACCCCATTCCTGAACTCCTCTGGCAACGAACAAAAAATCAACCCGTCCAAAATATGCGGCTGAAATGATCTCCCTGAGTTCCCATGATGCCAGATGAGTATGACGCAGGTCCGCATATTTCTGTGCTGCATCCTGTTTTTCTTTTTGGAAGGTTGGCGCTATGATTTTCAAAGCTTTGTTTTTGATATCTTCGGCTTTAAGTTCATCCGGGTTCCCGGTAATAGCTTCGTCAAACAGATATTGATAAAAGCATTTTTTTTTGAAAATGGGAAACAGGTGATCAACTCCTGCAAAAATCAGGGGTGCTGACTCATTTTTGAGCTCGCTTTGAAGGCCTTTGTCGATATCCTTGAAAAAACGGTTAAGGTTTTCTTTGGTTTCATCGATTCCCACTCCCTGCCCATGGAACATGGCAGGCCTGTCAACGGAGCCTCCTTCCCTTGATCTTGTGTGAAACTGAAGCTGCCGTCTGGGGACATCATATTTCAAAGTTTCTTGAATACTGGTGGGCATTTCTTCCACTTCGACTTCTTCGGCACTTTCGGGTGTGCATCGTAATAACCTGACATTATTTTGACTCACGGCCAATACGTAAAAAATTGTTTTCGAACTGATAACCGGAATAAGAGGCTTTAAATGAAAACGGCGGGTGATGATCAATAATTCATCGAATGAGCGTGGTAAAAGGTAAATCTTGAATACATCCGGGGAAATAAACATGGCAAGACCATCGCTTCGCTGATTCCAAAATCCGGTGTCGTTATACAGTTTTTTTGCGGGCGCAAGCAGCTTGCCGGCATCTTTAAACTGGTAATCAGATAGATTGCTTTCAGCTTTTTGCAGTAGTGTTTTAAATCGAATCGAGTTTTGCTGACTATCTCCCGCCCGCTGGGTCGGCATGTAGACACTTATAGATGGCCATTGTTTGATTTCAAACAACTCTTTCAGATCGTCTTTTGTAAAATTATCCATAGAATCACCTTTCGTTCAGGTTAAATTTTTCAAATGTAGTCACTTACGGCCATGGAACGAAAATTCACGACTCTTAGTAAAGTTTATTTAAAAATAATCCAAAAGTAAAGGTTAGAAAATAAGGTCGATAACGTATATTGGGAATGTGATGTGGAGAATTATAATATCAAACAACTGTTTGACAGGCAGACTCAATTGCTCAGGTTTTGCCTGGCAATTGAAGGTGCTTTTTAAAAAGTGCTGCGAAAGCTTCGATCAGTTCTTTTTTCCATTCAATCTCCATGCTTTTGGCGCTGGCAATAAGACAACCCTCTGACCAGGGTGTACCCAGGATCTTCAATGTGCTGATAATTTTCAACCGGTTTTTTCTAAGTGTGTTTCCCGTTTCAGTGTTTTCGATAATCATGTCACAATCTTCGGGGATAAGAGATTCTGTCGCCCCGTAAGTCATGATTACGCGATAAGGGTGAAGGCGGTTTTCTTGAGCAAAAGCATCGGCGATATAAACATACTCCGATGCGATTCTCAAATGTGCCTTGCCGTTTTGGGATCGAAAAGAGTGAATAAATTCTTCAAGGGTGTTGCCTTTTTCTTCATGGGCTGCGGCTACAATTCGGACTTTTCCGAAACCCATCCTGAGTTTTTCCATCACCGGACTTTCGGGAAACCGTTGTTTGTGCTCAGCAAGCCAGTCGGTACCTGAAATGGCCAAATCGAAATTGGCGTTTGCCACGTGGGTCGGCATATCCTGCGGACGGATTACCTTGATGGCTACTTTGTCCGGTTCGGGTATCACCTTTGCAGATTCATCAGAGATGATCTTTAGGCGGGGTCTCCGATCAAGCCTTTTTTCGTCATATCCTTCAAAAAACAGGCCGGCATCCTCGATAAAAGGCAAAACATGGTCCATCAGGTGCCCATCGGGCACAGCCAGATTCAATTTTTCAGGAATGCCTTTCATGATGATTCTCCGGATAAATTTGCAGAATCAGAAAAAAATGTTAAAACTCTGGAAAGGCTTTTCTGTATAAAACTTTTCCGGTTTACAATCAATGTCAGTTCGGACTCCAGTTCGCAACTGATATTGTAAAGTCCCATGGACAAAAGGGATTGGGGATCATAAGCACTTAGAATAACCACATCTGCATGCTCAGGCGGATAGGCTTCGACACTTCCCCAGGAAGGAAAAACCTTGAATTTTCGTAACCGGTTTTGGACAGCGAAATGTTCGGCAAGATTAGGGTATTCACTGACGATAGTTATAAAATCGTTCTTTTGGTGAAGATCCTCCACCGACTGAAAATCGCCGTTTATTCCGGTACAGGCATATAAACCCTTATGGTCCATCCTCAGATGCCTGAAAATATGAATATCACTTCCCCGATATTTGGTGGTAAGTTCCTTTATCCAGTCCAAACCGCTAAAGCCGATATCATAGTTTCCAATGGAAACCTGTATGGGCACATCTTTTTCTGACATGATTTTGGCCCTAATCGGAAGATTATCTGCCACAGGGCGGTAACTGCGGTTTTGGGAATGATATTCGCGAACCGGAAATCCTTTTTTTTCAAAGTAGTTGGCCAATGGCTCCATTGCGTTTCCCTTGGGAAGGCACACACTTATCAAATCATCGGTCATTGATTTCTCCGAAAAGGTTCATTAACAATGGTTTGCCAATTTTCTGGCTTGAAATCAACTGGTATCCATCCTCATAGGCCTCCTGATCCACTTCAATTACCAGTCCATAGAGATCATATTCTTCGGCTTTGACCCGTGCAAAAGATATTTTTGCAGAAAAGCCCAAATCCGAAAGTTTATCAGAAAGATATTGCCCCTTCTCTACATTGGCTTTGGTGATGTTACCGATATAGATGCAGATATTTTGCAGTCTGTCTAATTCCATGGGAATGGAAGGTATCATGTTTCGGGCAAACAGGGCGAAACCAACCGCAGGAACCGGGTCAGGCAATTCCCACATCATCTTGATCAAGCCATCATAGCGCCCCCCGGAACAGAGAATATCTTTTCTGGTTTTTCGAACCTTGGAAGATAAAAATTGAAATTTCACGCCGGTATAGTACTCCAGGTCTCCAAGCATGGAAAAATCAATCACATATTTACATTTCAGGCTATCAAGGTTTTTGCAGATACAAATAAAGTTTTCCAGGTATGGGGCGATCTGATCATAAGTTTCCCTGGTCAGGGAATATTTCAGGTTTTCAAGATAGCTGGCTGAATATTCAGGCGTTTCATCAGGTGTTTCAAGAAACGCATTCAGTTCTCTTGCCTTTTCAGGCTCAATAGCCAGTTTTTTGATCATTTCCTCCACATTTTTGCGTTGGCGGATAGTTTCAAGAAGCTCCTTTTGCCTGGGATCATAAAGTCCCAGCCCGCGGACCATCTGACGAATAATTGACGGATAAGACAGGTAAAGCCAAAACTGCTTGAGATCTGCATGTCTTAAAATATCCAAGGCCATATAAATAACCTCGATATCCGATTCCGGCCCGGAAGTCCCGATATTTTCAACTCCGCACTGCCATCGTTCCGAAATTTTATCCCAGTCATCGGCCCATTCGAAGTGATTTTCCACATAACAAAGCTTCTGAAGAGGATTTTCGCAACGCAGATGATCCCCGTAATACCGGGCGACACAAGTGGTGGAATCCGGTTTTAAGGCCACCCGCTCGCCACTCCAGCCATCCCAGTCGATAAATGAGTAAATACGGTTTAATTTGTTATCCCTGAGAGCACCGAGAGCGGTAAAGATATAAAGCGGTTCCACAGTAGAGGTTTTGATTTCTTTATATCCGAAATGCTTGCATCGGCTGAGAAAAAGAGATTCGATTTTTCGAAACCGTAAAATGTCCTCATGGGTCAGATCATTCTTGGAACTCTTTGTTTTCATCTTACCTCTTTTCAGATCTTGATCATAAAATAAAGGTCCATTTCTGAAAATAAACCATCGTTTATAACATTATAGGGTTAGCTCGTCAAGTATAAATTAATATGTACAGCAGAGCAAGCACATTAAAGGTTTTGGTTGTCGAAGTTATTTAGTGCCTGTCCGGAAACTCCTCTCCCTCTGGGAGGGGTTGGGGGAAGGGAAAGATAACCTCCTGATATCATTTACCCCCACCCCGACCCTCCCCCAAAGGGAGAGGGAGTAACAGAGTTTCCGGACAGGCACTATTTATGAGCGTAAGCTGTTTGCGCAAAAGAGACTGAAAAGAGTTGAATCTGGAGTGCGAAAGTTGTACTTTCGCCCAACCGGCTGCAAGCCGGGTGAGCGAAAAAAAATTGATTATCAGTCCTCAAAATCACCTTCAGGACCCTTATCGGAATCAATAGCCCTGGCTTTTTCCATAATCTTTTCCTTTGTCCACTCCGCCGGGTTTTCAATGCGCTCGCATTTTGGTCCCAGATCATAAGATCCTGCTTCGAGTATGAGATCAATGCCAAGGGGGGCTGAATCCTTTGCATTAAAAACATTTGTAAGTATTTTATAAACAAAATCTTCAACCCTTCTGGCCATTCTTTCCCTGACTTCCCTGGGCTGGCTTTTAAGCCTGTTTTCAAAAGGCCGGTTGAGCTTTTTATAATCTCCGCCAGACCACCCATTCTCCCTGGCATAAGCGACCATTAACTCCCATACTTCCTCTTCGACGCCCTCGTTTTTGACTTTTATAAAATTTTTATCACTGTCAAGGATCGCGTTTCCATAGTCATTTACTTCGAGGCCCCATGACAGCATTTGAAGGGCCGTGGCTACATTTGCCTTTGTTGTGTGTGTTTTGGCCACGATTTCCCTTAGACGGTCGGAACTATTGCCTGATGTTCCATGCTGTGCGCCCGATACATTGTATTTTTTAATTGCGTTGTGGACCTCTGCGGTAAGTTCAACCTGAATCCCGCTGTCACTTTCTTCTATACCGTGAGTTGTACCGTTATTGAGGGCGATCCAGTCCGGCGAAATGCCGTGTGCGTTAAGGCCCTGTATGAGAAAAAGGGCTTCCTGGGGTGTTGAGAGCCCAAATTTGCCCTTGATTTCCCCAACTTCTGTTTCAAGGCTGGCCCATTTGGGAATAAAAGGATTGATCTCGATATTTGACAAAAGATTCAGGGCATCAGGCCTATGGGAAGCATCGATTGCTATGGAAGTGATACCTGCATCAAACATGCTTTGTATTTCAACTTTAGCAGTCTGCAGGTCTTCATCGTTCTTTATTCCGTAATGGTCCGCGTGGATTGCCACCGGTACTGTTATTGCGTATTCATTGCATATGGCGTCGACGAAATAAGCCATGTTCCAGTAATTGATTGCACAGTAGGCGTTTTTTCCACCTTCGGACTTGGCAATTTCTATTATAACGGCTGCATTTGCCCTCTGGGCCCCGAGGAGTGCCCCTTTTATCAAAAAGAAACTTCTCGCGTTGGCCGCGATTGTCATTGCCTTTCCTTTTGATGTAAGTGCCCGGTCAATGACTTTTCCGCTCACAATCAATGCCTTTGAGTTTGGAAACATTTTTGTTATGTTCGGCGGGCGTCCTATTTCAAGTGCTTTATTAAAATCAGCGTTATATTTTGTCATCATCAAGCCTCCTCAAAACATTTTTTAATAAATTTAGTAGTAAATTGGCAAAAAAATTATCGGCTAAACAGACCGTTTTTTTTCAGGAAAGGGACCCATGTCACCCATACCATTGCGTATATATGGAAAGCTATAAAAGCACCTTATCATTAAGATCAAGCTTTGAAAAGGGTCATTACTTTTGTAAAAAGGATAAAACATAAAAAAATTGGCTTTTTAATTGTTTTGAGTGTAACCTGTTTGTGTGAAATTTGATTTTTCTGTAGGTGCGAATTCTTTCGCACTTAAAATCCGGAACGGATTTAAAGAAAATTCCATAGAGTCCTCCAGCAACTTTTTCCCCTGTGGAGACAGTCATAGACTCTACAATGGACAACGGGGTTCGCATTGTGCGAATGAATTCGCACCTACAATTGAGCACAAGTCTTTTTACAAAAACAGGTTACACCCAATTGTTTTTATCGAAAATCTGATGTCAAAATGCATGAGGTGAAAGCTGTATCATAGAACCCTTAATTAAAATTTAGAATTTTGAACAAACATGATTACAAAATCACAGGAAAACCAACTTATCCGGTGGTTTCATCAATATGTTAAAACCTTCCGGTTTAAAGACATCCACTTTCAGCGAAATATCGACTTAAAATATGAACATATTCTCAAGGTGCGTGATGCCATTATGGAAATAGCACTGAGTGAGAAGCTTGGAAGCCATCAGGTTCGCCTGGCAAGCATTATGGCTCTTTTCCATGATATCGGTCGTTTTAAGCAATATTCAATATACCGGACCTTCTCTGACCGGAAATCGGAAAATCATGCTTGCTTGGGCCTTCAGGAATTGAAGAATCATGAGGTTTTGAATATTCTGGAATTTGGGGATCGAAGTTTAATTGAAACAGCCATAGGCAACCATAACCGCAAAGAAATTTGTGCGCAGACAACCGGTGAAGCCCTTTTTTACTCCCGGTTGCTTCGTGATGCCGATAAAATTGATATCTGGCGCATTGTTACCGACTATTACGAAGATCCGGAAGCTGAAACAAATGAAGCCCTTCAGCTGGATCTTCCCGATACAGCAGAATATAATTCTGAGATCCTCAGGCAAGTGGAAAAGGGCAAAAGTATAAGGATGGAAGATATGACCACACTCAACGACTTCAAATTGCTGCAGATCGGTTGGGTTTTTGACCTGAGTTACACCAAAAGTCTTGAGATCGTGAAACAAAAACATTACATGGAACGTCTCTTTGCAGTATTGCCTGATGAGGACCCCATCAGTCAGCTGCAACAAAACATACTGGATTACCTCGACTCAAAGATTGGCCACTGCAGAAACGGATAACGGGGTATACCTCAAACCTTTGAACATTATCGTCTTGGCTTTTCATTGACAGTATTGATAATCATACCTATTATCTCCTTGGTGTCTCGGGGCATCAGAAGTGGCATCAACCAAAATATGAAGGCCTTCATGCAAAAACGGGTTGTTGCCAAAAATTAGTAACACTTAGATGGAGGTATAAAAATGCCTAGTTTTGTAATTAACGAGAAATGTGATGGTTGTAAGGGCGGAGACAAAACCGCATGTATGTACATCTGTCCCAACGATTTGATGGTTCTGGATTCAAACGCTATGAAGGCCTATAATCAGGAACCAGACCAGTGTTGGGAATGTTTTTCCTGTGTAAAGATCTGTCCGACACAGGCCATCGAGGTTAGAGGGTATTCGGATTTCGTTCCTCTCGGAAGCAGCATTATGCCGATGATGGGAACTGAAGATGTCATGTGGACCTGTAAGTTCAGAAATGGTCTTGTCAAGCGCTTCAAGTTCCCTATCCGCACCACTCCTGAAGGAGAAGCCAATGCCTACAACGACCTGAGGGGAAAGGATCTGGATAGCTACCTGCTTTCCACGGAAGAGGCCGATGGTTATTCGGTACCACGTCCCAAGGAAGTGGTCAGCTAACGCTGTAAGGATCCCATTTGTTTTGGGGTCGAACTAACCGGTAAGAGCAAAAGCAGGGAATATTTATTTCCCTGCTTTTTAAGTAATTCGCTCATATAATATATTAAACGTGAACCCCATTGAAAGCCACCTATGAAAGACTTTCAGGAAAATAGAAATGTTCTGATTGGTGAAACCATATCTCAGCGCACAGGAGTTGGGCCTTCTGCCATGGTCAAAGGATGGCAGTCCATGTTGTGTAACCTTCTGGAACAAATATCATCATACTTGAAGCCTTCGCAAATTATCACCTTTCGAAAGCTTACCCCTGCCGAACAACAAATTTTTGAGAAAATTACAAAGATCGTTAAGGTTCCCGAAATTGTCTGCGGCCTTTATTTAGCGCCCAGCGTTCGAAACCAGATATTATACACCAATCAAGGCCTCAAGATTCCCCATGAGGCGGCAAGGCTTAGCGATGATGGTGTTCTTCTGTTCAGCCGGCCATCATCATACAATACTCTCATCAATGTTTTTCTGGCACACCCTCCCTATGCGCCGGCCATTGATGTGTACGACCAGGGAGCTTTGCTGGCGGGATATGTCTATGATTCCATTGATGACTGTCTTGCTTCAATAACCCAGATTCTCAGCACTCATCTGGGGAGCCGACATGGATACCCGCCCTGACATAAGTTGGCTTGTTTCGCAAGGACGTTATGTTCGCATCTGGATTTTTCTTTCCATAGGCCTTGCGTTTTTCATTGGTTTATTGATCGTACTTCAGGCCCGCCTGATAGCCGATATCATTCACGGTGCATTTTTGGATCGCTTGCCTCTGGAATCGTTGTGGCCGATGTTTTTCATTTTGGCTGTAGCTGTGGTGCTCCGGGCTTTTCTTCAATGGGCTCGGGAAGTTTCCGGGTTTCAGGCTGGAGCCCGGATTCGAGACAGGATTCGATGGTCTATTCTCAGCCGCTTGGCAAAAGCAGGGCCTGTGGGTATTGGGGAGCGGTCTGCGGGTGAACTGGCCACGGTGACCATGGAGCAGGTCGAGGCCCTTCACGGCTTTTATGCCGATTATTTGCCGCAGTTGGTGATTGCTTTTATGGTTCCGGTTACCTTGTTGGTTTTTGTTTTTCCTGTCAGTTGGGTAGCCGGAGGAATGCTTTTGGCAACAGCCCCCATGATTCCCTTGTTTATGGTTCTTTTTGGACTGGGCGCTGAGAGCGTTACCCAGCGAAATTTCCAGGTGCTTTCCCGCATGAGCGCTCATTTTCTGGATACTCTCCAGGGCCTGGGGACATTGAAGCTTTTTGGTGGAAGTCGTAAAAAAACCGCGGATATCGCAGAAAAGTCAGAGCAATACCGGAAACAAACCATGCGGGTACTGCGAATCGCCTTTTTATCCTCTGCGGTGCTCGAATTTTTCAGTGCATTTGCCATTGCCCTGGTGGCAATCTACCTGGGGATGAATTTTCTCGGCTACATTGATTTCGGCACCTATGGCACATCTCTGACCTTTGCAGACGGACTTTTCATTTTAATTCTAGCCCCTGATTTTTATCTCCCGTTGCGAGATCTCGGAACCCTTCATCATGTCCGGGCGGAATCCATCGGGGCAGCAGGTAAGATCCGGAAACTTCTGGCACTTCCCGTGATGAACCGGGAAGGACTCGTTCCTCATTTGAAAGAAAAATCCCCCATAAGTATTCGCATGGAAAATGTAAGTTTCGGTTTTGATGATAAATACAGGCCGGCGCTTTCCGGTGTGGATCTGGAAATTCATTCCGGACAGCATCTGGCTTTAGTTGGGGCAAGCGGTGCGGGAAAAACAACTATCGGCCAGTTGCTTCTTGCCTTTGCCCGACCTGACGATGGAAAAATCCTGATCAACGGTGTGGATCTTTCCACTCTTGATCCGGAATTGTGGCGAAAATATGTTTCCTGGATCGGGCAACGCCCGGTGCTGTTTCACGGAACCGTTCGGGAAAACATTCGCATGGGAAATCCCCAAGCTTCAGAATTCGAATTCGAGGCCGCTGTAAAAGCGGCCTCTGTCAATGTTTTCACCGACCGGTTTCCGCAAGGATTGGATACACTTATTGGTGAGCAGGGTTCTGGCATTTCAAGGGGACAGGCACAGCAAGTGGCTTTGGCCCGCGCTTTTTTAAAAAATGCACCGATTGTTTTACTCGATGAACCCACCGCCGGTCTTGACAGCGAAAGTGATTCGAAAATCATGGATTCCATATTCAGATTTTGTGAAAACCGGACACTGATTTTTATGACGCATCGCCTCGGTCGCCTTCAGGAGGTGGACCATATCGTGGTGCTTGCGGAAGGAAAGGTGGCTGAAAAAGGTACTTTCGAGCAACTGATGCGCTCTGGCGGCATGCTGTCACAATTGCTGAATACTGTGCGCGAAGGGAGTGTTGTTCCAAAAAAATCATGAAACTTATCCCTGAACTTTGGCCGTTTATTCGGCGCTTTCGCCCCCATCTTCATCGGATGTTCCTGGCAACACTTTCAGGAGCTATGGCTCTGGTTGCGTCAGTAGGACTGCTTTCCCTGTCCGGATGGTTTATATCGGCTGCAGCATTTGCCGGGTTGACATCAGCAGGTGCCCTTGCATTCAATTATTTTTATCCAAGCTTGGGGGTCCGCCTCTTTGCAGCTATCCGGATAATTGCCCGATATGGGGAGCGGTTAATATCTCATGATACCACCTTTCATATCCTTAAAACACTCCGGGTCTGGTTTTATGAAAGGATCGAGCCCCTTGGCCCGGCAGCTCTCTCAGGTTATCGAAGCGGGGATATCCTCGATCGGCTTGTCTCAGATATAGATGCATTGGATAATCTGTATGTCCGCTTGTTGTCCCCGGTTGTATCAGCCATTTTAATTGTTATTTCCGTTGGCGTTTTATTGGGCATTTTTGATACCGCGCTTACATTAGCGGCATGTACAATTCTGCTGACCGCCATGGTAATTGTGCCCTGGGCGGCGTCAGTGCTTGCTATGGGAGTCGGACGGGCTCTGGCCCGGACCGGCGGGATGCTTCGCGCCGGTGTGATCGAAAACATCCAGGGCTTGACCGATTTAATCGTATTCGGTGCCGTGGAAAAGCACCTGGAACGGTTAAATGGGGTCCATCGGCAGCTGATATCTTTTCAGAAGCGAATGAGTCATATCAGGGGCTTGAGCAACGCCTCTATATCCTTGCTGAGCGGTTCTGCGGTTTGGGTTGTTTTGTTCATGGGCATATCCCTTGTTGGTTCCGGTAAAATGCCGGGAGAATTTCTGGCTTGCCTGGCTCTGGCTGTCTGGGTGGCATTTGAAACAGCAGTTCCTTTGGTCAACGCCTTTCAGTATCTGGGGCATACACGGGAGGCTGCCAAACGTATCCATGAGGTCACATCGGCATCTCCCCCGGTTGTTTTTAAAAAAACCTCCCAAGGCAGTCTGGATGGCTTTGATATACATATTGAAAACCTCCGTTTCCAATATGATCCTGAAGCAGCGCCGGTAATTGACGATCTTTGTCTCAAAATTTCTTACGGCAGTCGCATAGCGCTGGTAGGGGAAACAGGATGCGGTAAATCCACCCTGGTTCATTTGTTGACCCGTGCATGGGACCCCAACCGTGGGAGTATTCGTATCGGCGGCCGCAATCTGAAAAATTTTGCCGAGGATGACCTGCGCAGGACTATAACTGTTATCTCTCAGCAGACACATATTTTTAATACGACAATAGCCGAAAACCTGAGAATTGCCCGACCTGGTGCAAAGGAATCGGATTTGTACCATGCACTGGATACGGTAAGACTGGCCGATTTTGTTCGTTGCCTTCCCGATGGCCTGGAAACATATGTTGGGGAGGGTGGAAGGGGCCTGTCGGGGGGACAGGCCCGAAGACTCGCGCTGGCCCGCGCTGTCTTGCACAATTCACCGGTATGGTTGCTCGACGAACCCACCGAAGGTTTGGACAAAACAACAGAAGAACAGGTACTTCACTCACTGATAAAACTTGCCGAAAACCGCACCATGATCATTATCACCCACCGGCTTTTGAATTTTCAGCACCTGGACCAAATTGCCCTGATGGAAAAGGGACGCATCGCCGCTTTTGGTTCCCACAAGGATCTGTTGAAAGAAGATAGCCGCTATCGAAGAATTGTGAGCAAAATGGTGTGAGCAATTTCATGCACCATATTATTTGTGACCAAACCACTTGACTTTCCTAAATGTAACAGTTAAAAGGCAATCTATCCAATGGCGGCTGAAGCCGCCTTTCTGATTGTTTAAAAAATAGAACTTTTTCCACAATTTTGTGGGAATCCATATAAGAAAAAAAGGCCACGAAGGTTTGTGCTCCCAATAAGGAAGCCTACTCGTGGCCTTTTTTTGTTTGTTAACCATAATAATTGAGAAAGGAGATGTTTAATGAAAAAATTAATGACATTGTTTTTTTCCCTGTTAATGGTTCTTTTGTTTACAGTTTCGCCTATGGCCCAGCATAATGTTATCGGCGATTCCGAAGAATATGTATTTTGGAATTCCGTGGGTAAAAGAGCTGCTGAGGAAGGACTGGCACTCATGAAATCTCAGGGTGTAACACCCGGGTCCGTATTGCCATTCAGGCCTGGCCTGATCGCCATGACCAACGCAGGGTTCGTCGAAATTGCCGGCAGAACCACTGAGGGAAGTCTTGATGGCCTGGCTCAAGCTACAGGAGTCAGCAGGGGCCGCAATAGCCTTGTGGAGCTTCATTCACATCCGGAAAAACCGCTCTTTTTTGCCGTGTACGATAAAGAATCAGGGCTTTGTGCCTACCTTGAGGTTAATCCGGACATTGCGGAATCAATCGTTGATCCTGCCATAATGAATGCTTCCGACATTTTCACAATGATGAGTGTTGAAAACATCAAACCGGAACATGTGTTTGCCAATGCACCAAAATATGCCGATTGGATTAACGCAAAAATTTTTGGCGGTTATGAATTTCCAATTTTCACTATTCTCAACGCTGTAGCTGCCGGTGCTCCGGTTTATGTGCTTCGCTCGGTGGAGTTTCACGACCATTATTGCGGAGGTGTTACCTCAGGTATAATGATGGCCCAATACGTAAAAAGGCATTTTTCAATGCAAACACCATCGGACAGGTATTTTGTTCAGGGAATTCGGCCCTGGTGCAAGGAAGACGCTTTGATGGTGATGCTCAATGCGACACCGGGAAAGAGTGGATACGCTGTTACCTATCCTACAGCTGAAGATATAGATAGATGGTGGCCCGGGCTTGAAAATGCGTCCAGTATTATTTATCGCCAAAATGGTGATACAGGTATGTGGGAAGGAATGGTTTTAGGCTATACCGGGGGCGACACCGGGTGTCCCGATTATGGTCACCGTACAATCAATCAGCTCTGTGGGATTCTGTGGAACCTGGAACAGATGGATAATCCGGAAAATTTTGTTAATGAACTTCTTCGATTTGAAATGCCCGAGGGCACAGCCCACAGAGACTGGGCAAGACCCGGTTTTGATATCATGAAAGCTCAATAAAAATGCCTTGAACTTGTAGAAAAGGTAAATCTTATCATGAATTCCGGCTATCGCCTATTGGCATCAACCTGAATTCCTGAAACAGAATAATCGTATAGCCGGTGATTTTAAACCACCGGCTATACAATTTCACACCCCCAAGGAAAAAAACCGGAGTGCGAAAGTTGTACTTTCGCCTGACCGGCTGCAAGCCGGTTCACCTGAAAAAACAGATATGTCAATCAGACCTGCCTTTTGCTTTAGGTACGTGAAAGCATGGCATAGAGAAAAAAATGCAAAAGCACAGCTTTTGCACTCCTTCAACAAGTCACCCCCAAAACCTTTATAAACAGTAAAAAACTGATTATAATGGATTTGTGGGTGTGAAAATTCTCCAATGATTACACGTTTGAATGTTTTCGTGGGGCGCGCAATATAGATGGCACAAACCAACATCCGGCGAATTTTGAAAAAGGGCGGGCTTGGAACCCGCCCCTACAAGCAGCACATGGGTGTCATCCTAAAGGATGCTGTGTGTAGCAAGTCCCCCTTTGGAAAAGGGGGATTTAGGGGGATTTAAAAAAACTTCAAATCCCCTGATTAAAACATACCCGTTCATTTCGCAACTTGTCCGGCAATAAAAAGTCCCAGCCACTCTTCATCCATTTGCTGAACATCCTCTACAATGCGGTCTAATTGACTTCTCAAAACCTTTTCTTTATCAGGATAGCCTGCATAATAAACAATGGCAATGGGAAAATCCGGGGGATAATATTTGGCCATGCGCTCAGCTACCCGATCAATTGAACGAAGCGACATGTACCAGACCATTGTGGTTTCATACTTGGCCAAGTCTTTTAATATTTCGTCATCTTTTTCCCAGTTTTCCCCGAACAGGGACCGGGGTGATGTAAGCATCACAAACCGGACATCTTCAGGGGTAAAGGATTTTTTAAGTGCAGCACTGGCGGCGTTAAATGCCCCCATGCCGGGAATTACCTCGAACAGGTCCTCGTCAAAACCCTTCAGCAGCTGGTGAAGCGACGGACCGTAAATACAGGGGTCGCCACCGTCCATCATCACTACCGTTTTGCCTTCGTTTATTTTTTCAAGGAGGAAATCATGGACTTTTTTTCGGTGTTTTTCCGTGTGCGCCTCCCAGGCCTCGTAGTCGTCATTCTTTAATTGACGGGTTTCCCTGAGCGGTTCCCATGGATCAAACGCCACCTTGTCCGGGTCGATATAGTCGCTGAACCGGTCGAACCGGTCCGGCAGTCCGGGCGAGGTAAGGTATACGTCAGCTTTTTTGACGATTTCAAGCGCCCTGGGTGGAGTCAGGTCCGGCCCGGCCGGCCCCATTCCGACAACGTAAAGTTTTCCCTTATCACCCGCTTCAACGGGAAATGATATAAGGAAAATAAAAAACAGCGCAATTGCTGTGATAATTTCAGATCTTTTTAATTTCATCAAACTGCCTCTCCATGGTTATTTTAAAAATCAAACTGAATGGACCCATAATACAAAACACCTTCAGTGAGAAAATCTTTTTCATTGGTCAGGTTTTCAATATCAAATCTTACGGTGGCAAAATCCAAAAAAGTTTTCCATACCGAAAGATCCAGCGTTGTAATATTCGCAGCTTTTTCGGTATTCAAATCATCCAGGTACCGGTCACGATCGTGCTGGAACACAATAGATCCATTGATGAAGGCGGGATTTCTGTAGGTAAAACCTGCACGGTATTTGTGTTTAGGTTCTCCGGTTAAATACTTGCCTTCAAGCTCCGGTCTTTCTCTGTTTTTGGTAATTTCGGATTGATTATAGGTGTAATTGAAAAATGAGTTCAAGCCGTGCCCAAAATAATACTGAAACTCAGCCTCCACACCTTGGATTTCCACTTCTTCTACGTTGTCGCGCTGGCGGGTTGTGTATCTGACACCATCGACAGTAGAGATATCTATGGTTCTGTCCACGATGTAATCATCAGCCCAGGAGTGATAATAAGTAACCCTGGTCCACAGATTGTCGAAAAAGAATCTTTCACCCCCAATTTCCCAGGTGACAATTTTTTCGGGATCCAGATCCGGGTTGGACCAGGTACGGAACCTTCCGCCTCCCCGAACCTGAGTTTTATAAAGTTCGAAAAGACTGGGAGCCTTGAACCCCTTTCCGATAGAAGTTCTCAGAGTTGAAAGCATGTCAGGATGAAAGACAAGTCCTGCTTTAGGGGAAAACTGGTCCCATCTTGTTGTGGAATACCGGTTATCGAACGGGTCTACGATACCATCCGGGTCCGTATCGAATTCTTCCCCATCGAAATTTCGGATATTATCATAACGAATGCCTGCATTGGCAATCAGTTTGTCGTCCAGGAAACGGGCTGTGATATCCAGAAATGGAGAAATGGATTCCTGACGTCCCTTGGCTCCGGCTTCGCGGATTGTAGTGAGATATTCCTCTTCATATTCCATTTTAACCCATTTATAGGCAACACCGGTGGTAAGCGTGACCATGTCAAAAAGATCGGCCGTGTTTTGAAGTTCCGCACCCCAAACAATGTTTTCGGGAAATTTTTCGTTACGGTCGGGAATATATTCGTTGATTCTGCCGACAAATCTGTCTTGATAGGCTGTCTTATCCGCACGATTGAGGTAAACCATACCGCTCCAGTCCATGAAATTGCCCCGATGGGTTATGCCAAGCCTGTACTGGTCCAATTGAAGATCATCATAAAAATATTCACGGCCCTTACCCATTTCATGTTCGTAATAAAGTCCGCTCAAAGTAAATTCGGTTTTGTCGGTTGCAGAATAGGTGGCTTTACCGAATGCCTTGCCGACATCCCGGTGCCTTTTAAGGGTATACTGCTCAATTTGATCCGGATCCACCATGTAAAACCCGTCGCTCTTTTCATAGCTTCCGGATGCAAGAATACCTGTTTGGGAAAATTTCTGCGAATGTAAAGCCGAAGCCTGGTGGGTTTTCCCCGAACCGGCCCTTATTCTGAAACTGGTTTCCCTTTCTTCGGCAGGATTTTTGGTAATGATGTTTATAACTCCTCCAAGGCCCTCGGAGCCAAAGGCTGCAGATGCAGGTCCACGAACGACTTCGATTCGCTGGATGGCTTCTCTGGGAATAAGGCCCCATGCCACCCATGCAATGGAGTTGTTAAAATTGTCGTTAAGTGGAACACCATCGAGCATCATCAGCAAGCGGTTTCGGCCAGTACCCCGCATAGTAAGGTGGCTTCTGATTCCGCCTGTCTGGGTGCCATAATGGCTGGTGTTATAAATACCGGCATAAAATCTGAGAATGTCTTCAATTCTTTCAAAGGGGGAAGCCATAATTTCAGCTTCCGAAATGACTGTGACGCTTTGGGGAGCATCGGCAATCGGAATTTCTGCTCGTGTTGCAGACACCACCACCTCATCGAGCCGGTGCGTTTTGAGGGTCTCATCTTGGGCAATGGCCAACTGAATGCAAACCAAAAACATCACGGCCAAAAACAATCCAAAACATTTCCTTTTGATCATTGTTTTTTTCCTCCTTATTAAATGGGTAAAAATTCGAACTCCTGTGTTGAGGAAAAAGAAATGCGGATGTGGTGTTTGCAAAAAAAAAAGCCACGAATCCCCATTATCTTTTGTAAGTATTAGGGGCCTTCGTGGCCTTATTGTGATGATTTGATCAAATAAGAGCTTCTGCTCAAAATTTATAGCACAAGCTCATAACAGTAATAGCGTTTCAATGTCAAGCCTTTTTGATCAGGTGAAATACTGGTTCACCAGCCGGCGATTATC
>SKZT01000049.1 GCA_007127235.1 Desulfobacteraceae bacterium
CCAGGGAAACGGGATGAAATTCGTGGGAACCGGGTATCAGTGTCATGATGCCATAATATTTTCGAGAAGCGGAGAAGTTGTTTCGGCAAAGGGATTGACCACAGTAAGACCCCTCCAGATGAAACCGTTTTGCAAGTCTTCACTCAAAAGCAGACGGCAATGATTTTCCGCGGCAACCGCCATAATCAAAGCATCCCAGATTTGCAGCCTGTGATCGATTGCAAGATCGATGGCGGCCTGGAAAGCCGACCAGGAAGAGTCGGCAACTTCAAAACTATCGCCCCAGGCCATAATTGCCTCACGGGTAGACCTTGCTTCCCTTTTTGCTTTCCCGACCAGAACCCGAAAAAGCTCCCCCAAAGTTTGTGCGGGAAGCAGCACCAGTTCAGCCGGTAATCGTTCGATTAAACGGATGGCAACGGCGCAGCGGGCCTTATCGCCGATACCTTCGGCATAGGCCAATATATTCGTATCCAGAGCAACACGCATGATTAATCGTCATATAATTCGCTACGGGTCCAATTTCGAGATCCTGTTATGTCCTGGGCTTTCAGCCGCGATATCAAGACATTTTTCATTGCATTTTTTCGCAAAGCCTCTGAATGGACAGCAATGATTTTTGCCACAGGTGTACCCCTTGATAGAATCGTAATTTCTTCACCTTTACTCACTTCACGAAGCAGGCTTGAAAACCTGCGATTTGCATCAGCAGCTGTGATGGTCTTCATAAGGAAACCTTCCATTTAAAGTAGTTTACAGCACTACCTTATCAGGGTTGAAATGGCTTGTCAAACCTAAGTAGTGCCTGTCCGAAAACTCTGTTTCTCCCTCTCCCTTTGGAGGAGGGTCGGGGTGGGGGTCAATGATATCAGGAGGTTATCTTTCCCTCCCCCAACCCCTCCCGGAGGGAGAGGAGTTTTCGGACAGGCACTGCTAAGTATGTTTTTTGGCTCATATCGTCTTAGTGGCCGTGGTCAATAGTTTCGCCTATCAACAGATCAATGATGACTGTGTCCTTGCTTCTGCGTTATCATCGAAGAGATACGCCTGTTCCAAAGTCCCGGGCCGGACGAAAATGTTGTCCATGAGCTTGCTGAGCATTTATAAATCAGAATCAATGGTTTAATTATTTGCCAGCTTTCGGAAATGGTTTCACGCAGCGGTCGCTACGGCCCGCAGCACACGCAACGCAATTCATGAAAAAACGCTGCGTTCGTTGAGTGAAACCGAAAAAGGTCAACATGGATACCCCAATTTGGAATTTCAATTGGTTCTAATTTAGATTTGAACTCATCCGGAGTTGAAAGATGAAACAGCGGGTCAGAATCGATGCAGGCATTTATGCGCGAGGCTGCGTCAGGCGTGGTGCGGTAAATAAAGATAAACTGGTGGCCGACGTTTTTCAGGGTAAAGGCGATGTCGTGTGTCAGGGTGAAGGATTCGTACAGTTCAAACCCCAGGACAGGTCGTCGATCTGTTTTTCCATGGCCCGGACCTGGAGATCGGTGCGGCTGGAAAACCACATGGCATCCAGGAGCATTGGCAGGAGAAGGGCTTTGGTGCTGTGGGTGCAGATGATCTCACCGGAAAATCCGGCATCGATCAGGTCCGGGACCCGGCCGGTGTGATCAATGTGGGCATGGGTGAGAAACAGAAAGTTGATGTCCGCCGGCGGCACCGGGAACCGGTCAAAGGGTACCTGCGGATCATGGCCCTGGGCAATGCCGCAGTCCACCAGGATATTGATGCCTCCGCCGTGGTCCGGCTGAACCTGAACCAGGTGGCAGGAGCCGGTGACGCAGGTTTGGGCACCCAGGTGGGTGTTGGTGATGTGGCTTGGGATCATCAGTTAGGTTGAAGGTTTTCGGGCTATGAGAAAGCGTGGGCTAATTGGCAGATCAGGCGGCCATGTCAATCACTTCCAACTGACGGCGCTTCGTACTTGCTTCGGTAATAATTTTTTCCAATTCTTCGGAGATTGTGTCCTGAATCCAAGCTTCTCCACATTGGTTGCAAACGATTGCGGGCACGTTCCTGACAACAACCAAGACTGTTTTTCTGTCCACTGTGAAGGTGGTTGTGCCTGGGCGCTGATCCCCCCCACACATAGGACAACCTTGATAAAAAAACATATCATTTCCTCTCTTTTCTTGTAATGCCGTTTTCTTGAAATTTTCCGTTCCAGCATTCTTTCAAGTGCATGCTGTCGCCATAGGATGTTTTTTTTCTCAAAAGCTTTTTGTATTTTATTCATCATCAAGTGTTGCTACCGGCACCCAGACCCGCCCTGCTGCAAGGAAAAAATGCTACACGTCTCATTTTGTAAAGCCTTGCGGCCTTTCCAGAGCTTAATCGCCCAATTTCAAACAGTTTGAGGACCAGCATAAATTGTGCTTCACTCACCAGATCTTCGGGCGGTATTCCAGGCAATGCCAGAGCGTCCAAAGGTAATTCAAGAATGACTGTATTCATCCTTCTCCTCCTTAAAAGGAACAATTGCAGCAGTTTTATTTCCTGAAATTTCTGTTAAAATGATTCAAACCTTTTGTATTCAAAAGTTACCATTTGGATCGCAAAATGTCAATTTACCCCCGTTTTCTGGATTGTTTTCATCCACCAGCAACGACAAAGCTTTCTATTTGTCATTTTCAAAATAGCTTATCAAGTTTGGATTTGAGCGCTTTCTGAGCTTCCGGTTCCCCATGTACCAGCCGGATTTCCTTCGGTGGTTCCGGCATGGATTTCACCCAGTCGCACAAGGCTTTCTGGTCGGCATGGGCCGAATATCCGTACAGCAAATGAATGGCGTCTTTGGCCGGGGTGCGACCTTCCGCGGCTTCCCTGTCACAGCAGTCATCCATGTCCTGGTATAGCCGGGTGATCCGGATGCCCAGCGGGGAGTCGATGAATACCGGCACTTCGGGGTTGATGCGGTCCAGCTCATAGATCAGTTCCCGGGTCCGGCCCAGGGCAAATGCCGGGATGTACACGATGCCTTTGTCGGACAGGGCATGGTCCAAGGTGTTTGACAGAATTTATCAGCGGTACTGCAAAAATTCCTCGATCGTAAGATCAATATCTTTTGTAATTTGTCTGAGTAAAACAAGGGAAATGTCTCTCCCTTTGTGAAATGGTACTGTTGTTCCTCTGGCATCAGGATCTCTGTATTGCTTATGTGAACCTTTTTGTCTGATTTCTTTAAATCCAGGTTTTATGAGGATGGAAGACACTTTCTGGGGATTCAAGATGGGTATGTTGCCCTTTATCAGGCCACCATAACATTTTGGGTTCCAATAAATTCACTGTCTATATCAGGCTCTTTATCTTCAAGAAGCATTTCAATCACTTCTTTTAAATTATTATTTAGTTCATCCAAAGATTCACCTTGAGAATGAGCGCCTGGAAATCCCGGTACAAATCCTACGTATAGACCTGTTTCTTTGCATTTTTCAATGATTGCTGTGAAAGTTCTCATTGTTGTGACTCCTTATGCTTTATATTTTTGATTCGGAGGCTTTTTCAACAATAATAAGCCTTCAGGATATGATTTGCAACGCTTTTCAGAGCCTTGGTGCCGTGGGTGCAGATGATCTCACCGGATAATCCGGCATCGATCAGGTTCGGGACCCGGCCGGTGTGATTGATGTGGGCATGGGTGAGAAACAGAAAGTCGATGTCCGCCGGCGGCACCGGGAACCGGTCGAAAGGCACCTGCGGGTCATGGCCCTGGGCAATGCCGCAGTCCACCAGGATATTGATGCTACCGCCGTGGTCCGCCTGAAACTGAACCAGGTGGCAGGAGCCGGTGACGCAGGTTTCAGCGCCCAGATGGGTGAGATGGTGATGGGGCTTGGGGTCATCAGTTCGGTTGATGGCTGTTGGTTTTTATACCGGGCTTATATCACGGTGGGACCTGACTCCGTTCAAATCAGGAAGCGACAATTTCAATTTTAACATCTAATGCGGTCAACAGGCGGCGTATCGTTTCAAATCGGGGTTTTGCACCTGGTTTTAACGCTTTGTATAAGCTTTCTCTCCCAAGCCCTGCGTTCTGAGCCACTTTTGAGATACCCTGGGCCTTGGCAACATCACGAACCGCATCCAGAAAAGCATCCGGGTCCGGGTTGTTTAAAGCCACCGAAAGATATTCAGCAATTGTTTCTTCATTGTCCAGATAATCACTTGCATCAAATGGTGCAATTTTCAATTGGCTGTTCTTTTTCATCATTCATCTTCCTCTAACAATTTTGCCATTTCATGCGCTTTGGCAATATCCCTTTTTTGGTTCC
This sequence comes from Desulfobacteraceae bacterium, assembly GCA_007127235.1. Taxonomy (GTDB): domain Bacteria; phylum Desulfobacterota; class Desulfobacteria; order Desulfobacterales; family SKZT01; genus SKZT01. The sequence goes on from SKZT01000049.1 coordinate 4,290, forward strand.
GCTTAGTACCCCCTCAGAGCAGGATAAAGACCACCGGCCCCATACGAGAATAATATACCCGGTATCCCGGGCCAAAGTGAATCCGCATCTCCCAGACCCCCTGGCCTACTGCTTGACAGTCACTGAAATTGCCTCTTCCAGCAGATCGGATTTTATCAATAATACGTGCCTTACCTCGGGCGTCCTTAAGCTTTCTAAGCCACTTATCGAACGTTTCAGTACGCAGTATTGTATTCATGGCAATATTGTATCCAAATAGATACTGATTGGCAAGTTTAACTGAGATTATAGGGGTTGGTCATTGGTTTCAATGAAGTTGGCCGCCTCCAGCAACGATTCGTGGGTGCCGGGATGTAAACGATGCCGCAGTCCACAAGGATATGGATGCCGTTGCCGTGGTCCGGCTGAAACCGGACAAGGTGGCAGGAGCCGGTGACGCAAGTTTCGGCACCCGGGTGGGTGATGTTGATTGGGGTTGGGGGGTGTAAAAATTAGCCTGATTATACCAACATTTTTTTATATTTCGTCCCTAAGGGACTCTTGAAATAAGGGGAATTGGCGTTGCTATTTTGTCCTTTTTTTATTTGTGTCGAGTGTAACCTGTTTGTGTGAAAAGACTTGTGCTCATTTGTAGGTGCGAATTCATTCGCACAATGTGAACCCCATTGTCCATTATAGTGTCTATGCCCGTTTCCCCAGAGAAAAAGTTGCTGGGGCCGCTAAAGACTTTTCTGTAAATCCGTGCCGGATTAAAAGTGCGAATTAATTCGCACCTACAGAAAAATCGGATTTCACACAAACAGGTTACACTCATTTGTGTCAAAGGCTATGGGCGATGGGATGTTAATTAAATGATAAGCTGTTGAATCCTTTTTTTAAAAAGAAAGGAGTATTTCCGGCAGAAGCGATTTTATGAAATGGCGGTCGTTCGAAATAAACAGGTCAACATGAGCATGAAGACCTGAAGCAATAATCAAACTGTCGACAGCCCTGAGGGTTTTCCAGTTAACCCTTTGATCCTTTCCCACATGCTCCAGCACTTCAAAGGTAACATACTGACAATTACTGTTGGGAAAATTGAGAAGATAGTTTTTGACAGCCATTGCCGTATCTGTCTTACCGGCCCTTATAGGCCCCTGCATAACCTCGGATACAGAAAGTATGAATATTACGGCACTACTGATACCTTCCTCTATCATGGAAAACAACTCCCACGATAGACGATGGTAAGGCTCCGTTTTTTCCGTTAAGTATATAATAATATTACTGTCAATAAGTACCTTTTTACCTCGAACCGATTTTTTCAACGTTGCGATGTCAATCATTTACCCTTTCTTTCCGCTCTTTGTCGAGAAACAGATCCACTTTCTCCGGAGTATCGCCCATTGTTTTTTGGGTTAATCCGGATAATTTTTGAGTAAAAGATGGTACTGTTTCCAAAGTGATACGATTTTTTTCCGTGTGGATCAGAATTTTGGTGCCGGGCTTAATGTTCATTTCCTTTCTGATGTGCGCCGGTAAAACAATGTATCCTCTTTTTGATACTGTTACACTTTCCGGTTTCATACCGCAAACCTCCATTTTTTGCGTCTTTTAATATTGCTTTTTTAAGAAAGATATGAAGTCGGCAACCTGTTGTTTTGCTTCCGGAGGCAAACTGGCTATTTTGTCATAAATTTTATCCGATTCCATCATCTAACTTCCCTGACTTTCATATTTTTTTTAAACGATTATACAAGATATTAACATCAAGAACAAGGAATCAAGAACCAAGGGCAAAATGAAAAAACCCAGCTCCGCGCCTTCGGTTACATCTTGACTCTTAAAAAAGCAAATCTGCTTAAAAAATCATTCACAGTTTTTCCCCTTACGGGGAATGGCTACATATTTTTCCGCTGTTCCCAGATCAGAAGAATCGGCCGGTTTGCCAGGTTAGGTTCAAAGGCCTTGAACTCCTCCTGGGTTAACACCAGGGAACGGATTTTTCTCTTAATATATCGTTCTGTTTTTCTGCTCAAGTCGTTCAAATGATACGGGTCGATATTTCCCACCAGGACGAGGTCGATGATGCCCGTGTCTTTACCTTCGGCGTAATCATCGATAAGATACGCTTTTTCCAGGTCTCCCAGTCGGGTGAGGATGCTGTCCATGACCTGGTCCAGGCCCATGACCTTGCTGACCATGGATTTGAGTTCCGGAAAAAGGGGGTGGTTTTTGTTTGCCGTGTAATAAATGCTGCGGCCTTCTTTTTCCCATGTGAGTAGTTGGGTTTTGATAATCATATTCAATGTCATTGACTTAAAAAGCTGTCAAAGGGTTTGTGCAGTGTAAATTTTTTAGTGTCAAATAAATGACCTGACTTCATGGGCTGCTTTATAAATAGTGTCAAAAAAAATTTAAAAAAAACAACCATCTTTAATTACAGGATTTGTTCACACTACCTGTTTTTATTATTCCAAAAAACCGCTTTTTATCGTTTCATTTTTCTACTCACTTTAAAAGGCGAATTTGGAAATATCTTTAAGCAAATAATGTGTCAATAATATTTATGGATTGGGTTTGGTTTTTCCTGAATGATAAAGGTGGTTAAAAACCACCGGCTATAACATGTCACCCTTCCAGGGTTTTTTGCTGAATTCTGTCATTTTTTTATTCATCTGCATGAACAAAACCGAGTGGATTTTTCAGCCCGGTTTTGCGACATTTTTCATCACCTCAGGTTTAAACCATTTACCAATTTCCGGGAAAGGTTTCGCGCAGCGACCGCAACGAACCGCAGCGCACGCAATGCAACCTATGGAAAACCGCTGCGTTCGTTGCGCAAACGCTGCGCCCGCTGCGTGAAACCGGCAAACCACAGCAAAAAGTCAACATGGATACCTCCGTTTGGAAATTCAGCTTTTCAAACCAAGAAC
>SKZT01000153.1 GCA_007127235.1 Desulfobacteraceae bacterium
AAAGATTTCAATGAATATGCTCCGCATCTGATTAAAAAAGGATGGGCAAACCAAAAAACACAACAACTGCGGGTTATTCCCGTCAATCATAGTGTTACCGTGGATACCAACGTAATGCCCTACGAACAGGCGGAAACCATTATTCGAAGCCAGTCCAAAATTGTGGTGGCCCCGTGTATCTGCAGAAAAGAGCATAACATGATGGATCAGGGATGCGGCCGCCCGGAAGAAGTCTGCCTGGTATTTTCAACAGGTGCCTTTTATTATGAAGAAAACGGCCTGGGAAGGCCCATCGACCAGGAGGAAGCCCTCAGGTTGGTCAGGGAAGGGGTGGCTGCCGGACTTGTGCTTCAGCCCAGTAACGCCAAAAAAGCGGCAAATATATGTATGTGCTGCGGATGCTGCTGTCAAATTCTCAAAAACATCAAGTCGCTGCCTGAACCCGCCAAAGCAGTGCGCACCAACTACTATGCCCAGGTTGATAAAGATAATTGCACCGCATGCTCCACTTGCGTGCAAAGATGCCCCATGGATGCCTTAGTGGTTGATCACAGCGCTCATGTAAATCTTTCCCGCTGTATCGGGTGCGGGTTATGTGTTACCACATGCGACTATGATGCAATCGAACTGGTAAAAAAACCCGAAGATGAAAAATATGATCCTCCCGGAAACCTGTTAAAAACTTATATGAAAATCGCCATGGAGCGCGGAAAATTCAAGCGGTAGGGGCATCTCATAATTTTCAACCGCTCAAAACAGGCTGGAAGAAAAAAAACCGCCGGCTTTTGGATATAAAAGCCGGCGGGAAAATAAAAAACAAACCAAAAAACAAACCATGGTCAAGAATAAAAATTATCCCCATACCCCCCATCCGAAAGAAAGGGCGAAGAGGATCGAAAAAGCGACCACAGCGATTAACCACATGTCTTCTTTTTTCATAAAAACACCTCCTTATTAAGAGTCACTCAAAGATATCCCTCTCCGAGTCGGTCCGTTGGTGCGATGTCTGTATGGTTAAAGGAGAAATGTCATTTTGTCATGCAGACATCTGGTTTCTTAGGTTTCCGAATTCGTCAAGAGATTATAAAATGATATAAAATAAACACCTGTGTGACTATATCTCAAAAAATGAATCATATGTCAATAGATTTTGATGTCTCTAAAATCTATATATCAATTCAGGTTAAATCGGTCATTTCTCAAAAATTATTGCCAGTCACCTAAAGTGCCGGAAGAAAAACCATTGTGCCTGTTGGAAGACGCGAAAAATCGGGCACATTGTTACCGGTGTACACTTTATGATTCGGCAAATAATAGATAGTGTGCTTATCCTGGTATTTATGACCCGCAATGCGGTAGGCGGTGATAGAGTCATTGACGGCATAAGGGCCTTTATAGCCGATAATGAGTCGTGTCTGTGAGGGAAGATCATCCCAGTCGGATATTTGTGTCCCATCGGCGATAGTTCCGGATGGCAAAAAATAAAAGGTTGAACGGCTGTTATATTCTCTGCCGGCAAAAGACCAGGCTGTTGCGCCATTGGAGAGAATTTTGACAGGAGAAGTTTGTGCAAGAATCTCGGGTAGGTGCTGCTGGTTTAAAAGCACAACGGTATTTGGGGCAATCCGGTTCCAGCCGATCTTTTTTTCGATTTGGTCCCCCGCAATTATCCGCCCGTCGGGGATTTTGTAGAGCGTTTGAGGACTGTTATAATCTTCCCCGGCGATTGCCCAGGCTGTATTGGTTTTGGAAATAACGTTGTTTTGCTCTGAAACATCCGCTGCCGCAGCTGACGAATCATAGAATATGGCTGCCAACGCCTTGTCGGCTGTCAGCCTTCCGGCACGCACGTCCGGGTCATATGACCAGGTAGGCCCAAGCCCCGCTTTACGCCGGTCGAAATTTTTTGCACAGCGCTTACGCCCGCGATGGTCACTCTGAAACCATCGATTCGGTTTTCCGTAAGCTACCTGCGAATGAGTCAGAACCGCACGATCGTTGAGGTTATAGATTCTTTGAAGGATCTTGATGAGATTGTTCACTGAGCGGTATTGCTGCCCGGTAATCGAATCGTAATGGTATCCCACTATCTCGATGCCGATGGAAACCCGGCTGAGGTTGGTTTCACCGTTCCACATGCTCCGGCCTGCATGATCGGCGATATATTTTTTGTCCAATATCCGAAAAGTTCGACCATCTCGGGCAATAACATAATGGGCATGACCCCCGAATGTGCGATTGCCATTATGGGTCAGTTTCCCACCTGACACGGTTTTAAGTGTGCTTTGTAAACCTCCCTCCGAGGTATGAACAATTATATATTTTGTTTCTTTTCGGACATTTTTTTTATATTTGGGATTAAGGTGCTTACGGTAATCGATGATTGAACGCTGAAACAGTGAACGCTCCTTTGCAGAAACAGCGAAAACCTCGTTGAAAAGAGCATCCGGCAAAAAAACCGCAAGAGAAATAATGCAAATAAGACAGATTCGGCAGCATACCATATTTGGATATTTTCTTTTCGACAATTTATATCCTCAGGAAATTAGATTCGCACCCCCACCCCGACCCTCCCCCAAAGGGAGAGGGAGAAACAGAGTTTTCGGACAGGCACTGCTTAATCTTTAATTAATTTTTTAAAGGTCATGGCATGCAATAATTATTCCTGTATATGTCCACACAATGGGCTTATTTTTCATAAAATATGCCAAAAAAATAAGTTATTTGTCAATCATTAACAAAATTTCCTTGACACGCTCCCATCAAAGATATAACTATTATGAGCGCAGGTTCAAAACTTAAAACCTAAAACCTAAAACCTAAAACCTAAAACCTAAAACCTAAAACCTAAAACCTAAAACCTAAAACTTAAAATCCTACTTTTAGAAAGGAGTTACTTAAAAATGAACACCCTTATTGCCGTACCATCAGAACAGCCGGGGGGGCTAAATGCTCCGGTTGGGGCTCATTTTGGCCATTGCGAACTGTATACGCTGGTTCTGGTTGAAAATAGTGAAATTAAAAATATTCAGGTAGTACCCAATCTTCCTCATGAACAGGGAGGTTGTATCGCCCCGGTAAATTATCTGGCTCAACAGGGTGTAAAAGCCCTGATTGCCGGTGGAATGGGACTTCGTCCCCTGATGGGATTCAATCAGGTGGGTATTGATGTGTATCACAGTGGAGGGGCCGGTACCGTAAATGAGGTAATCTCGGCAATCCTGGATCAAAAGCTTGCAAAATTCGGTCAGGAGCATACCTGTGGTGGTGGAAATACTCAGCCCCATACCTGTGGTGGCGGAAATACCCAGCCCCATACCTGTGGTAATCATAAGCACTAAATGACGGTGAAAAAATGAAAGGCTGCGCATCTTGCAAATTAAGAGCTCGGTATGATAAAAACCCAAAATCTCTTATAGGACGATTTTGGAAGTGGCATATCCGATGGTGCCCCGGCTGGAAATCCTATCTTAATTCCCTTCCCGAAGAGGAAAGACAGAAACTTTTACAACACTACCAACAATTTTTCTGAGATCTTCCAAAATCATGTAAAATGCCGGTACCAGTATCAGAGTGATGACTGTTGCAAAAAGGATCCCAAATCCCAATGATAATGCCATGGGGATCAGAAATCTTGCCTGACGGGAGGTTTCGAAAATCATGGGAGCAAGGCCTCCGAAGGTGGTCAGGGTAGTTAGGATGATGGGGCGGAAACGATGGATTGCCGATGCCTGTATGGCTTGCAGGGGATCCATACCGTTTTTTCTTCTTCGATTGGCAAAATCGATAAGGACAAGGGATGCATTGACCACAACGCCTGACAAGGCCACCACGCCGAACATGCTCAGCACACTTAGACTGTATCCCATGATCAGGTGTCCGATCACCGCGCCCACGATACCGAATGGGATGGCACCCATTATGATGACGGGTTGCACATAGCTGTTCAAGGGGATTGCCAGCATGGCAAAAATGACAAGCATTGCCAGAAGAAGTCCTCTGAACAGGCTTTGCATACTTTCACGCTGATCTGCCTGACGGCCTTCAAAACTGTAGGAAAGCCCCGGATATTTTTCCTGAAGTTCAGGAAGGATTTCCCTTGTGACAGATGCCAAAACCTGCCCTGCCTGACTTCTGGGGGTGACATCCGCAGTAACCGTAACGATTCGTCTGCCTTGCCTTCGGTTAATATCCGTATATGCCCGGCCCCGGGTTATGGATACGGCATCGCGAAGAAGAATTTCAGTTCCTCCGGGGGCTTTGAGAACCATCTCTTCAAGGCTGTATTCGGAGATACGTTCTTCCCGGGGAAATCTTACCATGACTTTGACTTCATTTCGGTCCCTTTGCTGCCTCAGGGCTTCAGCGCCGTAAAAAGCGTGGCGCACCTGCCGTGCTACTTCATTGGCCTCAAGGTTAAGACTTCGGGCCTCCGGCTTTATATTGAAATCCAGCTGCGGTTTGCCGGGTGCAAAGCCGTCATCGATGTCTGTCACAGTTGAATAAAAACGGAAAGCGTCCGCCAGTTCCGCGCTTGCCTTTTCAAGTATGTCCATCTGCTGGTGGCTCAGTTCCACGGCAATAGCGGCTCCCCGTCCCGGCCCCCCTGCATCCGATTCGAACCTGACTGATTTAATGCCTGGAATGATCCCGGTCTGTTCCCGCCAAAGCTGGGTGACTTTCAGTGTGGATAAAGGCCGGACATCAGGGGGTGTCAGGTACATGCGGACTTCGACAACATTGTCTTGAATACTGGAAAAAGTACCATCCACAAGCGCTTTGCCCCCATTATTGTCAATGACTTCTCTGGATGCCTCCAGTATGAGGCGTTCAACTTGACGGGCATTTTCAAAGGAAGCTCCGAATGGAAGTACTGCGGTTGCCAGGGCGTAATCGGATTCTATGCGGGGAAAAAGTTCGAAGCCCAGACGACCGCTTCTCAGGTAACCGACCGCTATAAAAAGCACGGCTATGCCAATGGCCAACGTTAAATACCGCCACTGAATGGCCGAGCGAAGAAATGGGGCATAACGGCGGTTGACAAAACGGGTGAAAGCGTTTCCGAAACGCTGCTGTAAGCGGGAAATCCTGTTTAGAATGCCGCCGGGAGCTGTTTTTCGCCTGTGGCCGATATGTGCGGGAAGTATATATAAACTTTCGATAAGGGATATGGTAAAAACGCTGATGACCACAATGGGAATAACCATGAAAATTTTTCCCATAGACCCGGGTATAAATAGCATGGGTAAAAATGCAACCATATTTGTGAAGACTGTGAAATTGAGAGGTACTGAAATTTCTCTGGCACCGTTTATGGCCGAATTCAGCCAGGACTCCCCCTGTTGTTGATGGTAATAAATATTTTCCCCCACAATAATGGCATCATCCACAACAATTCCCAGGGTTACAATAAAAGCGAACATGGATATCATATTGATACTGACGTCGAATGCTCTCAAAAAGAAAAAGGACCCCAGAAAAGATATCAAAATGCCCAGGCTGACCCAGAAAGCGAGACGGGGCTCGAGAAACAATGCTAAAAATATAAAGACTAGGGCCAGTCCTAAAAGCCCGTTTTTAATCAAAAGCCCAAGCCGCTGCCGGAAAATATCCGAGCGGTCATTGCGGGAATCTATCTGAAGGCCTGAAGGAAGTGATATGTTAATTTCTTCCACCACTCGCCTTACCGCATCCGAAACGGAGATGGGAGTTTGGGCACCCACACGAAAAACATCGATCATTACTGCAGGATACCCATTGAATCGGGAAGAAACAGAGGTCTCTTCAAAATCGTCATTGATTTTGGCAATATCTTCCAGCAAAATTTTTGTGCCGTCTGCTGAAGTAATGATGGGAATGGCGGCAAATTCATGTCCGAAATCACGTCTTTCTCGCATCCGCACCAGAATGTCCCCGGCTTCTGTTTTTATGGCACCTCCCGGAAGTTCCACGGATGCCCTGCGAATCCGTTGGGCAACGTCATCGAGGGTCAGTCCGTAGGTGCGAAGTGTATCCTGGGAAACTTCTATGCTGATCTCATAATTTCGAACAGAAGTTACTTCCACCTGAGTGATGTCTTCATCCTGAAGAAGCCGGTCCCGAATAAATTCTGCATACTCCCGGAGAACTTTTTCACTCTGGTCACCATACAAGGCAAGGGAGACCACATATCGCTTTCTGGAAACAATAGATACAATGGGTTTTTCAGAATCTTCGGGAAAGGATGTGATACGGTCCACTTCGTTTTGAATGTCCTGAGCCAGCTTTTGCAGATTATCACCCTCGATCATATCCACAACGATGGAGGCCATGCCTTCACGGGCCGTGGACCGGATTTCATCAACACTCTCAAGGCCGGATATGGATTCCTCGATAACCAGTATAATGCCTCTTTCAACTTCCTGAGGACTTGCACCGGGGTAAGGCACGGTGATACTGACCTGGTCGGTGTCGAAATCCGGAAATACCTCCTGCTTGATTTTAGAAGCCATGATAATGCCTCCGATCAAAAGAACCAGCATCAGAAGGTTTGCGGCCACCGAATGTTTCACCATCCAGGCAATCGGCCCTGTTGTATTATTATCCGGTAATGATTTATCGTGATCCATATTATGATGTTTCTGAAAAAAGGGAAGACGGCTCTTTTTCAGGCAGGATATTTTCAGAAATGAAGTTGTTCACCTGCACCGGCATGCCTTCCACGGGAGCTGAAAGGTTGGTAAGAACCAGCAGATCTCCGGGCTTGACCCCGTCTTTGATTACCACCGTGTCAGTTTCTCTCCACACGGTTTCAACCTCTTTGATTTTAAGACTTGAATTTTCGTTGACGATCCATATAAATGTGTTGTCCCTGAGGGCGGTTCTTGGAATTTGATAGACATTTTCCAAAAGACTTCCTTCGATTTTTACTTGCACGAAGTCACCAATTAACAGGGGAGGTATTGCATTTGATTGTTTTTGAAGTCCAAGCGGATCATTGACATGGATCAAAACTCTTGCCATCCGTCCTTCCTGGGAAAGATCCCCCATAAGCCGGACAACATTGCCCGATAATTTGAAACCCCCTGAATAGATAATCTCAGCGGAAGATGTCCCGCCTTCATGTCTTTGAGGAATTTGAATCCAGCTTAAACGTTCAATGGGTACTGATGCCTGAATCCAATAGGCATCCGTGCCGACCAGTTCCGC
>SKZT01000117.1 GCA_007127235.1 Desulfobacteraceae bacterium
AAAGATACTCCTGATCAAAATTCGGCCATCCAGTTGGGAAAAGGTCTTTTAGAGGCATTTTACGAATCAAACAAAATGGACGGATATGAAATAATAGGCATCGAATTGCCTCTGACAGCAAGACTCTTTACCGAAAATGGTGAAGTTACGGAATTTATGCTGGCCGGTATAGATGCCGGGGTTTTTATGCCTCAGCCATCCTGGATGTGTGTGAAAAGTTTTTTTCCCCAGAAATACGAGATTTTACACCTCTGAGCTAGTTTTTTCAGTCCTGTGAATTAACTAACCTCTAAAGGGTAATAGATATCTTGAAAATGATATCTGAATTTTAGGTATGTTCCTCGATGAGCAGAAAACGGGAACATTCCAAATAAACCAAAGGAGGAAAAACAAATGCAAGAATTTAAAAAAGTTAAATTAGCAGGAGTAACATTTGGAAAGTGTCAGGAAAATATCCGCAAATGGGGCCGCTAAGAGACAGGCTCATACAGTTTGGTGAGGGAACCGGAGAATTTTTACGACACAAACGCCATCAAAGTTTTTTATGGGGAGGATGAGCTGGGATACATCGTTTGCGAAAGACCTTCAAACAGGCTTTTTTAATAGTCATTAATGCGGAGAGTGAAGAAATTGCCAAGAAATCCTTGTTAAAAAAAATGTAATCGGCAACAGATTTAATTGGATGATATTTGGTTTTCTGATATGGTAGATTATGGATAAAGACCATGCGCAAAGCATTTTATTTGAGGTTCCAACCCCGCTTGGTTTTCGGGTGCGTGTAACCCGATCCTACTGAGATTTGATTACCAACACGAAACACCCGGTAATGGCTGAAAAAGAGTTTATTGTAAAAAATACCCTCGAAAGTCCGGCACAGATTCGTATAAGCCGAAGTGATTCATCTGTGTATCTTTTCTATCGACAGGAACGCCCCAGTAGATGGATTTGTTCAGTGCCAAAGAAAATTAACGGGGAAGGCTTTTTGATTACCACCTATCCCACGGAAACGATAAAAGAGGGGGTGAAAGTATGGCCCAGGTAAAGTTGTTTTATGATCATGTGGGAAATACCCTGACATTATGGTTTGATAATCCCCAGGATGAATATATCTGCGAAGAAACCGGGGATGAAGTTGTTCTGATGAAAAATAAATCCGGCCGTGTCATTGGTTTTGAAAAACTTAATTTTTCTGTCGCCAAATCAGATCAGTTGAAAGTTGCTTTTGAAACGGTTGCAGTTTAATAAATCCCTTGGCTAAAATCGGATTTAACCATTTCTGACTTCCCCTAAACCTGTGTCACATGCGGATAATACCACCATTTTGGTTCCGTGAAGGTTCATACCCAAGATCTTTTCCGCCGTAACAATCCCGTCATATATCCCTGAGCTTCCCTTGATAAGTGAATTTTTAGCCCCGGCCAATAAAATTCCTGATCGTAAAAGCGGATTTTCAAGCTCTATTATCCTGTCTATGGGTTCTGAATATATTTCTTTTACCGCCGGAAAAGTGGCTATTTCGCAACCTCTGCCTGAAGATGGTAATGTCTGGTCGCCTAAAAAAAAGCCATGTGTAGCCAGATGTAAAATTTCAGGAGACTGTCTGGCAAACAATATTTCCTGATTATAACGGATTTGGGGGTGATTTGTTTATAGAATATCAACATGGAAGCCTGTAGGGGCGGGTTCCAAACCCGCCCTCGTTCCAAATTACGCGAGTGTTGCATTGTGCCGTATATATTAAGTTCCCTCAAACATCATTCAATTCATGTAACCAGAGAATAATTTTTCTACCCTGGTTCCCACCCAAAGCATGGCAACAAGAAAAAAATGCAAAAGCACAGCTTTTGCACTCCTTCAACGAGTCACCCCCAAATCCGTTATAACCATTAGATATCATATCATTTCTGCGCACAGGTTAAGATGGGCTTTTAAAAAATGTTGTACAGGAGTTGTACAAATTGGGTATTAAACAAAAAAAGGATTTACAGTCGTTTCTGTAAACCCTTGATTTTATTGAGTGCCGAGGGACGGAATCGAACCGCCGACACGGGGATTTTCAGTCCCCTGCTCTACCGACTGAGCTACCTCGGCAAGATTTGACACACAAGGGCAACTTCTAATTTAATTATTTTTTTTTGTCAAGTGGTTTTTAGACAAAATCACCAAACATGTATTGTAAGAGTGCACATGCTGCAATGGTTGCTGTTTCGGCTCTCAAAATTCTTGGGCCCATTTTGACCGGCAAAAAGCCTTGTTGTAATGCTTTTTTAATTTCATCTTTGCTGAATCCGCCTTCCGGACCTATGACTACGTAAACGGATCGAATGTTTTTCTTCTCCAAAAAAATTTTATTCGAATTTAAAGCCAGATCTGCATTTTCCCAGAAGATAATTTTCAGGTCTGAATTTTTCGCCGATAACAGCATTTCATTAAACGACAATGCTTGTCCGACTTCCATCAACCGGTTTCTTCGGCATTGCTTGACAGCTTCTATGGCTATTTTTTTCCACCTTTGACGGCGTAAAGCCAGTTTTTTTTGATCTGGCAACGGGACACTTCTTTCTGAAAAGAATGGAAACCAAAAACTGACTCCCAGTTCAGTGAGTTGACGTATTAAAAGATCCATTTTTTTTTCTTTTAGATAGGACTGCGCAATGCTGATATGAAGGGGGCTTTCCGTAGCAGGTGCTGTCTTTTCAATAATTTCAATACGCACAAAGTGGGATGATATTGAAATTATCTGCCCTGTATATTCCATACCGGTCCCGTCAAAGAGCCGGATATATTCTCCGGGTTGCAACCTAAGCACATTTTTCACATGGTTGATATCTGGACCTGTGAGAGTGGCAATGGGATATTGGAGTTGCGGTTCAGGTATAAAAAAGCGATACATGTTTTCGTTCTATTATCCTATTTGAAGTACTTTGGCTCCTCTGATTTTTCCCTCTTTCATCTCGGTCAGAGCATCATTGGCTTTTTCCAAAGGAAACACCTGAACTTCGGGTTTGATCGGAATTTTTGCGGCCAAATCGAGAAACTCCCTGACATCGCAACCGGCAACATTTGCAACACTTTTTATTTCTTTTTCCATCCACAAATGCTCGGCATAATCCAGTAGCAAAAGCTCATTCTTATCGGATTCTTCCTTGCGAATTGCATTGATTACCAGCCGGCCATTGGGATGCAAATTTCTGAGTGCTTCCACAACGGGCCTCCATACCGGTGTGGTATCAATGATAGCATGGAGTTTGCGGGGAGACCTTTGCTGGGTTTCTCCTGCCCAAACTGCTCCAAGTTCCAGAGCAAACTCGCGTTCTTTGGGGTTTCTGGCAAATACAAAAACCTTTGTATTCGGAAATTTATATCTAACCATCTTTAAGACCAGGTGAGCAGATGCTCCGAACCCGGTCAATCCCAAATTCAAGCCATCTGTAATATGGGTGAGGCGAAGTGATCTATACCCAATGGCTCCTGCACAAAGCAGAGGCGCCGCCTCAATATCGGAGAGTGTTTCCGGAATCTTGAATGCAAAATGTTCATCCACCTTGGTATATTCAGCGTATCCTCCATGAGCATCTCTTCCGGTTGCCCTGAATTCCCCGCAAAGGTTTTCCAAACCCTCTCTGCAAAAAAAACATTTTTGGCAGGATGAATATATCCAGGCAATTCCTACCCGATCTCCCGGTTTTAGCCTGGTAACTTCACGGCCCACATCGACAACAGTTCCCACGATCTGGTGGCCGGGGACCATTGGAAACTCAGCAGGGGGAGTTCTCCCTTCAATTTCATCCAGCTCCGTATGACATACCCCGCATGCGGATACCTGAACCATTGCTTCGTGAATTCCAATGACAGGCATTTGCATATCCATTGCAGCAAGAGGATTTCGATTTTTCGAAATATCACAAATCCTTGTAATAGCCATTGCTTTCATTTTTTCCCACTCTCTTAATTTTTAGATTTTTTCCAAATCTTAACACAAAGAAAACAAAATAAAAGTAAGCTTTGACTTTGGGACAAAAAACCGACACCTGGCCCATACCTCATACAGTTGCACAACAGAGGCGGATGATGCTCCTGTTTTTTTAAAGCATGGCATATTTATTGCAGTCTAAGTACTTGCTAAAAAAAAATTCTGTTTTATTTTCTTAATTATTATAATTTATCAAATTTGAATTGTTCTGCAAATACTTATTAAAAAAGGCTGGTTTATGAAAGAAAAAGATTTGGAGTTTTTTAAAAATCTTCTTACAGAACAGCTCGAAGATCTTTTAAGGCACGGCGAAAACGCTGTGAGCGGTATGCGTGATCCCGGAGATAATCTTCCTGACCCAACAGATCGGGCATCTTTTGATACCGATAGAAGTTTTATGCTGAGAATAAGAGATCGGGAGGCAAAATTAATTAACAAAATTCGGCAAGCTCTGGAGCGTATAGAAGATGGTTCATTTGGGATATGCGAAACTTGCGAGGAAGAAATATCCATAAAGCGTTTGATGGCAAGGCCGATGGCCAATCAGTGCATTGCTTGTAAAACAAACGAAGAAAAAACGGAAAAAGCCATCGGGGGGTAACAATCTCGCGAAAGGTAAAAGTTAATTTTCAGGGCCCTGTGTAAGGGTTTCACACCAATGAGAGGTGTGGGGAGAAAAAAAATGAAAAGGAATATCAAAAAGCCCAAACCCCTGAAAAAAAGAATTCATACGGGTAGGGTATGCAAAAAATGCGGCAAGGATCCTTATCCCAATTATTTTTTTTGTACCAGTTGTCATCATAAACTCAGCGAGCATGAGGATGAAGACAATTTAATCTACACTGGAGACAAAACACTTAACCTGGGAAAATTTCTTTAATTTTGAGAGGTTTTCAAAATTTCTTTTATAACAACAAGCCCGGCCTTGTTCATTACACCAGGCCGGGCCCATCCAAATTTTCGGAACTGAGCCCGACTGCCCAACGGTGAGCAGAAATCAGAGGAAATAATTAGAGTGCCTGTCCGGAAAATCCTCTCCCTCTGGCAGGGGCTGTGGGGAGGGAAAGATAATCTCCTGATATCATTCACCCCCACCCCGGCCCTCCCCCAAAGGGAGAGGGAGAATAGGAGTTTACCGACAGGCAATAATTAGAGGGGCGAGTCAAAAGGTTCAGCATATCCGGTCAATTCAGTGTAACCCTTCCCTGAAATTTTTTCTCCCTCGTAAAAACCATCCACGAGGACGCTTCCTTCCCAATAAGTCACCTCTGTGGTTTCCGGTGTTTTCATTTCCTGATCTGCAAAAACAGGTTTGATATTCAGATTTAACTTTCAACTTTTTGGCCTTTGCGGCTATACCCTTGATCTCCATGGAGCACAGGGTTTTTCATGGGCATCATTGTAAATTTAAAAGAAAAATCTCTGCTATCGGCTTCCAGTCGGTGCTGTTGCGGCATCATTTCCAAAGACCAGTTTTTAATGAACACCTTTGTTTTATCATTTTCCTGAACAGCTCCGGCTATGTCTAAAGCCTGGCGGGCCATTATTTCGGCCTGGTGGTGTTTTTTAGCGTTAATATCGGATAAAGCTGCATGTGCTAAAATCAGCTGCGAAGATCTCCATGCCGAGGTTTTAAAACCATTTTCATTAGATTCATTTGTTCCATCACCGATTCGATAGCGGAAAAATGTGAGTTGAAAGCCGAATGCCAAGCCGGTTTGGTCCGATACATTGCCGGTGTAATACCACCACTCGGTCCGGTAATTTTCGTGGGGCCCATGGTCTTCCGGAAATTTCAAATTGCATGGACCCGTGACATACATCAGGTTGTCCGAAGCTGATAACGGAGCCACCGGTCCGAGCAAAATGATCCCCATAATCAGGCTCAAATATATTTGGTACAAATTACGCATGATAAGGTTCTCTCAGCAAAGTGGCCGGAGGTTGGCGAAATACCAGTTTGATGGCCGGTATGGAAGCACAAAGGGCGGCCAGGATAATCATGGGGTATGAAATAATCAAAGTTAACCAGTCGATGCTGTGGGAAAAGGTCCATCCGAAAGACTGCTTGTTAACTACAAATATCAGAAGGTAAGACAATATAAATCCACATACCATCCCTAAAAGTTTTCCGGTAAACACCATCAGCAAAGCCTCCCAAAAAATCATGGCTCTTATTTGCCCAAAACTTCCGCCTACCGCAAAGATGGTGTTGAGTTCGCGGCCTCTTTCCAATACCGAGACAGTTAGCGCCGATGTAATTCCCAGAGCCGCAACCACAAGTGCAATCAACAAAAGTACCGTCGTAACGGCAAAAGTTTCGTCAAAGATTTCCAAAATCGTCTGCCGAAGCTGAGACCCTTTGGTTATCTGTTTACCCGGATAAAGCCCGGTTTGGTTTGCAAAAACTTCTGAAACCACCACTCCTTCCCCTTTTTTCAGTTTCTCCAGGCCTGTTTCCGGATTTCCTTCGGTCCATAAAAATTCCCCATACCTGAGATAAACATCCCACTTAAGGGCTTCAAACTGGTATAGATTTTTACCATAATGAAGATAAATACGCCGGTATACATCAATATCCACATCTTCATCGAGGCTGGTCAAAAAATTGACTGCATTTTGTGGATTCGGATCTTTGTATCGATTAATATCCGCCATTTTTGAATTTATAAAAATATCCCCTGCGACGGTATGGTGAACCCAACGGGCAACTGTTCCGCGAAAGCTGTGCACCATGATTACCAGCGCGGTAAACAATGCCACTGCGGTTATTAGAGCACTTACGGAAACAGCGGTATTCGGCAATGAAGATAAAAAAGACAATTCCCGCCGAGGCACCAGTCGAGCGAAGAACAGCCAGTTCTTTTCTTCGGAATGCCGCATTCAGGGCTACCAGGCTGTAAACCAAAAACATGCCCACAAACAAGGAGACAAAACTCAACACAGACAAATTTAGCTGGTATGCCGAGATCATGGTATTGCCGCTTAAACGGTCTTCACCGGGCATTGCCAGCAAAATGCCTTCCGGAAGAATTTCGCGAACCTGTTCAATCTG
>SKZT01000062.1 GCA_007127235.1 Desulfobacteraceae bacterium
AAATTTTATCTAACAGAAGAGTTCAAATCATTGAAAGGCTATCTGTTGAATTGCACGGCTGAATTGCTGGAAACAGACCTGATAAAAGAATCGGTGAATATTGAAGAACTCCGCAACCGCTCAAGGAAAAATATCGACAAACATCTGCTTCAAAAAGCTGTGGAATCACTGTGCCGGGAAAATAAACTTATTAAGGAGGCTGCCGGATTTCGCCTTCCCAGGCGCACTGTAAAACTGAATTCAGCTCAGAATAATCTGGTTGAGCAAATATTTCAATGCGCTGACAAGATGGGAATTATGCCATTTAGCGCAGCTCAATTATTTGAAAAGTTCGACAGAAAATATTCAAAGAGAGAATTTCAAAAGATGTTGACGTTTCTAACCAGACAGGGAAAATTGGTCCAACTTAGCGATGACCGTTTTTTAACAGCGGAAGCCATTGAAAAAGTGAAACAAAGAATTCAAAAAATAGTCCTGCAAAAAAACAGCTTCACCCTTTCCGATTGCACCCAGATTTTAGGTTTTGGACGATCCAAAGGTGCTCCCATATTTGATTACCTTGATTCAGTCGGGTTTACAAAAAGAGATGGGAATCTGCGCACGCTGAGGTAGCTCAAATACCGGAGTGCGAAAGTTGTACTTTCGCGAAAACTGCAAAAGCACAGCTTTTGCACTCCGGGCTAATTTTTACGCCAATTTCAGCAGGCTTCTTTAAACTTTTCTTCCAATCTGAGACGGATAGGGCTTGGGCCGAGTTTTTTAATCCTGTCTGTCATTTCAAGGGCGATTTCTGCAAATCGCGGGCCCATAGCCGAAGACAGGTTGAACATTTCCACCCGCTCTGGTTCAATACCTATACTGCTTAAAATTTCTTTAATATGATTTACCCGTTTTTTGGCAAGGATGTTTCCTGTGAGAAAGTGACACTCTCCTTCGAGACATCCGGCCACATATACGCCATCAGCACCTTCCTCCATGGCCTTCATCAGATGAAGGGCATCCACACGTCCTGTGCACGGGATCTGAATGATCTTGATATTGCCAGGGTAGGAAAGCCTCATGGAGCCGGCCAGATCAGCGGCTGCATATGCACAGTACTTGCAACAAAATGCCAGTATGCGGGGTTCAAAATTTTCGGACATAAACTATTTCTCCTTTTGTTTTTGGCAGTGTCTGTCCGAAAACTCCTCTCCCTCTGGGAGGGGCTGGAGGAGGGAGCATAAGAGTTTCCGGACAGGCACTGTTATGCAAAAGCTCAGCTTTTGCACTCCTTAACTGTTATACTTCTATGCCACTTCCGTAAATAGTGCGTGGGCTTTTGCCAGAATCTGAGCATCTGTAAAATGCTGCAATGTAATAACTTTTGCCGGGCATTCGGCTGCACAAACTCCACACCCATGACATTCTGCGGGTTCGATATGGGCATGCCCTTCTTTGACCTTTGGAACCCCGTAGGGACAAGAACGAACGCATATCAGGCAGGTAGCACAATGATCCGGATCCACAACCGCGGCAACCACACCGCCTATGGTAATGGTATCTTTTGCCAGGATAGTCATGGCTCTGGATGCAGCAGCATGAGCCTGTGCAATGGATTCATCCAGGGATTTCGGATAATGGGCCAACCCCGCCATAAAGATACCTTCCGAAGCAAAGTCCACCGGTCTCAGTTTTGCGTGGGCTTCCACCAGGAACCCATCCGCATTAACCGGAACCTTGAAAAGCTCAAATAAATCCCGGTTTTCATTGGGAATAATCGCAGAAGCCAAAACCAGAAGGTCTGCCGGGATTTCAACAGGCCGCTGAAGCACATGATCTTTTACGGTCACCGAAAGCGTATTATTGACCACATTCACATTCGGCTGCACTTCCTGATCAAAGCGCACAAAAATTATCCCAAGCAAACGTGCCTCTTTATAAAGGTCTTCCCTGAAACCATAGGAACGTACATCTCTGTAGAGAATGAAAACAGTTCGCTCAGGGCGCTCTTTTTTGAGGGCAATGGCACTTTTGAGGCTGTGGGTGCAGCAAACCCGGCTGCAATAGGGATGTTCCTCATTTCTGGAACCTACACACTGGATAAATACCACTGAATTGGCATTTTCCACCAATTCACTCTCCCTGGTCATGGCATCGTCAAGCTCCAGATGGGTCATGATACTGTCGTGAGTCCCATAGCCGAATTCTTTGGGCGTGAATTCCTTTCCACCTGAAGCAATTACGGTGGCACCATGTTCAACAGTCACTTCTGTGATTCTTTCCACACCGGTCATCAGGGTTGTAGAAAAACTGCCTATAATGCCTGTTGTTTCAATGGCTTCGGTATTCAGAAAAACCCGGATATTTTCATGGGTATTTACATTTTCGATCAGGTTTGCCAGATAGTCCTGGATGTTTTCACCCTGCCAGGTTTTGCGCAATTTGAGTGCAACACCCCCTAGACTATGGGTTCTTTCCACCAGATGAACCTGACATCCCTGTTGAGCAATCGCAAGAGCTGCTTCCATGCCCGCCACTCCACCACCAACAACCAGGGCGGCCTTTTTTACATTCAGGCTTACCTCGTGCAAAGGCTCAATGTAAGCGGCTTTGGCAATGGCCATACGAACCAGGTCTTTTGCCTTCGCCGTGGCGATTTCCGGATTGTTCATGTGTACCCAGGTATTCTGATCGCGGATGTTGGCCATCTCGAAGAGGAATTTGTTAAGCCCTACATCACGAATGGTCTCCTGAAACAGCGGTTCATGTGTTCTGGGGGAGCAGGATGCCACCACCACGCGGTTAATGCCTTTTTCCTTGATAATCTCTTTCATGTGATCCTGGGCGTCCTGGGAGCAACTGAAAAGATTGTCCTCCACATGCACCACAAAAGGGAGTTTCGCCGCATAATCCCGTACTGCGGGAACATCGGCAACACCACCGATGTTTATACCACAGTTGCACACAAAAACACCTATTCTGGGGGATTGTCCTGAAAAATCCACCTCAGGGGGCAGTTCTTTTTCCCGGGTCTGGGTGCCCCGTGCATGAGTCAAAAGCCTCGCGGCTTCAGAAGCAGCAGCCGATGCTTCCATCACGGACTGTGGAATATCTTTTGGAGACTGCATTGCTCCGCAAACAAAAACCCCGTCCCTGTTTGTGTTGACCGGGGCAAGGTCGGTTGTTCTGATGAATTGATGGTGGTTGAGCTCCAGTCCTAATCGACCCGAGAAATTCTCGATTCCGGCAAGAGGCGCAAGCCCAATGGATAGAACCACCATATCGAAAACCTCATCGATAACTCTTCCATCTTCCATGACATAACGCAGGCTCAAAGATCCGTCAGGCAAATGATCCACGGTATGAACCCTGGATCGGAGAAACCGGACACTGTGCTCGTTTTCCGCGCGGATACAGTATTTATCGAAATCCTTCCCATATGTACGCAGATCCATGTAAAAAATGGCGGTATCCAGCGGTTTTTCCGAGTGTTCCTTTGCAATCACCGCCTGTTTTCCTGCATACATGCAGCAAACTCCCGAGCAATATCCATGCTCTCCCTGGTTGATATCCCGTGAACCGACACATTGCAACCATGCAATCTTTTCAGGTTCCTTGTGATCCGAGGGGCGCACCAGGTGTCCTTCAAATGGACCGGATGCTGAAAGAAGTCTCTCAAACTCGAGGCTGGTCACCACGTTGGGATGGTCAGCATAACCATAGGTAGGATACTTTTTGGGATCAAAAGGCTGGAATCCTCCTGCAAGAATAACCGCACCTACTTCGAGGGTTTTGAACACAGGCTTTTGATCATGCACGATTGCATCTGCAAGACAAGCACTCACACACTGATAGCATTCGCAACAAACTCCACAGGAAAGACATCTGTCGGCTTCCCGATGTGCCTGTTCTTCGGAATACCCAAGCTGAACTTCCAAAAAATTCCCGGCCCGTTCATTAACCGGAAGCACAGGCATTTTTTCACGAGGCACTTTGGCTATGTTTTCAATATCGATATCTTTAACACTTTCCCACTCCTGAGGCCGCCCCTCCTCAAGATCTTTTCCCTGTATGAAACGATCGATCGACACAGCCGCCTCTTTTCCCGCCTGGATTGCTTCCACCACCGTACTGGGACCGGTGACAGCATCACCACCGGCAAAGATATCGGGGTCGCCTGTCTGGAGGGTTACCGGATCGACTTTCATAGTGCCCCAGTCACTGAGAGTACAAGCACACTCTTCGGTAAGGCAGGCCCAATCGGATTCTTGACCAATTGCCGGAATAAGGGTATCAATCTCAATGACAAATTCAGAACCCTCTACCGGTTCAGGGCGACGGCGCCCGCTGGCATCGGGTTCACCAAGTTTCATTTTAATACATTCAATCCCCGAAACAGCCCCATCCTTTTCAATAACCCGCACCGGATTGGTCAGGGTCATTATTTCAATACCCTCTTCAGCACACTCCTCGATTTCTTCCCTGTTGGCCGGCATTTCATCATAGCTGCGCCGGTAAATAACAAAGGGTTTTTTGGAACCGGTACGAAGAGCAGTCCGGACAGCATCCATAGCAACATTACCGCCGCCGATCACAGCCACCCGATCACCAAGATACACTTTTTTACCCAGGTTAACCTCTCTTAAAAACTCCACTCCCGGAACCACCCCTTTCAAATTTTCACCATCGATTCCGAGGGCTTTACATTCATGGGCTCCGATTCCGATAAAAAAGGCTTTATATCCTTGTTCTCTTAGTTGACCAATGGTGATATCTTTTCCAATGTCAATACCTGTTTTGAATTTTACACCCAGATCTTTAATGGTCTGAATTTCAGCTTCGATAATGTCTCTGGGAAGTCGATAGGATGGAATCCCGACTGTTAACATCCCTCCCAAAACCGGCAGTTTCTCAAAAACCGTTACCTCATATCCCTCAATGGCAAGAAAATAGGCACACGTTAAACCAGCAGGTCCTCCGCCCACAATGGCCACTTTTTGGTTCCGGGCCGGTTTTTTATCAGGTACGTAACGCTCCCCGCTCATTTCCCTGTCCGCAATAAAACGATGAAGGTTCATGATTGAAAGAGTTGTATCCACATCGTTTCGGGTACACGAACCCTCACAGGGATGATGACAAACCCGTCCACAAACACCCGGAAAAGGATGATCCTTCTTAAACAACTCCAGTGCTTCCCGATACTTGCCTTCTTTAATAAGCGCAATAAATCCCTGGGCACTCACATGAGCCGGGCAGGCAACCCTGCAAGGGGCAGCCCCTTTCTTGGTGATGGCATAGGCTCCGGGCATGGCCTGCGGATAAAGCTTATATGCGGCCCGCCGATCACCAAGTCCTTGATCAAAAAGATTTGGAAGCTCAACCGGACATACTTTTCCACATTCTCCACACGCCGTACATTTATCGATATCTACAAACCTGGGCATCTGCTTTACAGTAACCCTGAAATCGCCCACTTCCCCCTCAATTTTTTCAATCTCTGATAGGGTTAAAAGTTCTATGTTCAGATGTCTCCCAGCCTCAACCAGCTTTGGAGATATAATGCACATGGAGCAATCATTTGTGGGAAAGGTTTTATCCAATTGGGCCATTACCCCCCCGATGGCCGATTGTTTCTCCACAAGGTAAACCAGAAAACCGGAATCTGCGAGATCCAAAGAAGCCTGAATTCCAGCAATTCCCCCTCCAGCAACAAGAACCGCCCCTTTTACATCCTTTGGTAAAGCCACCTTATCCTCCTTAATTATAAATTATAACGCCTATGGCATTCAAATTTTTA
The DNA here is from genome assembly GCA_007127235.1 of Desulfobacteraceae bacterium. Lineage (GTDB taxonomy): Bacteria > Desulfobacterota > Desulfobacteria > Desulfobacterales > SKZT01 > SKZT01. The sequence goes on from SKZT01000062.1 coordinate 5,777, forward strand.
CCCCCCTCCTCCGGAAACACCCAATAGCGGAAGGAGCGCTCATTGTGACACTACTTGATTATAAAAGCCCTTATAGGCAGCACTTTATGAAAGCAGGAAGATACATAAATGACGAATCAATACCCGGTGTAAAGGTATCAATAACCAATGCAGATGTGTATGGTGTCTGAAGAAAAAAAGCGAAAAAGGTTTTCAAAAAGTTCTTCCGGCTTTAATAAAATGCCTGCCAATCCCGGGCAGTAAATTTATTTAACAAACTCAAGTAAAGCCAAAAGACCTTCTCATTCTAAACCTTTCCGTGGTAGGAATACATAAACCGATAAAATGTATTTATAGTCAAGATCGACGAAAATGTCAAACAAAACACAGCAATGATCATGCCAATCATTTTGATAAATTGCGGTAAATAACGTTTTTACTAATATTACAGCCTGTTAACTAGCATCAACCCTTTTTGTATCAATACCAACCCATCTGTAAACACCACCCAACAAATATGCCATTATGGCTCTATATCATCAAAATTTTAATTTATATCAATTGATTATTCACAAATATACCATTTTGGGATAGGCCATTTTAGGGTATCGTTTTAAGTGCAATCTATTCTTTTTATCTATCGTTAACATTTACATTATAGATATTTTCGAATTGACATTTTTATCGATTTTCAATAGAGATGCTCTTTTGTAAACCAAGTTTTCATTTTTCAGGAAAGGTTTTGAATGATCGGGTTTTTCGGCTTCACTTGAGTTTGGCATAAAAACATGCTGCCCGGGTTGGCAGGCATATTTTAAAGCCGGGAAATCCTCCACGATTCTGACTATTCTTTATTTCCCCCTCTGACATTCAATACGTTTAGCGTATTTATCTGAGCTTTAATCGGTTGGGTGCTTTCCCCCTTTTAATAATGTGCGGCCTTCCGGGATTATCAAACCAGGAAATATTTTCTTAATGGCTTGAACAGGGCTTTTGAGCTTCTGTGGACCCAATGGACCTGGTGGACCAGGTGGACGCAGACCGTGGCGAAAATCAACATCAAACTTAAAACCTGAATCTTAAAACTCAAAACCATACGACTCAAAGAACTCAAAACCATATGATTCAAAGAAAGGATTTGAAATGACAGATAATACTATCAAAATACCCAAAGAGAAGCGAAGTACTTTCTTGGACAAAGTCAGGCAGGTGGTTCCTGATGAAGGCAATCTCAATCTTTGCCT
>SKZT01000203.1 GCA_007127235.1 Desulfobacteraceae bacterium
CTGGTTGTTTCGCGTGAGTCGGGGCGGGTTGAGGCAGCATCTGTCCGGGGTGGCAGGAGCAAACATAACCTTGTTCTCCTGGACGGAAGGCGATTGGCATTCGGGTTCAACGATTTGATAGATTTGCGCCAGATTCCGACCGTGATTGTAGAGCGTATCGAAATTGTTCGGGGTCCGGCATCATCGCTTTATGGAAGTGACGCACTGGGCGGTGTGATAAATATCATTACCAAAAGTCCTCCCGATACTTTTTCAGGTATGGCCATGGGACAGTATGGAATAAATAGAAAAGGCGAGGCCAAGGAGTATGTGGGAAGTGCCTTTGCCGGGGGACCTTTGGACCGTTTTCGCTTTTTGCTCTCAGGGGAAATGAGGCACAAAGATGGGTGGGATATTTCCGGAAAACTTCCCGATGACGGGTATAAAGAAAAACCAAAATTTGCGGCAGGCCGGTTTGCTTTTGACCTTACGGAAAACCAGGTCCTCTCAGGGGGTCTGGAGTATATGGAAAACACCTATACCGGTGGTCAATTCTATGAAAATCAGGCCAGGGAACGCAAGGCTGACGAACAGCGTGAAGGTTATTACCTTCAGTATGATGTTCACATGATAGATATGCATAACTTCATGCTTCGTGTAAATCGCTCGGTATTTGAAAACGATCTGGGATTTAAGCCTTTTGCTGAATCCGGTGAGCGGCATACCGAACAATACACCAATCAGGCTGAAGTGCGCTACTCCGGACTTTTTCTAAACAACCACATGATTACCCTGGGTACCGAGTTTCGTAAAGACGGCCTTGATGATACACAGATGAGTATTCGTACCGATAAAAGTGTGAACAATTTCAGCCTGTTTTTACAAGACGAGTTTAACATTTTTGATCCCCTTTATATAGTGCTTGGCCTGCGCTATGACAAACATTCCGAATTCGGAGAACGCTTTAGCCCGAGAGCTTCTCTCATATACGAGCTGACAGATACTTTACGTTTGAAAGGTTCTTATGGTCAGGGGTTCCGGGCTCCATCCCTGACAGAACTTTTTGTGACCTCTTTTCGCCGCAGAGGCCAGGATGTTTATGAGGCCAACCCGAACCTGAAAGCCGAAAAGTCCGTCAGCTATGAGGTGGGTATCGAAAGCGGGCATGATCGTTTTTATGCGGGCCTGACTGCATTTTATACCGATGTGGACAATCTTATCGAATCGGTTTTCCAAAGAACTGAGGGCACCGGAAGGGACCGCAAGCAGTATTTCCAGTACCGGAACATTGCCGAGGCAACCTTGAAGGGAATTGAGGCGGAAGGGGGTTTCACCCTGCCCATGGGCTTTTCCATGGATGGCAATTTCACCTGGCTGGATGTGGAAAACAAATCCGGTGGGGAAGATATCGGCGGACAGCCGGAATACAAAGCCTTTATAAAACTCGGTTATTCATTGCCCGAATGGCAGCTGCGCACGAACCTTCGCATGTCATATATCGGCAGGATGACCTATGCGGATGGCGATCGTTTTTCATACCCTTTGTTTGGTGCATATCTGTCCAAAGGATTCGGAAGGCAAATTGATTTGTTTGCCGGAGTGGACAATATTTTTGACAAACGCATCGAGCGAAACAATGTGGTGCAGATTGAGCCCACCACCTTTTATGCCGGTGTTTCCATGAGTTTTTAAAATGGGAATCTTAATATGTTTGAACTTAACCACTGCGTGAATTATTTCCTGAAAAAAAAACAACAAGAGACAGGCAAAGGCAGCCATATTTGCACCAGTCTATTTTGGGGTAGCATCGCCTTCTGTATGGTCATATTACTTTCTTTTGGTCCGGTAAAGCTTTTTGCCGCTGACCAGGTCGAACGTATTGTCGATGAAGAGGCAGCCATTGTGCTTCAGGGACAGAAATCTCAGGCAAAAATTGATGTGATGGCCGAAGAAACTCAGGAATTGCTTCAGGAATACCGGAACCTTCGCCGTCAGCACGACAACCTGGTTATCTACAACGACAATCTTGCTGATATGATCCAATCCCAGGAAAATGAAATGGTATTGTTAGAAAAGCAGATCGAAGAGATCCAGGTGACCCAGAGAGAAATAGTTCCCCTGATATTGCGCATGTTGGACAGTCTTGAAGAGTTTGTGGCTGCGGATATCCCATTTCTTATAAAAGAGCGCCAGTCCAGGGTGGAAGGTGTTAAAGGTTTGATGCGCCGTGCCGATGTAGAAATTCCTGAAAAGTACCGACAAATTATGGCAGCATATCAGACTGAAGCTGATTACGGAAGAACCATGGAAACCTATCAGGGTGAGTTGGTGCTGGATGGGCAAATTCGCAGTGTGGAGTTTTTGCGGATTGGACGTCTGGTCTTGGCCTATCAGACCCCGGATCGTAGCGAGAGCGGCTACTGGGATGCCCGCAGACAAACCTGGATACCTTTGGAAGCCAAACACAACCATGCAATCCGCCAGGGGATTCGAATTGCATCCAGACAGGCTGCCCCGGAGTTGATCCAGGTGCCTGTGGTAATCTCGGAGACAATACCATGAAGTGTATCCTGATTATTTTTGCCTTCTTTTATGCTTTACCGTTGCCCCAGACGGCTTTTGCCGGAACTGAACTGGATGCATTTTTGTACCAGATCAAGCAGCGAGCCATTACGGAAAAACTTCAAGACGAAGAGCGGGAGCGCGAATTCAGAGCGGATCTGGATGATGCAAGACGCCGGGCTAAAGAGGTTCAAAAGCTTCTTGACATGGAAAGTGACAGACAAAAAGAACTCCTCCATGAGTTTAATACCAATGAAGAGGAATTGATCGCCCTTGAACAAAGCCTGAAGGAATACCAGGGTGGTTTGGGGGAGATGTTTGGTGTGGTAAGGCAAAGTGCCGGTGATTTTCACGCCAGGTTTGTTACCTCGCTGCCCATGGCAGATCAACCGGAGGCCATGGCATTTCTCAATGAGTTGGGCAACAGCCGGAATCTTCCCGGTATGGATGAGTTGGAACGCTTCTGGCTGATGGTTTTAAAAGAGATGGTCGGTTCGGGGCGGGTGGAATTTTTTAACGGTGAGGTGGTTCTTCCAAACGGGTTGAAACATGAACGCGACATTTTACGGGTTGGGACATTCAATGCGGTTTCGGAAGGGTTATACCTGTCCCATGTCCAAGGACGAAACCAGTTTCTTGAACTGCCCCGGCAACCTCAGGGGCAATATATTCGTCAGGCCAGGGATCTTGAAAATGCGGCTGCGGGAAAAATGCGATTTTTTGCTCTGGATCCTTCCCAGGGTCCCATTTTGTCACAACTGGTCCAGTCACCATCCCTGGGCGAACGGATTATGCAGGGGCGCGAAATCGGTATGGTCATTCTGGCATTGGGGTTTTTGGGCGTCATTCTTTTTGCGGTCCGTTTTTCGGTTTTAAGCATTGTTGCCCGTCGTGTTAACCTTCAGCTTAACTCGCATAAGGATATGCAAAACAATCCTATAGGAAGAATCCGCCAGCTTTACAATCAAAATCCCGATACGGATCCCCATACCATGGAAATAAAACAGGATGAGGCCATTTTAAAAGAAGTGCCCCGCCTGGAACGGGGATTGACCACCATCAAGATTCTGGCAGCCGTGGCGCCGTTGATGGGGTTGCTGGGTACGGTTGTGGGAATGATTGAAACGTTTCAGTCCATTACTCTTTTTGGTACGGGTGATCCAAAACTCATGGCAGGTGGTATATCCCAGGCTCTTGTAACCACAGCTTTGGGGCTGACAGTTGCAATCCCCCTGCTGTTTTTGCACAGCATTGCAGCGGCAAAAAGCCGGTATCTGGTCACCCTAATGGAAGAGCAGGGGGCCGGGATGCTTGCAAACCATATCCAGAAGATGTACAGCAGGAAAGAGAGTCAATGATTGAGCTTCTGCTGTATCTGAAAAGGTTTTTTGAAGCCGGAGGCCCCCTGATGTGGCCTCTTCTTGCCGTAGCCGTCGCGTTGTGGACATTGATCATTGAACGTTACTGGTATCACTGGCTTGTTTTTCCAAAAAATTTGACCATGTTGTATTCATCCTGGCAAAATATTACGCGCATAAATCACCTCCAGATCAAAAATTTATTGGAAAAGGAGCTTTCAAAAATACGGCGAGGTTTAACCACATCCCTGTATATGATCAAAACCCTTATTGCTCTGTGTCCTTTGCTGGGGTTGCTGGGAACAGTCACCGGGATGATTCATGTTTTTGAAACCCTTGGTTTTATCGGCACCAGCAATCCCAGAGCCATGGCTGCCGGTGTCTCCATGGCCACCATACCAACCATGTCAGGACTTGTAGTGGCCCTGTCCGGATATATGTTCAGCATTCATTTGCAACGCAGAAGCGAATCCATGGTTCGATCGGCTTCTGAAAAATTGACCCTGATAATAGAGGATAAAAAATGATTAAAAAGAGGGACTTGAGCAGTTCCCCCCTTTTGAAAGGTAGCTATGAGGCGAAAATATCAATCCAATGAGCATGAAACAGTGCAAATCGATATGACATCGATGGTGGATGTGGTTTTTATCATGCTGATTTTTTTTATTGTTACCACATCATTTGTCAAAGAGGCAGGCATTGAAATCAACCGTCCGCAGGCATCCACTGCGGAACGTCAGGAGCGGGGCAACATCATGATTGCGGTGGCTGACAACGGGGCCGTCTGGATAGATGGACGGCAGGTGGATATCCGGGCGGTAAGGGCCAATATTGAGCGGATGCGTGCCGAAAATCCGGAAGCTGCCGTTGTGATTCAGGCTGATGAAGCCTCTCAGGCAGGGATTCTGGTTCAGATCATGGACCAGGCACGAATGGCCGGGATAATGAATGTGGCCATTGCAGCGAGCCGGCCATGAGAAAAACATTGCGATACGCCATATGCCTTGTTGGGGGCACCTGCGCAGCTTTGGGCCTGTTTTTGCTCATGCAGGGCCTGATTGGCCGTAGTGAGGCCAACATCAGCAATCAGAAAAATTTTGCCATTCCCCAATTTATCCGGATGGATCAGCCCGAAGATGCGGTAAAGGAACTTCAACGGGAAAGACCCGAACCTTTAAAAGCGCCTGAACCGGTTCCTATGGCAAAGGCCATGGAAATGCCTCAACCACCACCCATCCAATCGCCGCAATTTGATCCGTCAATACCGGATATCCGTCCGGATCTGGCATTAAACGATTTGCCACTCGCAGCCCCTGTGGCGGCCAATCCTTCACCATCCTGTGAAATGCAAACATCCGGGGAACTTCTGCGTTATTCGCAGCCATTGATTCCGGTTTCCAGGGTGGAGCCTTCTTATCCGCGCCGGGCACAGCTGGAAGGTATTTCCGGATGGGTTCGTCTGGAGTTTGTTGTAAGTGAGAATGGATCGGTAAAAGATATCCGGGTTGTGGAGGCACACCCAAGACGGGGTATCTTTGAAATGGAAGCTGTCCGGGCACTGAGCCGTTGGACATTTCATCCCCAGACCCATCATGGGAAAACACTTGGCTTCAGGCACGGGAAATACGTCGCGCCGCGTGTGTCCTGAAAAAAAAGGCCAGGCAATGTGGTGACTGCAACACCAGAATCAGGCTTGGTCGATTGCTCATTCAGCTTGAACACTGGAGCGAGGCCATCGAATATTTGGAAAGTGCCATTGGGAAACAATGCAAAAAACAAAAGGAAGAAGCCCTGTTTCTTCTAGGTATGGCCGCCTACCATGAAGGAAAATTTGCCCAAGCCCACCAGGCATTTCATCAGGCCCGAAAATGCCCAAAACTGAGCAGGCAGGCTGATAATTGGCTTGAGATGGTAAACAATAAAAACCAGTTTGGCTTTTAGCGTAAAATTTACCAATCGATACCTTCTAACAGGATTTCGTCATTGCTGCGAAGCCCGGGACAGGCTTCGCAGCAATGACGGGAAAAACTTAATTATCCAGTGTAAACAACCAGCCTGTATATGATATTGCCGGAGGCAATGGTTTTTTAAACAGATCATGCGTCCTGGCTTTGATCAAGGTTGACAAAATATACCTAAATAATATATTAAGTATACCATGAATTTTGAATTTGACCCGGAAAAATCAGCTACTAACAAAAATAAACATGGGATTGATTTTATTGAAGCTCAAAAACTGTGGAATGATATTGATTTATTGGAGATCCCAGCAAAAACAACCGAAGAACCAAGATTCCTGGTTATTGGTAAAATAGGCGAAAAACATTGGTCGGGGATTATCACATATCGAAATGATAACATTCGAATTATCTCCGTACGGTGCGCAAGGAACGAGGAGATTGAGCTTTATGAAAGCTAAAGAATTAGATAAGAAGTTTGATGAAGGAAAAAGCATTTTAGAACATTTTGACCTTTTAAAGGTAAGACGGCCAAATCTGGAACAAAAACGGGTTAACGTTGATTTTCCTATTTGGATGATTCAATTGCTTGATAAAGAGGCTAAACGCCTGGGTGTTCCCCGGCAATCGATTATTAAGATCTGGCTTGCAGAGAGATTGCAGAAATCCGGTACTTAATAACGGACGACAATATCGCAGCCGGCTTTCCGGTGAACGCGAAAAGGGGTGGTGCAATTTCCGGAAGAAGAGCCCACTGGCCAAATTTTCAGTGTATTCTCATCCGCTGAACTTTCTTTTGGTTTTTTATTCCTTATTTTGCCACTTTACATCTTCTGGCCACTGGCATTTAACCGGCTGGGAAGGCGCAGTGATAAAGTGATTAAGTTGATTCAAAAGTGAGAAAACCTGCCTGAATGACATTTTCATCGAACATTTTTTTGGGTTCGGATTTATCTGCACAATATAAGGTGACAGGCAATAATAAATTATCCAATCTTGCTTGTCTTTTGGTCCGTATTCTGCGTTGCATTGAGGGGCACAGACAATGAGTATGCACCCCTCAATGCGCCTTGAATACGGACCAAAA
>SKZT01000039.1 GCA_007127235.1 Desulfobacteraceae bacterium
GCGTTGTTTCCAATGGGCATATATTCGATAAAACGGATATGAAAAGGAAATGAAAAGGACAAACGGGCCAAATCAACCAACTCATCGTCGTTGACACCGGGCAAAACCACCACGTTGAGTTTGATGGGATTGAATCCTTCGGCATGGGCCCTCAAAACCGATTTCCAAACACGCTCAAAACGATCATGGCCGGTAATTTGCCTGAACTTTTCACGATTTAAAGTATCCAGGCTGATATTGATTCTTTTGATTCCGGCGTTTTTAATATGCTTTAAGTTTTCTTCAAGCAACACGGCATTGGTAGTCAGGGAAACATCTTTAAGCCCTTCCAATTTAGCCATGCTACCCAAAAATTCATATATCCCTTTGCGAATTAAAGGTTCTCCACCCGTTATACGAATTTTGTTAATCCCGAGCCCGATTCCGATTCGAATCAGCCGCAATACCTCCTCATAACTTAAAATTTCCTCATGGGATAATTTAAGCATTGTCTTTACGGGTTCACAGTAACAGCAATTTAGATTACACCGGTCGGTAACCGATACACGAAGATAATTGAGATGACGGTTATAGGTATCGATCAGTTGATTATCGATCAAAATTTACTCCTCAACCAATAAGGTGCATATCTCTGATGGTTATTTACAAAGTTTAAAAGGAAAAATACCACTTAATAATCTCAGCGCCGAAAAATACATACATCACTGCCCCAAAGGATAGGAAAGGGCCGAAAGGTATGGCCAGTTTTAAATTTTTCCCCTGGATGAGCATCGTGATAATTCCAATAATCGTACCGGTTGCAGAAGCAGCAAAAATTGTAAAAAGCACCCCTTGCCAACCGATCAGCGCACCGATCATGGCCAGAAGTTTTACATCCCCTCCTCCCATCCCTTCCTTTCCGGTCAAGCGCCAATAAACCTCGGCAACCACAAAAAGGATTCCACCCCCCGCCAATATACCAATCACGGCATCCATGATGGATATCCCGGGAATTGCCAGGGACCCAACAAAGAAAATAGCGATTCCGGGTAAAGAAATCAAGTCAGGGATAATTTGGTAATCGATATCGATAAAGGTAATCACCAGCAAAACAGCAATAAAGACAAAATAAATGAACGCCTCAACTGTAAGACCGAATTTGAGAAATATACCCATGGCAAAAAGGCCTGTTAAAAGCTCCACAAAAGGATAGCGCCAGGAGATGGGTATGGCGCAGTTGCGGCACTTTGCCCTTAAAACGGCAAAACTTAATACCGGAATATTATCATAGAATTTAATGCTCTGACCACATCCGGGGCATTCAGATCCCGGGTAAACAATGGATTTGGATTCAGGAATGCGGTATATGCAGACATTCAAAAAGCTACCAATACATAAGCCGAGGAGAAAAATTAACACGCTCATAAACACATAAGATATAACCATTTCATTAATTCCATAAACCTTTCAGTTTTTTTTCATGAACCAAACAAATTAGATGTACATTAAAAAAACAACATTGGTATTGTCAAAGGATAATTAGGTGTTATACTAACTTTCCTTTTGGTTTTTTATGAATCTGTTTTTTTGGAAAGACGGTATTGTTGTTAGAAAAAAAAAAGAACTGAAAGGAAAAATTTCAATAATAGGAGTTAAAATGGCCGAAACAGACAGAGACGATTTAATCACCATACTTGAAGACGAATATCCCGAGGACACTATACCGACAATAATTCCCATGATGCCTCTTAGAGATGTTGTCATTTTTAATGATATGCTGCTTCCTCTATTTGTCGGACGTGAAAAGTCCGTGAAGGCAATGGAAGAAGCTGTGGGAAAAGATCGGTTTTTGCTGGTGGTAACCCAGAAAGATCCGGGAATAGAAAATCCAAAACCGGAGGAAATATTCGAAATCGGCACCGTTAGCCGTATATTGCGTATGCTCAAACTCCCTGATGGGCGACTCAAAGCTTTGGTTCAGGGTGTTTCCAGAGCACGTATTATCAAATATGTTCGAAAGCAATCGCTTTACCGGGTTAAAATTGAAGTTATAGATGATCCGCCGATCCCTGAAATTACCCTTAAAGTTGAGGCATTGATGCGAAATGTGCGGGAAAACTCCGAGAAAATTCTGGCATTGAGGGGTGAACTTACGGGAGATGTTGCCCCTATATTGGAAAGCATTGAGGATCCTGGAAAGCTTGCGGATCTTGTAGCATCAAATCTAAGGCTGAAAATTGATGAGTCCCAAAAGCTTCTTGAAATTGTAGACCCGGTGGCCCGCTTAACCAGGGTTAACGATATTCTCTCTCGGGAGGTGGAACTTTCTTCCATGCAGGCGAAAATTCAATCGGATGTCAAGGATGAAATCTCCAAAAGCCAGCGGGATTATTTTTTAAGGGAGCAAATGCGTGCAATTCACCGGGAGCTGGGAGAACAAGACGAAAAGCTACAGGAAATCGAGGAATATCGCAAAAAAATCAAAAAAGCCAAAATGCCCCAGGAAGCCCGGAAAGAGGCCGATAAACAATTACGTCGTCTTGAGCAGATGCACCCGGATTCCGCCGAATCATCAGTGGTACGAACATATCTTGACTGGCTTGTGGAAATGCCATGGAGTAAAAGTACCGCCGACATTATTGATATAAAAAAAGCCAAAGAAATACTCGATAAGGATCATTATGGTCTTAACAAAGTCAAAGACCGCGTTCTGGAATATCTGAGTGTTCGAAAACTCAATCCAAAAACCAAAGGCCCTATTTTATGTTTCGTGGGTCCCCCGGGGGTTGGAAAAACTTCATTGGGACAAGCCATCGCCAAGGCTATGAAACGAAAATTTGTCCGCATCTCCTTAGGCGGTATTCGGGATGAAGCAGAAATTCGAGGCCACCGCAGAACTTACATCGGTGCACTACCCGGAAGAATTTTGCAGGGGTTGAAACAATGCGGCACCAACAATCCTGTATTTATGATGGATGAAATCGACAAACTGGGGGCTGATTTTCGTGGGGATCCATCCTCTGCTCTTCTTGAAGCCCTGGATCCGGAACAAAATTTCGCTTTCAGCGACCATTATCTGAACCTTCCCTTTGACTTGTCCAAAGTGATTTTTATCCTGACTGCCAACATGACCGATACGATTCCATCGGCACTTTTGGACAGGATGGAAATCATCAACATTTCAGGGTACACCACGGAAGAAAAAGAAATTATTGCAAAAAATTTTTTATTTCCTAGACAAATAAGGGAAAACGGTCTAAAGCCGAAAAATGTCAATATCAGCCCTGGTGCTTTGACGCAGATTATAGAAGAATACACCTACGAATCGGGTGTAAGAAATCTTGAACGCGAGCTGGGCTCCATTTGTCGCAAAGCGGCCAGAAAAATTGCAGAGGGCAAAAAAGGAGTTTTTCGAATAACCAAAAATACCCTTTCTGCATATCTGGGGATACCCAAATATTTACCTGAAATGGATCAGGATGAAAGCCAGGCAGGGTTGTGCACCGGGCTGGCCTGGACTTATACCGGTGGAGAAGTGCTTTACGTAGAAGCGGCTTTGATCGGAGGAAAGGGAGAATTGATCGTGACAGGCCAGATCGGCGAAGTAATGCAGGAATCAGCCAGAGCCGCGCTGAGCTATGCCCGTGCAAATCTTCCCGCGTTGGGTATTGACGAAAACATTTTCGACAATCTGGATCTTCACATCCATGTGCCCGCGGGTGCCATTCCCAAAGATGGCCCTTCAGCAGGTATTGCAATGGCAACGGCGTTAATTTCGGCATTATCCAATAAACCTGTGAGCAGCTATGTTGCAATGACCGGAGAGATCACACTGAGAGGAAGGATTTTACCCGTGGGCGGTCTGAAAGAAAAAGCTTTGGGCGCTTTAAGGGGAGGCATCAAAACGGTAATCATTCCGGAAAAAAACAAGAAAGACCTTTCAGAGATTCCCAAAAACATTCGGCGAAAACTCAAATTTATACCCGTCAGCCATATGGACGAAGTGCTTGCCCTGGCTTTTGAGGTTGATCCTACCAAAGCGGAATCCTGACCCTGATTACACTTATGAAAATATTAGCCGTTGATACCGCCACACAAACCTGCAGTATAGCGATTTGCGAAAATCTCAGTCTGCTGGCCGAAAGCACATTGTTTCGTCGTCAAACCCATTCCAGACATCTTTTGGAAATGATCCATCAAACCATTAACATGTCTGGAACCGAACTTGATGAGATAGACGGTTTTGCAGTAACCCGGGGACCAGGGAGCTTCACCGGCCTTCGTATCGGATTAAGTTGTGTCAAAGGTTTGGCCTATGCAAAGGATAAGCCTGTAGTTTCTGTTTCAAGTTTGGAAGTCCTTGCAACACAGGCGGCCATAAACATAAGCTCCCGCGGGCCTGATTCTGTGATTTTGTGCCCCCTGCTGGATGCCAGAAAAAAAGAAGTCTATTTTACCGGCTTCAAAAAAGATAATGATCGGCTGGTTCAGGTTCAACCTGAAATGGTGCTTCCACCTGAAAATCTACCCCGTCATATAAAAGGCCACTGTATTCTTATGGGCGATGGTGCCGTCCTTTATAGAGACCTTTTAACCCGATTGTTCAAGGAACATGCTCTGTTCCTGCCCCTTCAGCACAACTATATCCGTGCTCACAGTATCGCCATTTTGAGCCTGGAACGTTTCAAAAAGGGCAGCTTTGACGATCTTTCCAGCCTTGCTCCGGAATATATCCGCAAATCGGATGCCGAGTGCAAAATGCCGCATTAATTGTTTCTTTAAAAAAAGTGCGGTTCCCCCCTTTGGAAAAGTGGGGACAGGGGGGATTTGAAGCTTTTTACACAAACAGATTATATCAAAGGATTTCACCTGAAATAATGTTTAAACGAAGTACTCTTTCAAAACTTGCCGGTTCTTACCTTTTATCAAGAGGCACAAATTCACATTGTTCAAGCCCGCAATATTCTCCTACATACTTGGATTCAGGCCTGTAAAGCGCCGGCTTGGGAGCAGCTTCCGCAAATTGTTCCTCCAGCACATGGGTGGTCCAGCCGGCAACCCTTGATATGGCAAAAATCGGAGTGAAAAAATCCACCGGAATTCCCATTGAATAATAAAGACTTGCGCTATAAAAATCTACATTCACCGGAAGATCCAGACCTTTTTTTTCTTTGAATGTTTTTTTGGCGGTCTTCTCCAGTTTTCTTGATATCTCATACCATTGGATTTCCCCCACACGCTCTCCCATGCGTTTGCTCATGGGAGCCAAAATAAAGGCACGCGGGTCATCAACCTGATAAACAGCATGCCCCAATCCCATAAGTTTTTTACCTTCCCTCAGGGTTTTTTCCACAAAAGACTCGACGTTTTCAATAGATCCAATCTCCTGAAGCATCTGCATGACCCGGACATTGGCACCCCCATGAAGATCACCGGATAAAGATCCCACCCCAGCCGCTACGGAAGCATACATATGGGCCTTGGTGGAAGCCACCTCACGGGCAGCAAAGGTGGAGGCATTAAAACTATGTTCGGCATGCAACACCAGACAAGTATCCAGAAACTTCGCCTCCTCTTCGCTGGGAATTTCCCCTTTGAGCATGTACAAGAAGTTTCCTGCATGATCAAGGTCATCTCGAGGAGGCACAACGTCTCTGCCATTTCTGATGCGCTCCCACGCCGCCAAAACAGTGGGTAACTTGGCAATAAGCCGGATGGCCATCCTTTCGGAAGCTTCCCTTGACTGATCCCGAATATCAGGATCATGATGGGCCAGAAGAGCCACTCCCGCCTGAAGCACATCCATGGGAAGCGCATTATGGGGGCAAGTTTTTAATGCATCCACAATCTCTTTGGGAATATGCCGTTCTGCCGCGAGTTTTTCCTTGAAGGCTTTTAATTCCTTATGATCGGGTAGTTTTTCATGAATTAAAAGATGAACGGTTTCCTCAAATGAAACTTTATCTGCGAGGTCTTGAATCAGATACCCCCTATAGATTAACTTACCCTCACTTCCCCTGACATCACTTATCTTAGAACTGGCAATCACCAGACCTCTAAGACCCGTATCGAGAACCGGTTTACACTCTTCTACCATAACGACTCCTTCTCCTCGGATCGGTTAATGCCGGATATCATCACATATCGATCCACATATCGGCCTCATTGCCACAATGGCTGCACACGGCACTGCCTTTTACCTTTTTATGTTCGGTGGCAGCCCCTTTTTTACCACCCGATTCATTTTCCTTTTTTTCGCTTTCTTCCGGCAGTGAACAGGTAATAACCATCTCAGCTTCATTATCACAATTTTCGCAATGACAAACTTTTCTTAAAGTCGTGCTCATCTGATTGTCCTTTCAATTTTATTGATTATTGTCAGTTGTATTCAACAATTAATATTGAATTCAATCGGAGTTCCTCTCTAAAATGGAATCTGAGAAAACAAATGTCAAGCTATAAAATAAAGTCTTGAAAAAACCTTCTCTAATCCGGGAATGCTGCTTATATTAGCCTGAAAGTGTTTTGATTTTTTTTATAAAACCGGTTAAAAACGTAAAAGGAGGTAAAAATGAATCTTTCAGAGTACTTTGAAAACACGAAGGGCAAGGGTATCCTGGCAACCGCTGATTCCGAAGGTAAAGTGGATGTTGCCATATATGCCAGGCCTCATTTTATGGAAGACGGCAGTCTGGCTTTCATTATGCGGGACCGATTAACCCATGCCAATTTACAGTCCAATCCTCACGCCGCTTATCTTTTTATCGAAGAAGGTCCGGGCTATAAAGGCAAAAGGCTTTATTTGACCAGAATCCGTGAAGAAGAAAACAGCCCGCTTATTCAGGAACTCAGCAGGCGGTCCTATTCCTCTGACTCGGAAGGCACGAAGGAGTCAAGATTTTTGGTTTATTTTAAGCTGGATAAACAAAGGCCTTTGATTGGATCTTGAAAATA
>SKZT01000098.1 GCA_007127235.1 Desulfobacteraceae bacterium
TATCATAGGAACTCCGTTATGGTAAATATGCGTCGTATTATAATCACAGGTGTGTTGTTGGCCGCTGGAATTATCACTTCTTTTTGGTTTTTCAACAGCGATGAGGCCAAAATAAAAAGACAGTTCAAAGCCCTGGCAGAACTTGTTGCCAAAGATTCGGAGGAACATCAACTAATAGCTGCGGCCAATGCCCGAAAAATCAGCAATATGTTCTCAGAAATCTCCCGGTTCGAAATTCCTTCCCACTCCATTTCAAGAACATACAAGCGCGATAACATCCAGGCCCATGTGATGGCCGTTCGAGGAAGATATTCTGCCATCTCTCTGAAATTTCATGATCTTCAAATCAGCATTTTGGAAGAGGGCTTGGCCCATGCCAATTTCACAGCATATGTTGAGCTGGCTTGGGATTTGGCGGAGCCGGTTCGTGAAGTACAGGAATTAATCTGCCGGATAGAAAAAATTGAGAATGACTGGTATATTAAAGAGACGGAAATTATATCGATACTTGAAAGATAAGTGAATTTTCATGAACTATTTTTGAGGAGAATTTTGAAATGAAAAATGCAGTGTATGTGAAAAAACCGGTTTTGTTTTTACTTTTCTTTATTTTTTGCCTGCCGTTCTATGCATCTGAAACTGTAGGGGAAACGCTGAAGTTTGAAGCTGCCAGCTCATATGGCTCATTTTCAGAAATTGAGCTTGATGTTCCTTATTATCCGACTCCGCAACCTGTTGTGGAAGAAATGTTGAAACTGGCCGAGGTGCAAAAGGGAGATGTGGTCTATGACCTTGGCTGTGGAGATGGAAGAATTGTCGTTACTGCCGCCAAAAAATACGGCGTCAGGGCTTATGGGGTTGATCTGGATCCTGTAAGGGTTCAGGAAGCCAGGGAAAATGCCACAGAAAACGGTGTGGAAGACCTTGTCACCATTGAGCGCGGAGATATATTTGAAACCGATGTTTCCGAAGCATCAGTTGTTGCCCTCTATCTTTATCCCAGTGTTAATCTTAAACTCAAACCCACTCTTTTAGATCAGCTTAAACCCGGATCCAGAATTGTGTCGCACGCTTTTGACATGGGAGATTGGGAGCCTGAAAAAGAAGTCACCGTATGGCACAATGGTGCCCCTTACGTAATTTATCTTTGGCGAATTCCTTAAGCCCGATATTCAAGTATTGTCACATCCGCTGCCAACAACATGTAGGTGCGAATTGATTCGCACAGCGGAGTTTCGCAAACCCCCGGGGATTATTTTTGCGTATCCGTTTGTATAAACGCCTCAATGCGAATCAATTCGCACCTGCAAGTAACCTCAATGCGCTGCCAACAACATGTAGGTGCGAATTGATTCGCACAGCAGAGTTTCGCAAACCGCCGGGGGATTATTTTTGCGCATCCGTTTGTATAAACGCCTCTGTGCGAATCAATTCACACCTGCAAGTAACCCCAATGCGCTGCCAACAACATGTAGGTGCGAATTGATTCGCACAGCGGAGTTTCGCAAACCCCCGGGGATTATTTTTGCGTATCCGGTTGTATAAACGCCTCTATGCGAATGAATTCGCACCTACACTTATAAATCTGTTTTTCAGGTGAATCGGCTTGCAGCCGGTAATGCGAAAGTACAACTTTCGCACTCCGGTTTCACAGATATTTTGTTCATTTCGCACAAAAAGGTTATCCTCCAAAGAACTCTTCTCCTTTATACATTTCGAATTCGAAGTATATACTTTCTTCAATTGATTGCAGACCTATTAAGTGTTTTTTATCATACGGATGTAAAACCTCACCAGCAGATCTATTATTTTCATTTTATCTTTTCGTTTTACCGATTTGGATATTTTGTATGGTGAAAAAAGCGGTGGAGGAGCCATGCAAAAGATTTAATAACCCCGGGGGGATAAATTTAAAAGGAGGTAACTTTATGCAATTAGTACCCAGAAGAAGGCAAGGCAGAGAAATTTCTCAGCTGCAAAGACAAATGACAGACATAATGGACCGTTTGTTTGGATTTGAACGACCTGATTTATTCGAGACTTTCAAATGGGCACCTTTAATCGATCTGTCTGAAACCAACGGTGATGTTCAAATCAAAGCGGAACTGCCCGGTTTGAAAAAAGAAGATATCAACGTAGACCTAACCGGTGACATGCTTACAATCAGCGGTGAAAAAAGAGACGAGAAAGAAGAAGAAGAGGCCGACTTTTTTTCAAAAGAGAGGTATTTTGGAAAGTTTCAACGACAGGTGAGGCTTCCCGCAGAGATTAAAAGTGAGGAAGCCAAAGCTGTTTTCAAAGACGGCGTGTTAAGTATCCTGGTTCCGAAAAAGGAGACGTCCGGAAAAAGACGAATTGAGATAACAGAAGAATAAATGGGCAAAATCCCCCCCTGGATCTTTGTCCTCCCGGAACCATGCAGTCCTCATATACGCTATCTGAATTATTGAGGCACTCATGGGCAATCGTTAAATGATTGAAAATTCAAAGGAATATTAAGTGCCCGTCCGGAAACTCCTCTCCCTCTGGGAGGGAGTATAGAAGTTTTCGGACAGGCACTGCAATGAAAGGAGAGTAAGTACTCATGAAACGTAGTGATGAACAAATCAAAAAAGACATAGTTGATGAACTTTACTGGGATGATCGTTTGGATGCTTCGAAGATTACGGTGAGTGTAGATAATGGTTTTGTAAAGCTTTCAGGTGAGGTGCCCAGCTACAACAACCTTGTCGCAGCACGCTCAGCCGCATGGAGAATGCCGGGAGTTATTGACGTGGTGGATGACTTGAAAATCAAATATGTGACACCGCCAGTTCTTCCTACGGATGATGAAATCCAGAGGCGGGCCGACCAAATTATCATTTGGGATCCCGATCTTGAAGATTGTAATATTACGGTCACTGTGGTTGACGGTATAGCCACTTTGGAAGGTACCGTTGATGCATTCTGGAAAAAGACATACGTGGAAAACCGCCTGGTCGGACTTCGGGGCGTTATTTTCGTGGAAAACAAACTCGCGGTGACGCCCACCAGAGACGTGGTTGACGAAGCTATCGCAGAAGATGTCGTTGCGGCGATGGAACGAGATGTGCTGGTTGACCCTGAAGATGTTACGGTGGAGGTCATTGACGGCATTGTAACGCTGACAGGCACGGTTCCTACATGGTCTTCCCGGCGGGCTGCCGAAGACGATGCTATTTATACGGCAGGCGTAGCCGGGGTTGACAATCGTCTCAGGGTGGCTCTATAAGTTAGATATTCGGGAAAAAAATTGACAAAGGAGTAATGTATATGAAATATCATGAATTTGTAGGACAAGTGCAGCATCGGGGACATTTTCCCGATCTTGGAAGCGCGGTGAAAGCTATACGAGTGGTACTGCAAGCGCTGGGTGCACGTCTTCAGCAAAAGGAGCGTGAACACCTGGCAGCGCAATTGCCGGAGGAGATCGCATATTATTTGAAGCAGGTGAATACATATGAAAAATATGACTTGCAGGAATTTTACACAGCGGTAGCCAAAGGGGAAGGTTTAGACTACCCCGACGCAATACACCATGCCAAAGCCGTGGCGACCACAGTCCAGGATGCGGTCACAGCCGGTGAAACCCGGCATGTTTCTGAGCAATTACCTCCGGAATTTGCTGAACTTTTTGAAAGACAGTATGAAGAGGCATAAGTAAGCCCCTGATATTATTAAACCCCCGCTCTGTCCCTTACAGGGGTTAACTTAAGGGGTGTTAATTATGGATCCCTGGAAAGTTGGATCGGATTAACAGTAAGGTAAATAGGCGATCGCAAACGTTCCCCCCTTTGAAAAAGGGGGGACAGGGGGGATTTGAAGCTGGTCTTTAACCACACATGACACAATGGGGAAACGTATGGAAACCCGAAAGGAAAAAATTATCTGGTGTTTTCGGAAACCCAGATTTCCCGGAGGGAAAAGGCTATCTAGCCGGTGGCTTTTAGCCACCGGTTTAGGTTATGATTTTTAAGTCCCGGAGGGACGATGTAACGATCCCTGTTTTCATTTGAGCGTAACCTGTTTGTGTGAAAAGACTTGCGCTCAATTGTAGGTGCGAATTCATTCGCACAATGTGAACCCCATTGTTCATTATAGAGACTATGCCTGTTCCCCCAGGAAAAAAGTTGGTGAGGGCCTCTAAGGAATTTTCTGTAAATCCGTGCCGGATTTTAACTATAGATGAGAGGAGGATAGGTTGAGCACAGGCAAAACACTTGCGGATTTTGTGGATACGCTGGAACAAAGAGGAGATGCCACTGCTTTTTTTCGTATGAAACGGGAGGGATCTGCCCGGCAAACATACAGTAATCTGGCATCAGATACTTTAGCCCTTGCCAGAGGACTTTACGGAAGAACAGATAAAGAGGCCAGGATCGGGCTGTTTGCCGCCCCCGGATTTGAATCCATTGCTGCTGTATTGGCCGTGATC
Source organism: Desulfobacteraceae bacterium (assembly GCA_007127235.1). Lineage (GTDB taxonomy): Bacteria > Desulfobacterota > Desulfobacteria > Desulfobacterales > SKZT01 > SKZT01. The sequence goes on from SKZT01000098.1 coordinate 4,454, forward strand.
CGCTCGGGATCATCAGTGGTGCTCCTGGACGTTCAGCTTGCAGACGAGGTACTCAAAAATATCCTCGCTGATTGTGGCGCAAAGCTGGTTTTTACAACCAGGCGATATGCAGAGCGTCTCGAATCCATCGTGCCGGATATTACCCTGGGAATTTTGGATGCAGAAAATGATGAGGAAGTTTCCTGGAAAAGGTTTTTTTCCCAGGAGGGTGATTTGCCGGAGCTGACTGCCGAACAGGAAGCCACTTTGTTTTATACCTCTGGAACCACGGGACCGCCCAAAGGGGTTCCTCTCAGCCATGAAAACCTGGTTTTTCAACTTGACACAGTGGCTCAAACGGGTTTGATCGGTGAAGGTGACAAAATGCTGCTGCCCTTGCCGCTTCACCATGTTTATCCCTTTGTCATCGGAATACTGGTTCCTCTGTCCATGGGTTTGACCATCGTGCTGCCCAACTCTCTCACCGGACCCCAGATTCTCCGGGCCATAGGAGAAGGGGGGGTAACCGTAATCCTGGGAGTGCCCCGGCTTTACAGCGCCATTTTTTCCGGTATCAGCAGCAAGTTTACGGCCAAAGGGTTTCTGGGAAAAATCATGTTTGGCACATTTCTTAAATTGTCCGTTGCCCTACGCAAAAAAAGGCTTCGCGTGGGCAGGCTTATGTTCAGGCCGCTTCACAAGAAAATCGGCCCGAGCCTGAATATTCTGGCATCGGGTGGTTCCCCTCTCGATCCGGATCTGGCCTGGAATCTGGAAGGGCTTGGGTGGAATGTGGCCATCGGGTATGGGTTAACAGAGACATCTCCTCTGCTCACCCTTAATCCTCCCGGATCCGGCCGGGTGGGAAGTGTCGGTCCGCCTATCCAGGATGTGGAGCTTTGGTTTGACCCCTCTGCTATCCCTCAGGAAGATAGTGAGTCTGAAAAAAAGAGTGATCAGAAAAAGGGTGAGATTCTGGCAAAAGGCCCCGGCGTATTTTCAGGATACCTCAACCTTCCTGAAAAAACCGCCGAAGCCTTTTCTGATGGATGGTTTAAAACCGGGGATCTGGGATATCAGGACAAAGAGGGTTACGTTTATGTTACCGGACGGGTTTCTACTCTCATTGTCACGGAAGGCGGGGAAAATATTCAGCCGGATCATGTGGAAAAGGCTCTTGAAGATCATCCGTTGATCAAGGAAGCCGGAGTTTTACAAAAGAACGGAAAACTCACGGCGCTTCTGGTGCCTGATCCTGCAGAAATCAGAAAGATAGAAACAGACGATATCCGTAAAGCGGTTAGCCAGGCCGTAACCGAGCAGGCCCGAAAGTTACCCTCTTATCAGCGAATCGAGGACTTCGCTTTGGCTCGGGAGACACTTCCCCGAACCCGTTTGGGCAAGATCAAGCGCCATATTCTCGAGGATCGTTATGAATCTGCAAGGAAGGAAGACGGGGAAAAACAGGAGGCAGGTCCAATAGCTCCTGAAGAAATGTCTGACCAGGACCGGGCTTTCCTTGAAAATGACGCCGCATGGCACACCTGGGAATGGTTATCCGAACGCTATAAGGACCAAAGATTGACCCCTGATACCAGTCTTCGGCTGGATTTAGGGGTGGACTCCATGGAGTGGCTCAACCTTACCATGGAGATTCGTGAAAAAATCGGAGCCGAAATTACAGATGAAGCCATCGGAAATATCGAAACTGTTCGTGATCTTCTCAAGGAAGTGATGGAGGCTTCTGAGGGGGAAACTACCCCGGCGTCTCTTGACGATCCGGAAAAAATTGTATCCGAAAAGCAAAAGAAATTTATCCGGCCTCCGGGACCGGTTACAAAGTATATTGCCGCAGCGGTATTTAAATTTAACAGGCTGCTGATGAAACTGATCTTCCGGGTGAAGGTGAAAGGGGAAGAAAACATTCCGGAAGGCCAGGTTGTGTTTACACCCAATCATGTCAGTTACCTGGATCCTTTTGTATTGGCTTCGGCCCTTAAAAATGAGCGTCTGAAAAATACTTTCTGGGCCGGATTGCGAAGAGCTGCTTTGCGCAATCCTTTGAACAGGGCGGTCAGTCGTCTGGCCAAGACCATACCCGTGGACCCCCGGAAAGGTGTCTTTTCCGCTCTGGCTTCGGCCGCAATTGTAATCAAGCGCGGCGATAGCCTGATCTGGTTTCCGGAGGGAAGACGGTCTCCCAGCGGTGAACTTCAATCGTTCAGACCGGGTATCGGAGTGCTCCTGGAGCGTTACGAGGTCCCGGTGGTCCCGGTTTTCATCCGGGGAACGCAAAAGGCCATGCCCGTTGGCAAGATTATTCCTACGCCTGCAAAAGTCGTGGTAGCCTTTGGCGAACCCGTGTTTCCCGAGCAGCTCAAGCAGAAAGGAGAAGGAAAAGAAATCAAGGACAAAATCGCCGATGGTCTTCAAAAAAGTGTGGCCGAGGTGAGCCGGAAATACTGAGGTTTAAAAAATA
>SKZT01000192.1 GCA_007127235.1 Desulfobacteraceae bacterium
AACATTGAACTCTAAACATTGAACATTGAACTCTAAACATTCACCCAAACGTATCTTTACAGTTTCAGAACTGAACTTTCAACTTAAAGCATTGCTTGAAGAAAAATTTCCGTTTATTTGGATCTACGGGGAAATTTCAAATTTCAGAAGGCCTTCTTCAGGGCATTTTTATTTTACTTTAAAAGATGAAAAGTCTCAGATTTCCGCTGTTATGTTTCGCGGCCAGCAGATGGGACTCAGGTTTTTGCCTCAGGATGGCATGGAAATTACGGGCCTTGGGCGGATCAGCCTCTATGAACCCAGGGGCACTTATCAGATAATTTTTGAGTATGTGGAGCCTAAAGGTGTCGGAGCCCTTCAAAAAGCATTCGAGCAGTTAAAATTAAAGCTTTCGGATGAGGGCCTTTTCGATGCGGCCCATAAGAAGCCGATAGCTTTTCTTCCCTCAAAGATTGTCCTGATAACCTCACCCACAGGGGCTGTGGTCCATGACATGCTCAACATTATCTTTCGCCGTTATGAAAACATGCATGTTCAGGTTTTTCCGGTCAAGGTTCAGGGTGATGGAGCTACAGAGCAGATTGTGGCGGCTCTTGAGCTTATCAACACTGAAAAAGATATCGATGTGGCTATTCTGGCGAGAGGTGGTGGATCTTTGGAGGATTTTCAGGCCTTTAATTCTGAAGCAGTCGCAAGGGCGGTTTTTAAATCTGAAATTCCTGTGGTATCCGCCGTCGGGCATGAAACGGATTTTACGATTGCCGACTTTGTTGCCGACTTGCGCGCTCCGACACCTTCCGCAGCCGCGGAGTTGGTCGTTCCGGTAAAAAGCCAACTCAGTGGCAGATGTAAGGAACTTTCAGGGGCATTGGCGCTGAATATAATCAAAACAGTTGAGAAATACCGTTACCGCTTATCTCAAACCAGGCTTCGACTGATTCATCCTAAAAAACGCATTCAGGACCATATGCTTAAATTGGATGATTTATGTTTTCGTATGAAACGTTTTGTGGAAAAAATTTTTCAATTGCATCGTGAGCGCCTTGGATGGAAAGTTGAAAAGCTTTGGGTTAACAAGCCGGATAAGATGGTTGAAAAATTTAAAGAAATGGTTCATCAAGAAGATTATAAGCTGCTGTTATATTTAAAGTTTTCCCTTGAAAAAAAACGAGCCGGACTGAGAACAATCGAATCAAAACTTGCAGTGATGAACCCCAGGGCCATATTAGCCCGGGGCTACAGCATAACCCGGGTACTTCCTGAAAAATCAATCTTGCGGGATGCCGCTTTTGTTTCTACCGGTCAGCATTTGGAAATAACATTGGAAAGGGGCACACTTACCTGCCGTGTTGAAGGAAAATCACATCATGAATAAAACGATGAGCTTTGAAAAGGCGATGCAAAAACTTGAAAAAATTGTACAGGAACTTGAAACTGGTGACCTGACGTTGGAAGAATCTTTTAAAAAATTCGAGGAAGGGGTAAAACTTTCCAAGTTTTGTTCCTCAAAACTGGATGAAACCGAAAAAAGGGTTTCATTGCTTTTAAAGAACCCTGAGGGGAAGTTGATTGAAAAGCCCTTTATCGATAAGGATGAAGGGAGTTGAGATGTCTTCTTCTTTGGAAGGTTCAACGTTATTCGATTTAGCAGCTTATTTGAAACATCAAAAAAGTGTGGTTGAAAAACGTTTGGAACAGGTCCTGAGTACTTATCCTCAAGATAGCCGTGTTATTTCTGCGGTTAAGTACAGTTTGATGTCGGGTGGAAAGCGCATCAGACCCATTTTATGCATTGCAGCGTCTGAGGCCGTGGCAGTTGAGGAAGATTTTTTCGAAGATGTACTCACCTGCGCAAGTGCTCTGGAAATGATTCATACATATTCTTTGATTCATGATGATCTTCCTGCAATGGACAATGACGGGTTGCGCAGGGGAAAACCGACCTGTCATGTGGCTTTTGATGATGCTACCGCGATTTTGGCAGGAGATGCTTTATTGACCATGGCTTTTGAAACCCTGTCTTCCCATTTAGTTCAGGGCGGTAATGAACCTGGCAGGTGGCTTGAAATCATCAATCTTATTTCCCGAGCTTCTGGAGTCAGGGGGATGGTGGAAGGTCAGATGCTGGATATCTTTTCCGAGGGTGTTTCATTAACACCGGAGGCTTTAGAAAATATGCACCGGTTAAAAACAGGGGCCATCATCGAAGCCTCTGTGTGTTCGGGCGCTATTCTTGCCAGGGGCCGGGTAAAGCATATCAAAAGCTTAAAACACTTTGCCCGGCATATAGGTTTAGCCTTTCAGGTGATAGATGATATATTGAATGTTGAAGGCGATCCGAAGCTGTTGGGAAAAGCGACAGGTACCGACAGCCAAAGGAACAAAAATACATACCCTTCCCTGCTGGGTTTGAACGAATCCGTCACTTTCGCAGAAAAACTGGTTGGAACCGCTTTGCAAGCTTTGTCTGATTTTGATAAGAAAGCGGATCCACTCAGGGCGATAGCGCGTTATATCATTGATCGAAAAAAATGAAGGAGTTAAATAAGATTTTGAGCCTTTTAGAGACAATCAACAATCCGGCAGATTTGAAATGTCTTCAGAGATCCCAACTTTCAGGGCTTGCTTCTGAAATCCGAAAAAAAATTGTGGAGGTTGTTTCCAAAACTGGCGGACACCTTGCATCCAGCCTTGGTGTTGTTGAACTGGCCATCGCGATCCACTACGTGTTCAATGTACCCGAAGACAAGCTGATCTGGGATGTGGGGCATCAGGCTTATGCTCACAAGCTGCTTACCGGAAGACAGAAACAATTCGACAGGCTTCGGCAATTTAGGGGATTGTGCGGATTTACCCGCATGAGCGAAAGCCCATACGATGCTTTTTCCACGGGCCACAGCAGTACTTCCATCTCAGCTGGTTTGGGCATGTCCTGCGGCAAGGCCCTTAAGGGAGAAAAATCCAAAGTGATTGCCGTAATCGGGGATGGCTCCATGACCGCCGGCCTGGCCTATGAAGGCTTAAATCAAGCCGGAGATCTTAAAAAGGACCTTATCGTCATTTTAAATGACAACGATATGTCCATTGCCAGAAACGTCGGCGCCCTGTCTTCTTTTTTAAGCCGGAAATTTTCAGGAAAAAAACTCCAGGAATTCAGAAAAGAGCTGGGTGAATTCTTAAAATCCGTTCCCAGAATCGGGGACGACATCTATCACTTTGCCAAACGTTCGGAAGAATCTTTCAAGACATTCGTAACGCCGGGCATGCTCTTTGAAGCCTTCAATTTTGAATATTTCGGGCCCATCAACGGCCATAACCTGGATCACCTTATTAACATTTTGGTCAACATAAAGCATCTAAACGAACCGGTTTTGCTTCATATCACCACCCGGAAGGGAAAGGGATATCCACCTGCCGAAAAAAATCCCACTTATTTTCACGGCGTTGGGTGCTTTGAAGTCCGAACCGGTCAGTGTGTCAACCATAGTGAATGTGCGCCCACATATACCCAGGTTTTTGGCAAGACCATGTCTGAGCTGGCCAAATTAAACAAAAACATTGTGGCCGTAACTGCTGCCATGCCTGAAGGAACCGGTTTGTGTGAATACTCGGAACAATTTCCGGATCGTTTCTTTGATGTGGGCATTGCTGAACAGCACGGGGTAACCTTTGCCGCCGGTCTTGCCACACAAGGTTTCAAGCCGGTGGTGGCTATTTATTCCACCTTCCTTCAGCGTGCATATGACCAGATTCTTCACGATGTTTGCCTGGAGAGCCTTCCGGTTGTATTTGCAGTGGATCGGGGCGGCATTGTGGGAGAAGATGGTGCCACTCACCATGGTTTGTTTGATTTGTGCTATTTAAGAAGCCTTCCCAACATGGTGATTATGGCCCCCAAGGATGAGAACGAACTTCGCAGGATGCTTTATACGGCTGTTTCACTTGATAAACCCACTGCAATTCGATATCCAAGGGGGATCGGTGTGGGTGTCAAGATGGATAACCCCCCTGCCCTTTTGTCCCTGGGCAAAGCGGAAGTTTTAACCGAAGGGCAGGATGTTTTGATACTGGCCATTGGCCGATCGGTCAACGATGCTATTGAAGCCCATGACCTGCTGAAACAAAAAGGAATATTTTCCACGGTTGTCAATGCGAGGTTTGTAAAACCCCTGGATGTGGCACTTTTTACCGAGCTGGTTAAAAAGATACCGCGTGTTATTACGGTGGAAGAAAACATGCGTCAGGGCGGATTCGGAAGTGCCGTAATGGAATGTCTCGGTGATGAGGACATTGTCTGCCGGATCAGACGCATCGGAATCAGGGACACATTTGTGGAACATGGGTCCCAAAAGATCCTGAGGCGAAAATACCATGTTGACACCACGGCCATTGTCGAAGCCGCCGAAAAATTGATGCAAAATGGGCAAATCAAAACATAGGCTGGATGTAATCCTGGTGGAAAGGGGGCTTGCCGGCAGTCGTGAAAGGGCCAAGTCCATGATTATGGCAGGTAAGGTCTTGGTGGATGATTTTCCTGTTGACAAGGCGGGAACGCTGATTGACAAAAACGCCCGGGTTCAGCTCAGGGGCGAAGACATTGCTTTTGTAAGCCGCGGTGGCATCAAGCTTGAACAGGCACTTAAAGATTTCAGCCTGGATGTTTCCGGCATGATTTGTCTGGATGTGGGGGCTTCCACCGGGGGCTTTACAGACTGCCTGCTGATGCATGGTGCAAAAAAAGTTTTTGCTGTAGATGTGGGTTATGGACAACTGGCATGGAAACTTCGACAGGATTCGCGGGTTATAGCCATTGAACGCACCAACATTCGGTCCATGAAAACCGGCACCCTTCCCTCACCCGTTGATTTGGCCACAATCGATGTGTCTTTTATTTCCTTGAAAATCGTGGTACCTTCCGTAAGCAAATTTCTGAAAAAAGGAGGATCTATTCTTGCGTTGATAAAACCCCAGTTTGAGGTCGGAAAAAATAAAGTTGGAAAAGGCGGTGTGGTTAAGGATCCGAACCTGCATCAGGAAATTGTTGATCAATTGATTATTTTTTTTGAACAACTCGGACTTACATCCTGCGGAATTTATCCGTCACCCATTTTAGGTCCAAAAGGAAACCGGGAGTTTTTTATCCTTCTAAGGTAGTATGTTGACCGGCAATTAACAGGAAGCAAGATTGCCCGGAATTAGGTGTTGATTTTTTTCCCCCAACCATATAAAAAATTTTGACTGTAAGTGTACGAGTCCAAATAATTCGTTGTCGTCAAATTTTTTACAACCAGAATTTGACGGCTGAATTTAGAAAATCCATAGAGAGGAGTTTAGATGACTGAAATGGTTGAAAAATTAAGAAATATTGCTCTAGTTGCCCATGGCGGTGCCGGAAAGACTTCTTTGGCGGAAGTGATGCTTTTTGATGCGGGTGTAACCACAAGGTTGGGTCGGGTGGAAGACGGCAATACACAAATGGATTTTGAACCGGAAGAACTCAAACGCAATATCACCATCAGCAGCTCCTTTCACCAGTTTCCATGGAAAAAACACAGGGTCAATATTATCGATACCCCCGGAGACCAGAATTTTTTTTCTGATACCCGTACCTGCATGCAGGCAGCCGATGGGGTTATTGTTGTGGTTGATGCGGTTGATGGAGTTAAGGTTCAAACCGAACTGGCCTGGGATTTTGCCGAAGAATTCAGCTTGCCGTGCACGATTTTCATCAATAAGCTGGACAGGGAAAGAGCAGATTTTTTCAGAGCTTTCAATGAGGCTTCTGAAATATTTCAACCAAAACCCATCATCACACAGCTGCCCATTGGTTCAGAAGATAAATTCAGCGGGATTGTCAATTTGTTGACCATGAAAGCCTATACTTATGATGAAAATGGGAAGTCCAAAGCAACGGAAATTCCCTCTGATATGGCGGAACAGGTGGAATCGGAAAGAGAAAATCTCATTGAAAATGTGGCTGAAGCTGATGACGAACTACTGGAAAGGTATCTGGAAGGAGAATCCCTTTCCGATGATGAAATCACAGCTGCACTGAAAAATGGCATTCAGGAACGCTTGTTTGTTCCGGTACTTTGTGGTTCAGCCACCAAAAATGTGGGTATTGATTTGCTTCAGGACTACATTGTTCAATGCATGCCATCCCCTTTGGACAGAGGTGACTGGAAAGCCCTGGACCCGTCCGGAGAAAAAGAAATAAGCGTATCACCCGACCCGGAGGCCCCGTTTTCAGCCTTTGTTTTTAAAACTGTTGCGGATCCTTATGCCGGCAGACTCACTATATTTCGAGTTGTGTCGGGAACACTTGGGGGAGACGGAAACTTTTATAATACCAACAAAGAGACTCGTGAACGATTCAATCAGCTTTTGAGAATTACCGGCAAAGAGCAAAAACCTGTTGAAGAGGCCGGACCCGGTGATATTGTAGCGGTTTCAAAACTGAAGGAAACCACTACGGGTGATACGTTGTGCGATGAAAAAAATAAAATTAAATTCACCCTGGCAGATCCCATGCCACCTTTGATTTCCTTTTCCCTGGTACCCAAGAGTAAAGGGGATGAAGACAAGGTTTTTACATCACTTCAAAAACTTTTGGAGGAAGATACAGCGCTTCAGGTTGACAGAAATGCCGAAACCAAGGAAATCCTTTTATCCGGTTTGGGAAATATTCATATCGAAGTGACGGTTGAAAAACTCAAAAGAAAGTTTAATGTGGAAGTCGATTTGAATACCCCAAAAGTACCCTATCGGGAAACGATTCGGAAAAAAGTAAGGGTTCAGGGCAAGCATAAGAAACAAACCGGCGGCCATGGCCAGTATGGAGACTGTTGGATTCAGCTGGAACCGCTTCCGCGGGGAGAAGGTTTCGAATTTGTAGATGCCATTGTCGGGGGATCCATCCCCAAAGGATACATACCGGCCGTTGAAAAAGGCGTTTTGGAATCCAGCCAGAGAGGTGTTCTTGCCGGATATCCATGTATTGATTTCCGGGTAACCGTGGATGATGGTTCATACCATCAGGTGGATTCCTCTGAAATGGCCTTTAAAGTGGCGGGTTCATTAGCCTTTAAAAAAGCTGCCACCCAGGCTGAGCCGGTACTCCTGGAACCCATCATGGCAGTGACCATAACCACCCCCGATGAATATATGGGTGATGTAATGGGCGATTTGAACAGCCGTCGTGGACGGGTGCTTGGCATGGATAACAAGGGAAAAAATCAGATTATCAATGCCAATGTCCCCATGTCGGAAATGCTGACATATGCACCGGATCTCAGATCCATGACCGGCGGAAGGGGCATTTTCACCATGCAGTTTTCCCATTACGATGAAGTTCCTGCTCAGGTGGCGCAAAAGATCATTGAAGCAGTCAATAAAGAGAAGGAATAGTCCGGAGCGCGAAAGTTGTACTTTCGCGTGGCCGGCTGTAAGCCGGGTCATCCAAAAAACAAGCGAGATAATCTCCTTTGAGTCTATGGACATGGCTTAATTATTTCCAGCCATGTCCATAGATATTGGTGTGGATTCGGATTTCACGTAAACAGTTGACTTGCTTGTACTAACTGCTGCAAAAGCAAAGCTTTTGCACTCCGGTACTCCCCTCTCCCTTTTCTCACTTTCTTACCTTTTTACGTTCTCACCCTTTCCCATTATCGGCAAGGTAAATGAAAAGGCCGTGCCTTTGCCGGGCTCACTTTCCACCCAGATTTTTCCATTGTGGTAGTCGATAATTCGTTTGGTGATGGTAAGTCCAAGTCCGCTTCCGGTGGGTTTTCCCCGGGAAGTGTCCTTGACTTGCCGGAATTTATCAAAAATAATTTTTTGATTTTCTTTGCTGATACCTATGCCATTATCGATGACATCCACTTGCAGGTAATTGTTTTTTATCCATAAATTGATGGTTATAAGACCTCCATGGGGTTCACAAAATTTGACGGCATTTGAAATAAGGTTGACCATGACCTGGAAAAGTCTGTCCCGATCCCCAAGTGCTGCCGGAACTTTTTGCGGGAGGTTCAACTGGGACCTTATTCCTTTTTCTTTTAGCAGTTGGCTTAAAGCGGTAAGCGCATCGTTGATCACCTTTTTAATATTTATAGGTGTGACCTGCCATTCCATTCTGCCGGATTCGATTTTTTGAAGATCCAGCACTTTTGAAATAAGGCGGGTCAAGCGTTCCGTTTCGTTAATGATGATCTGGGTAAATTGCTTTTTCTGACTTTTGCCAATGTTGGGATTATCATGAAGTATTTCGGCCAGTGCACGAACGGAGGTCAAAGGCGTGCGCAATTCATGCGTAACAGTGGAGATAAAGTCATCCTTGAGTTTATCCAGTTCTTTAAGTCTTTCATTGGCGGCCTGAAGTTCCAGCGAGGTTTTTTCGAGTTCACGGCTGTATTCGATAACCTGCCGTGTTTCGTCGAGAATATTCATGACCTCTTCGATGCCTAAAGATTCTTCTTTGACCACCGAGGCCACCATGACACGGGCCGATGCTGACCCGATGGCTCCAGCCAAGAGTTTTTCAGCGTGATTGACCAAGCCCGCATCCGAGGTCAGTGATTTGTTCCAATCAATTTGATGCCTGTTCATATATTCGGAAAGGCCTTCATCGGCTCTTTGCTTTCCTAAAAACCTGCTCAAAAGCGACCGTAAATCAGGAACCGATGCAGTTCCCCGCCAGAAAAAAGATTCGCCCGGACCTCTGGAATATTTGAACACATCGACAAAAAGCGCTGCCTGTGTGGCTTCAATGGGAGATGGCCGGGTAAAGACAGATACGCCGACATATGCGCCGATGTTGACCAGCATACTCCAAAAAACCGCGTGGGTGATACTGTTGAATCCTTCCAGACCGAAAAGTTGAAAGGGTTTTAAAAGAGCAATACCAAAGGGGCCTTCCAAAACAAAATTCTGGTGAATAAATCCGGCCTGAACCAGGGACGGAAGAAAAAGCGTATAGATCCAAACTGCAAAGCCGCCTATTAAGCCGCAGAGAGCGCCCATCCGATTGCCGTCTTTCCAGAAAATTCCCCCGATTATGGCCGGTGCAAATTGTGCCACAGCGGCAAACGAAACCAGGCCGATAGAAACAAGTGGATAAAATTCACCGATAAATCGGAAATAAGTATACCCTAACAAAAGGGTGAGAGCGATTCCGGCCCGACGGATTGTCAGCAAAAAATGGCTCAAATCACTTCTCTGAGCAAACCGAGTGAGAGGCATCCACAAAAGTACCGGCATGACCAGATCGTTGCAGATCATGGTGGAAAGAGCGATGGTTTCCACAATAACCATGCTTGTGGCAGCAGACATGCCGCCAATATAAACAAAAAGGGCGAGACCCTCCTGGTTTTCAATCATGGGAAGGGTTAACACAAAGGTATCGGCATCCACGCTTCCATCCGGAAAGTGCAGCAACCCTGCAAATGCCGCCGGCAACACAAAAATGTTGATGGCCAGAAGATATAGCGGAAAAAGCCACATGGCCTTATTGATATGTTCTTCGTTGACATTTTCCACTACCCCGATTTGAAATTGTCTCGGCAAACAAATAATGGCCATCATGGAAAGAAATATGCTGACACCCCAATCTGCAGAGGTACCGTTTTCCATCCCAACTGTGAAAAGCTCGTGCAACTCAGGGTTTTCCCGGGCTTTACTGATAATGTCTCCGAACCCATTGTAAATGAAATAGGTAATAAAAATGCCGACTGTTAAAAATGCCACCAGCTTGACAATTGATTCAAATGCAATGGCCGCCACCAGGCCTTCATGACGTTCGGTGGCTTCCAGGTGACGAGTGCCGAACAGAATGGCGAAAAGGGCCAAAAGCACTGCCACATGAAAAGTGGTGTCTTTGAGCACCGGTATTTGATCGAAATGAACCGAGGGCATGACAATATCAGGGTAATTCTGAATAATCTGGAAGCTGATAGAGATGGCTTTGAGTTGAAGTGAAATGTAGGGAATTACACCCAGGACAGCGATAATTGTCACCACCCCGGCCAATGATGCGCTTTTTCCGTACCGTGAGGCGATAAAGTCTGCAATGGATGTAATATGATGAATTTTACTGATACGAATGATTTTTTTGAGCACCACCCAACCCAGGGCGGCCATGAGTGTAGGCCCGAGATATATGCTTAAAAAGCTGGGCCCCGTATGAACCGCCCTTCCCACACTGCCGTAAAATGTCCATGCCGTGCAATATACGGCAAGCGAGAGAGCATAGATATAAGGATTGCTGATAATGCTTCTGCCGATATCCGCCCTTCGGTCCCCATAGTAGGCAATGGCGAACAGCAACCCCATGTATCCGAACGAGAAAAAGAAAATGATCCCTGTTTCTAACATTTTATTCCCCGTTTCGGTGAAGACTGATTTTCGGTTTCGGTGAAGACTGATTATCGGTTTGTTGTTTTGAAGGCTTTGGTTTTTTGTCTCTGGGAAGGTATTTTTTGGGATGTATACTGGTGATCAAAATTAATGAAATGATAATAACGCCCCAGACAAAAAACAAATAGATGTACAGAAGGGGAATGCCCCAGATAAATATTTTATAATTGAATAACGAGAGGATGGGAAAGTTAAATACCAGGCAGCCCAGCAAGAAAATACTGAAAATCCGTTTGCTTTTAATACTTTCAGGGGTCATTGAGGTCTCCTAAACTCAGGCATCGCCTGCACGGTGCATAACCCTGCCAAAAAGCATCCCAGGCACTTGTGAGCAGGATTTCGTTTTTTGGGTGGGTTTTTTTCCCCCAGGAACAATCCGGTGTATGAAAACGTTTTGAATTCCTGTTTCCAATATACCATTCCGATTTTTCACGCAGATTTTTCCATATTCCTCTTTTGTGTGCCATGGCCTGCTGTTGTGTCTTGATCAACAGGTCACGATATTTCAGGTTGGGCTTGCTGTGCAGATAAAAAGCGTATCCTTTTTCCAGGAGGGCTTGATTTACAAACACGCCGTTTTCTGTGAACACATAGGCCAGTTTTCGTCCAAAGCGATCTGTTTTTTCCCGGTCATATTCCAGTCTCAGCTTTGTGGACAATACCAGTTTTTCATTGTATTCTTTAGCGGCATATCCATAGGGTTCGGCAATATTGTTCTGATGATCGATTTCAGGAGAATCAATGGCGATATACCTGACAAAAGTGCCATCTTTCAAAACGATGGTATCGCCATCGGCAACCCATTTGACCCTGACCCACTCTTCCCCGAAAACATAATGGGGAAAAATAAACAGCCAGGCAAGAACCCAGAGTAAAAAGAAGCATCTATTAAAAAGTTTTCCGGCCAGATTCCATTTAAGCAAGTTCACAGACTTTTGCAGCGCTTCTATCCAACATTGCCGGCAACCCCCCCCTCTCCGCGGGGACAAATCCAAGGGAATTTTTCCAGACATGTTCATCCTCCATGCAAAAATACAAGCAAACATCCGGTGCAATTTTTCTGATATGTTCAATAATCGCCTTATAGAAACTTATTCTCAAAGGTTTGAAATATCGCATTTTGCCATCCAGGCCTCTGATGAATTCCCCATAGACAATTTTAGAGTGTGGAAATCGTTCTTGTATGGTTGGTTTCAACGATGGCATAAAGCGAAAGGTCCCAAGGCTGATCCAGGGAATATTTTCGGGGTTGATATATGAAAATAGTTTTGTAATCACATCTTTGTAGTCGTTTTCACATCCGGGATAAAGCACCATGGGATCAAAATGAAAGGCTACGGGATATCCCCATTGCTGGCATTTTTGGGCGGCATATAGTCGGGACTTGAGAGATGCGGTTCCGCGTTCCTGTGTGCGGATAATTTCTTGGGTGTTCAAAGACCAGGCCAATATGGTTTTTCGGTTGTGTTTCAGGCTTCGGAAGTTTTCAATGGCGGTGGTTTTTGTTTTAAGCTCCAACACGCAATGGTGCTGATTTGAAAAAATCGGAACCAGCAATTGGGACAAGTCGGTCCCATATTCCCAGATGAGACTGTCGGTGAATTCGCCTGTTCCGATTCTCAAAAGGATCTTTTGTTCAAGTGCCATGTGAAGTTCTTCAATCATGTCATGGTGATTCACAAAAAACTGTAATAGCGGTGGATGAAAATAAGACTGTAGTATGCAATAAGAGCAATCCATGGTGCAGAAAGTGCCCACATGAAGAATCTGATAATCACAGCAGATATAGTTTTGAGTCCCGGGGCATTTTTTTAAAAATGCACCTTTGTTCCGGGTCAGATAAAGTGTTTTCTTCCCTGCTTTGACCGGGTCGGCATGGGTATTGATTTTTTCATAAAGGGTTTGGACATCATGGATTATCTCAGCGGAGCATTGGATCCGGTCACATATGGATTTTACCTGTGATAAATGCTGTACAGAGCTGTCGATATATATTTGTTCGATGGGCATGCTTTTATTGTGATCACCCAATCCCTACAAATTCGAAATTGAGTTGGGCCTGGAATTTTTCAATTCGTTTAAAGATTTCTTTGAGCATGGTCTGTTCGATGCGGGACAATTTTTTAGGCTTAATGTAATTGTCCGGCTTGGCGTTTTCATCTATAATGGCGGAAATTTGCCGTACAAACCTCAACTGCATCATAAAGCTGTAGGCTTGATCCAAATCATTGTAGTCCTGCCACGAGAGCCGGTTTTTAACGTAGAGCTGAAAAAGACGGTCCTGGGTATTGGTTTCATCGATCTTGTTTTTTAAAGCATAAATTCGCGCATAGTCAACAATGGGCTGCATGGCCGATTTAATATCAAAGGCATCCTGGTGCTGACCTTTGGATTCCACCACAAAATTTCGAAAAAAGCCGATGGGAGGTTTGAAGTAGAGTGCATTTTCAGTCAGGTTCCGGAAAAATCCCGCCCAGCCCTCCAGCGAATCGAATAAAAATTGATGCAGATCCGCAATGAGTGTTTTGTCTCCGTATCCGCATTTAAAATCAAAGAAAATACTGGATTTGAGCAATTGTTCAGGACCTCCTGCATATATCCATGATGAAAAATAGTCTTTCCAGACCGACAGTGGCTGGCACCATTTCGGGTTTTGGGCCATATTGTCGCCTTCACAGAAAGAATAACCAGCCTGATCCAGCCAACTGCATACTTTTTTACCCAGTTGCAGAAAATATTCCTGGGCCTCCTTTTCAGTTTCACCGGAGACATCCTGATATACGATGGCATTGTCCTGATCCGTCTTTAAAGTCTGTTCTTTCCTTCCCTCACTGCCCATGATCATAAAAGCAAAACGCGCAGGAGGATCTCCCAGATCCTGGATGGCAAAATCTATCAGTTTCTTCAAGATGGTATCTGAAATAGTGGTGACAAGGCGGGTTACATTTTTAGACTTGGCACCCCCATGAATAAGGGTTTTGATAACACCGGGAAGCTGGCTGTGTTTATCGATAATGGATTCGAGAGATGCTGCTTCGGTAATTTCCCGCACAAGAAAGAAGGGTGACTGTTCCTGTGCATTTAAAAGATCACGATTGGTCACCACCCCGATGACTTTTTCATCCATATCCGTCACAGCCAGGTGTTTGACCCCCGTTTGGGTCATCTGTATCATGGCTTCAAAAATGAGGGCTTCCTTGGGAATTAAACTGATCGGGTTGGACACAATTTCGGCCACTGGTCGATGGATATCATATCCTGCGGATACGACTTTATTTCTCAGATCGGCATCCGTAAGAACACCGGTAAAGTTGTTATTGGAGGACTTGATAAAAACGGAACTTGATTTGTGCCTCGCCATAATACTTGCGGCTTCCTGGATGGAAACCCCGGAATCACAGTAGACTAGATCCCGGTTATAAACCGTCTCCACCGGCTGGTTGAAAAACTGCTGTTCTTCATGCCCCTGATAAAGGGACTTTGACACAATGGCGGCATAGGATCTGTCAAGCATTCGTTTTCCGAAAGTATCCGTGAAATATTCGGAAAAAACCTCATACTCTCTGCAAAGAGCCAAGAACTCTTTTTTGGGCAAAATATAAAAATAACAATCTTCGGTGCACTTTAGTGTGCGTACGGCAAGGGCATCATTTACCAGAAGCGTGATACCCCCAAAATGCTCCCCTTCCCCCAAAAGCCCCAGCAGCCTTTTCTGATCGCCTTCCTCATAGTAACGTTCGGCAGCCCCCCTTTGGATGATGTAAAGGTAATCAAGCTTTGTCTGTCCCTGAACACACATGATTGAGCCCTTGGGGTAGTGAACGATAGAAAGTTTGCCGGCCACCTTTTCGATTTCATCATCAGGAAGAAAAGAAAACGGAACAACACTTACAAGAAACTGAAAAGACTGCTCTATGGCCAGTGTGGAAACGTAAGATTCATCAAGCATTCTTTGGCTGTAAATATCCACAAAATATTCTTTGATGAATTCATGGCGATTGCACATCTCAAAAAAAGGTTTCTCAGGCATAACATAATAAGCGGCATCTTTTTCTACAGCCACGGTCCTGAAAGAAATGCCCGAGTTCATCAACATGGAGACTGCTCCGCACAAATCCCCCCGCTGAAGAAAAACGGTAAACGTTTTTTTTCCCCTGATTCCATGGTAAGCTTCAATGGACCCGCTGTTGACAATAATTAAATGATTGACTTTTGTTTTTCCCTGAGAATAAAGCACCGTGCCTTTAATCTTTTTTTCAATCCAAACCCTTCTGGCGTAATTTTTCAACTCCTCTTTGGGAAGCTCCGAGAAGGGGGGTATGGTAGATAAAAATTCAAAAGCCTGATCACTCATAGAAACTCCTTAATGTTCCACTTACCTGACTAATATTTCAACCTGGCATACATGGTCTTTTTTGAGGCCTGACGGGCTTCTTTCATGGTATGGATACCCTGTTGGGCCAACAGAGGGATAAATTTCAAAAAAACTTCCGCCGTAGCAAGCGTGTCACCCAAAGCGGTGTGTCTTCCCACTATACTGATACCCAGCCGGTTAGCAATCGATTCCAGGCTTTGATCTTCCTGGGCAGGGTTTACCACGGCTGCCAGCAGCAGCGTATCGAGGACGGGGTTTATAAATTTGATGTTGGTTTGTTTTTCCTTCAACTCCAGCATTCGCATATCAAAGGCGGCATTATGGGCTACAAGTACCGTATCTTCGGCAAACATGTGGAACAAAGGAAGAACCTGGTCGATGGTCGGCTGTCCTTCAAGCATTTCCGGTTGTATCCCGTGAATTTTAATAGATTCTATAGGTACATGACGTTTGGGATCAATGAGTTGATCAAAAATTTCATCATGAAGAATGCGCCCATTGACGATCCGAACAGCGCCGATAGCAATAATTTCGTCGTTTCCTCTCGTATCCAGACCGGTGGTTTCCGTATCGAAAACAGTATATGTAAGAGACAGCAGCGAAAGGTCATCCAGTTCCGGATTCTGTCCCGGTTGATTGAACAGGTCAAAATCGTAGAACTCGGGACGACTATCCGGAACGATGGTCATGGTACGGATATTATCGGACTCTACCGCTTCGACGGCAGGGAGACAAAAGCGCAGATAGGACTGATTTTTCACGTCCCGGCAGGAATAAGACCAGATTTCCGCCTCATGGTGCCCGACAACTTCCTTGAGCGTGAGAGGAATACCTTCATCTTCGATCATCAACGGCTGTTCATCCCATTTTTTAAGTGTTTCCATCTTGATAGAGCCGCCTTCCCATAAAAGATCAATATTGACGAATCTTCCTTTCCTGCTCAAAGTACAAGCAAAATTTTTCCCGTCAAACTGTTTTTTAATTTGATTCAGAATATAAAGGATAGAGGTAATAATGGAGTAGCTGTCCACCTTAACCCATTCATCAGAACCGTTGGTTTCCGTTGACAGTTGAATTCCAAGTGCCTTATCGGCTCTTTTTGCAATGGTTTCCACCAGATCCTCAGCAGGCATTTTAACGAGAGGCCACTCGGTTTTAACATGGCTCGAATAATCGATGGCGGCTTTGTCCAAAAGATAGCCCAGTGCGAGAGCTTCTTTATGGATAATTTCGTTGAATTTTTTCTGCTGCTCTTCATCCATGTGAGGATATTCCAGGATGGCTTCGATTGCAGCCCGGATACTGGCCACAGAAGCCCTGATACCCCTGGAAAGGTTTTTCAGTAAAAAATCAACCCGGCTGTCCACCTGAATTTGCTGAGTAATATCATAAAAAATGGTGATAAAACCGGTCAGTTGCCGCTGCTGATTTAAAATCGGGACCGTTTCCACCCTGAGCAGGTTGCCTTCTTTACCTACAATGACAAAGTAAGCGGCGATGTTGAGTTCTTCACGCCTCAATTTTTCGGCAATTTCATCGAGGGCGTGAACAATCACGTTTTTATCAATGACTCCAAATATCGAGCGCCCAAGCCCGATAAACCTCCCGGTTTTATTCAATGGGGAATCATTTTCCGTCTGACCTTCCAGAAACTCCCTTGCACGCTTATTATAAAAAAGTATTCGACCTTCCGCATTGCATATGAGAATCCCCTCGGGAAGTTCCGCCATAAAAGCCGCCAGCAGGTTTTTTTCCTCTTCGAGATCTGCTTTGGCGATCTGGATTTTTTGTTCCACGTTTGCCCGCAAATCTTCCTGCCGGTCTGCTCCCCGGTTAATCGCTTTGGCCAGACGTCCGATCTCTTTGCTTCCTTCCACTTTGATTCGGTGGGAAGGATTCACGGAATTGATTATGGTAACTTCTTCAATAAGCTTATTGATGGGAATGATGTAGTTGTTGAAAATGGCGTCGAGAATAAACCCGAAACCGGCGAGAATAACAAAAACAACACCGAAAATATATATGAAACGCTCCCTGGCTATTCGCAGAAGCATTTCGGCTTCAGAAGGCGAAAGCTGCTGCCATAAAAAGAACCCGAGGCTTACCACCAAAGCAAGTGCGATGGTGAAAGAGACTGCAACGAACCACCAGTATTTGTTGTTGGGATTCACTATCTCCCTTTTCGATACTTACTTGGCTGTATGATGAACTGGTTTGCGATATAGTACCTGAACCAAAAGCCCTTTATTTCCTCTCCCGGCGGGGGAGTGTCAGGGTGCGGGGTAATAATATCAGAACCTCATTGCAGCGAACTCCAAGGAATAACGATCATTTCAATAAAGACATATGCTAAAAAACTAATCGCACCTAATGCTGCCAAATAAATTAGGAAAGTATTCCATTTGTGCGTATTTTTTTCATTCTCATAATAATAAACCGGATTTGCGCACTTTTCACACCAGTATCTTCTTCGGTCAATGGTGAAAGTATGTCCGCAATCACACTGAATTTCCTTGGGAGGCAGTCTTTCCATGGTAATGATTCCTTTGCATATTATTTATAACAAAATTATTTCATACGTAAATTTTCAGCTATTTTAACCAAAAAGTCAAGATTTGCAATAAAAAAGGCCGAAAGATAATTTCATATCTTCCGGCCTTAACTTAACAGGGTTCAGCTTAACCGAAAAGACCCAAACCAAAAGAGGCGGTCCACAAAACAGCGAATGCAATCACGCCGATAAGATAAATATCTTCTTTATCCATATTGGCTACCTCCTGGTAAAGATAGTTCGATTAAGCTTCTTTTATAACGATCATGGTTTCTTTTTCAGCCCTTTCGATCTGTACAGGACTTGTGGTGGACATTTCAGATTTGAAACTCCATCCCCACATCACGACAATACCAATGATCCACCAGAAAATCTGCCATGACCACACCGGTGTGAACCCTCCGAATGTAAACCAGCTGTTGGCCATAATGCAGAGAGGTCCGATAGCAATAACATACCAGCCGATGACGACATATTTCCAGACATTTCGCCATGCTTGGCCTGACTCGCTTGGTGCATCAATGTCGTCGAGGAAATTGCGCACCTCCTGCTGGCGCTTGATGGTTTCTTCGTCATCTTTTATTCCAAGCCCCCTGCAGAGGTAAGCCACAATGAAGGCAACGAACGTACCCCAGAAAGCACAGTGCATTGACAGCGGGTTGGGCCAGACACGATAGGTAAGGGTTACGGCAATCAGACCGGCCAGCGTGCCCAGAACAGCACCCATGGACGGGAATCTGAATCCCCAGAGAACTCCAGCCTGGAATAGGTACATCACAAATCCAAAAGCTGTGGCCAGGGCTCCAAGGATAACGAGAGCCGCCTGTGAAGTCAGACCAACGGCCAAAGCAGCTATTGTCAGTACGGTGGCAAGAATACGGTTCACCCAAATCTGCTCGGCATGGGTGGCTTCCTGATTTTTGATGTATCTCCAATAGACGTCACGGAGCAGGATAGATCCGCCGGTTCCCAGATAAGGTGCCGCAGTTGAGTGAATAGCGGCAATAGCACCTACAAAAACTATTCCCAGCATAAACGGCGGCAGGTACAGTTTCATAAAGATGGGTACGACAGTTCTGTCCGTAAGCCCGCCGACTTCTGCTGCAGCAGACATAAATGCCGGATCATTTGCCACTTCCAATACCTTGGCGCCCATGCCCTGGAATGCGGAAAAGAAGAACAGAGCAAAACCAACCACAAAACATGACATGAACGTCTGCTGCCAGGCAAGGGGTGCCGGGGATTTAATGCCGAAGTTCCACATGGTAAAAGCCGGAGATGATTGAATACCCATGAGTGCAAACATATAGGTAAGAATCATTACCGCGGTCCATCCACCACCCAGACCCCAGTTGATTACCATTGGTACTTCCAGATATCTGGTCTCGAGCAAAGCAACATTTGCGGAAAATGCCCCCCAACCTTCGAAAATCGGATGGGTAAGAACATAAATACCAATAATGATAATACCGCCTACCAGCAAGATGAACTGGATAACGCCAACCCATGTACTTGCCTTGAGACCTCCGGTGCACACATAGAACCACACGATAAATGAAAGGAAAAGCACTCCAAAAGTAAATGGCACGCCGGCGATAACCTCGAACAACGCACCGGCAGCCATCAACTGGATTGCCGAGTAGAAAATGGAATACAAAACAGCAGTGAAGACTGTCAACCAGCGGGTTGCTTCCGAGTTGTAATAATAGGCGTACATGTCACCGGGGGTAACAAACCCGTAACGTTTGCCCATCAACCAGTTTCTTTTAGCAAATAAAGCGCCGGTCATGGGAATGCAAAATACGTAAAAGGATGCAAATGCATAAGCCAGACCGTCGCGCCAGATCAATCCTGGATGCCCGATAAAGGTCCATCCGGAAAAAGATGCGGCTGTGGCCGCCATTAAAAACGCGATGAAAGGAATCGACCGCCCAGCGATAGAGTAGCCCGAGGAGGTCTTTTCAGTAAAATATCCTTTCAAGCCCCAGTAAAAGCAATAAATAATATAAATCGCCAAAAAAATATAAACCCAAGTGACTCCACCCAACATTTTTAATTCCTCCTATGCCTTATGTCAATTCAGTTGACCGGCTAACCGGATATGGATAACTCTATTAGCTGCAAAGCCTGCGTTTTTTTTGTATTCTCACCTCCTTTCCGATTTCCGTTAATGTTAATGTTTAAGATAGAGGTTATTACAGGTTAATTCTCTACCATTTTCTTGATGTCTTCCACCACTTCCGGGTTGGCAAGTGTCATGGTATCGCCCACGTCGCTTTTATTGGAAATGGCGGCAAGCACGCGCCGCATGATTTTTCCTGAGCGTGTCTTGGGCATGTCGGGGACAATCCAGACTTTACGTGCCTTGGCAATAGGACCGATTTCACGAACCAGTGCAGCGTTTACCTTTTGGGCGATTTCTTCGCTGGGTTCGTATCCGGGTTTTAGTGCCACATAAATATCCGGCTCAACACCCTTGATATCGTGCCTGATCGGTACAACAGCCGCTTCGGCTACTTCTTCAACTACAAGGGCCGCAGATTCAAGTTCTTTTGTTCCCAGGCGATGACCGGAAACATTGATAACATCATCAATACGCCCCAGAATACGAACATAGCCGTCTTCGGCCATCATGGCCGCATCGCCTGTCAAGTAGGGCCAGTCTCTCCAGTCCTTGCTGCTGGAATCTTTACAGTATTTTTCAAAGTACTGGCGTACAAAACGGTCCCGGTCTCCCCAGATGGTCTGAAACATTCCCGGCCAAGGATTCCGGATACAGAGATTTCCCGCGATTCCTTTGCCAGGGGGCACTTCATTGCCCTTGTCATCGTAAATGATACAATGAATGCCGGGCATACCGGGGCCTGCACTGCCGGGTTTCATGGGCTTGATGGCCGGGATGGTGCTGCACAGAAATCCACCGGTTTCTGTCTGCCACCACGTATCCACAATAACGGCTTTTCCCTTTCCCACCACTTCATAGTACCATTTCCAAACTTCGGGTTCGATGGGCTCTCCAACGGTGGTCATATGTTTGAATTCATAGTTATATTTGGCCGGTTCCTCCGGCCCGGTTTTTCTAAACGCCCGAATGGCTGTGGGTGCTGTGTGGAAAATGTTGACCCCCAGGTCCTGGGCGATCCGCCAGCACCTTCCGGCATCAGGATAGGTGGGGATACCTTCATAAATGACCGTCGATGCACAAATGGATAGCGGGCCATAGACGATATAGGAATGGCCGGTAATCCATCCGATATCCGCCATGCACCAGTAAACGTCTTCCGGATGAATATCTTGAACATACTTTGATGTTGCGGTGACACAGGCCAGGTACCCGCCGGTGTCGTGCTGGCATCCCTTGGGTTTTCCGGTGGTACCACTGGTGTACATGAGAAACAACGGTGCTTCGGCCGGCATTTTGACAGGCTCTACCCGTGCGCCATAATAATCTTTTATGACTTCGTTGACAAAGAAGTCTCTTCCTTCAACCATGGGGGTCGATGCAGAATATTTGCCGGGATAACGCTGCCATATCAAAACTTTATCGACCTTTTGTCCGTGTTTTTCTGCAATCCCTACAGCTTCGTCTGCCTTTTGCTTGTGATTGAGAAGCTTGCCGCCCCGATAATAAGCATCCATGGTAATGAGAACGCTGCTGCCGGAGTCTGTGATTCTGTCTCCACAGGCACTTCCGCTAAACCCTCCAAATACCTGGGAGTGAATGATCCCCAGTCGGGCACAGGCCAGCATGGTGACGGGAAGATCAGGCAGCATGGGAAGATGAAGTGTGACACGATCGCCGGTTTTTAGTCCGCAAAAATCAAGAAGCACAGCCGCCATCTCGTTGACCCGCACCCAAAGCTCCCGGTAGGTCACATGCTCGATTTTTTCTTCCTCAAGTTCAGGGACAAAATGGATGGCTGTTTTATTGCTGTTTCCGGCCAGGTGACGGTCAATGCAGTTGTAGCTGACATTGAGCAATCCCCCCTTGAACCACTTGTAGCACGGAGCATCACTGGTATCCAAAATTTCATCCCAATACTTATACCAGTCCAAAAGATCCGCATACTCTTTGAAACAGTCCGGGAAATTGTCCATGCTGAAACGATCATAAATGCTTTCATCCGTCATATTCGCCTGTGCGATAAACTTGACGCTGGGCATATAATAGCCTTCTTCCCCCCAATGAACAGCTATTTGAGCCTCGGATGTTTCAGTATATTCTTTTTCCGCCATCGATTTCTCCCTCAACCAATCATGTTTGCCCCTAAAAGAGAAAAAAACATATCATTTTTAAAAAACTAAATATTTGTTTGAAATCCGATTGCCTTCCTGACCCAAAATCCCCCCTTTCCATAAATAGTACGGAAACTTACAGACTCACCCCCTTTCATTCTTCTTAATCCCTTCGGCAAAAATATCGAAAGCAATTTCAAGGGTTTCTTTTAATGAGTCGCTGCCCTCATTCAATATTCTCTTGCTTTCCTCCCATAAAACAATTCCTGAAAACATGGCCCATATGATATTTGAAAAAGTCAACGGTTTCTTTTCGATAAAGGTACCCCTGCTTATTCCTTCTTCAAATATCTTTGCCATGGTATTTAAAGAATTTCGGGAAAGTTCCCGGATTTCAGACAGAAGCTCAGGTGTTAAATTTTTCAAGGCTTCACTCGATTGCAAATGAAACATGTTAACGAGAATCAGAGGATCAAATTCATAAACGTCATACATTGCCTCCTTCAAAGATTCGATCATTTGCTCGGGGGTCTGATCAGGCTCGGCATTCACATGTTCCAAACGAATCAATAAATACTGAAGTATCCGAAGCGAAAGGGATGCATAAAGTTCATCCTTGTTTTTGAAATACAGATAGAGCGTTCCGGGACTAAGTTCGGCTTCCTTGGCGATGTCTTCCATGGTCGCTTTGGTAAACCCCTTGACGGAAAACACTCTCTTGGCCGCAACCATGATCTGCTGCCGCCGCCGTTCTCGTTCTCTTTCT
The DNA here is from genome assembly GCA_007127235.1 of Desulfobacteraceae bacterium. Lineage (GTDB taxonomy): Bacteria > Desulfobacterota > Desulfobacteria > Desulfobacterales > SKZT01 > SKZT01. The sequence goes on from SKZT01000192.1 coordinate 22,345, forward strand.
TTGCGTTCCTGTATTCCCATAATTTTCTGAATCCCATTTAGTTCTTAATTTGCACTTTTAATAAATATGAACCGTTTGTCAAGTAAAATTATATTTATTTTAAAAAAAAATTCATTTTCCCATGGTCGGTTGTATGGCAGGGTATTTAAATAGGCAAAGGAGTGCAAAAGCTGTGCTTTTGCGGTCGGACCGTGAACGCTGTGCTTTGGCAATCGGAGTGCGAACGCTGTGCTTTCGCAAAAAATGCAAAAGCACAGCTTTTGCACTCCGATTGAGGTTGCTTAGAAGATACTTATAAACTCAGGGTCAGCAATAAGTTTATCGAGTTTTTTTTGATGGGTTTTAATTTCTTCTAAACTTTTGAAATCAATGGTCAGACGATAGGTATCCCCTTCAAATCCCGGGGGGGGTATGATCCTGAACTTTTCGCCCAGGCCCAGCTTTTTGATTTGGGATAAAAATTTCTTTTCTGCTCTTGTGATTTGGGGATAGCGGCGTCTTCTCAACTCGTATCTGACTTGCCGGGTTTTTTGATTGGTATCCAAATTATCATCATGAACAATTTTTTGTATGGAATTATCCATTAACATCTCAAAAACAGATACATCATCCCGGTGGCTGATTTCTTTTATCAGCGTTATTATTTCCCGCTGCTTGTTGAGGCTGCAATTTAAGGCTGAAAGAATTTTGGCAAAAGCAATTGCCTGGTCTTCAGGCATTTGGGACAATTGCCATGCTGTCGGAAGTGAAATCAAATCGGCAAGGATTGCTTGCTGGATGGATTCGGGCATTCGGCAAAGGGGTGCGATTTTTTCCAGATAGCCCGGGTTTGATGGCAGCCCCAAAAGGTCAGCCTCTTTTATAATTTCGGAATGGCTGAAATATTTTTGGAGAAGCGCAAAAGATTTTGATACTTCAATGATATTTAAAGATCTTTGGAAAGCGTTGTCGGCAATGCTAAGGCGGATGCATTGTTTTTTCGGGATTTCTGGTGGCAAAATGGAGGCATGGATGTTTGAAAAGTTCAAAACCCTTGCGGCTTCAATTCTTTTGAAGCCGCATACGACTATAAATTCATCATCTCGGGGCACAAGCACCGGAGGGTTGATTATTCCCAGGCATGCAATTGACTTGATAAGATCATCGCTGTTTTTTTTCGTGGTGATACGAAAGTTCTCACTATCGATGCTTATACGGGAAATTTCAATGCTTTTGTGTTCATAGCACATCTGTTTTGCCGGTGAGTTTTCTGAAGGCCTCCAAATATTTGTCGCGGGTTGCGGCAATTATATTATCCGGTAAAGAAGGCGCCGGGGGGGTTTTGTCCCAATCCAGCGAAAGGAGATAATCCCTCAGATATTGTTTATCAAAGCTTTTTTGGGACCCTCCCGGTTTGTAATCCGATTTGGGCCAAAACCTTGAAGAATCGGGGGTAAGGATTTCATCGATTAAAATGAGGCCGTCATCTGACAAGCCGAATTCAAATTTTGTATCAGCGATAATAATTCCTTTTTCGTCGGCTATTTCAGACCCTTTTTTATATATGGCAATACTCAGCGCTTTGACTCGTTCGGCTGTTTCCCTGCCGACTTTTTCAACGGCTTCCTCAAATGAAATATTGACATCGTGCAAACCCTGCTCTTCTTTTGTGGATGGCGTAAATATCGGTTCAGGGAGTTTTTCGGATTCTTTTAAGCCCTCGGGAAGATCAATTCCGCAGACCTGTCCTGATTCCTGATAGGATTTCCACCCTGAGCCGGAAATGTAGCCACGAACCACGCATTCAATGGGAAGTGGGGTTGTTTTTTTCACCAGCATGCTTCTTTTTGCAAGAATCTCAGCGTACGGTTTACATATATCAGGATATTGTTCAACATCGCTGGCAAGGACATGGTTGGGGCAAATCGATTCCATGAGCCGGAACCAGAAAAGCGATATCTGAGTCAAGACTGCCCCTTTTTGGGGCACCGCATCAGGCATAACCACATCGAAAGCGGATATCCGATCCGTGGCAACCAGCAGGATTTTGTCTCCCAGGTCATAAATGTCTCTGACTTTCCCTCTTTTCAATAGTTTCATATCTTCAAATTCAGTTTTGAACAAAGGCTGATTCATAAGCTAATCCTTATTGTTTTTAACTATAAATTTCGTTGAACGCATCAATATATTTTTTGAGTATCAATGCGGAACCCTCGTCTATTTCTACAAATTCAATTCCCGTCTCATGCTTCCCATCTTTATTGAGTCTTGTATGGACTACACGGCCGATAATATCGATGAGATCATCCATGAGACCGACATCAATGAGTAAAATGTTTTCACAATCCAAAGGATAAGCGGTTTCTAAAAGCAACCCCACTCGCGATACATTGAGTGTTCTGCCCATGCCTTGGTTGACGGGTTGTTGATTTTCATTCAGACACGCATAAGCGATAAGGTTTAGGGATTCGATTCGGGGATATCGTCTTTTTTCCTTGTTCGCCATGGTTTTTCCTTTTTTGGTTGATTAGGGGTTTTCTGTGTTGTGTTTATAAGATTCCGGCACCAGGGAGGTAACCGATATATTGGTGGCTAAATTTTCAATGATGTTTTTAAACATATTGGACAATTGACCAAATTCTTCCTGTAGTCCCTGATGATCCAAAGGATTCAATTCGATGTCTTCGGAAACAAATATGGAGGCGGCTTCAGGCTCCAGCCCCATATTGATAAAAGGAATATTGCCGATAAAATCGCCCTGCTCCAGTGTACCTATGACAAACTCTCCGGATTCGCTTTTTCGAACGATATCCGCATAACCCTTTGATATTCTAAACAGCCTTTCTTCTGAGTCACCCTGGCGGATCAGTTCATTTTTCCTGGAAAAGGTCAGGTTGTTTTTTTCCCGGCGAAAATAGTGGCTGGCAGCCTTGATGGTCACTTGTTTTAATCTTCTGTCAAGACTGAGGAGCACCTCCCGCAACTCTGGCGACAATCTTGAAAACTCGACAAAAAGACGTTGAGAATCAAGTACTCCGAGTTGTACTTTGCCCAGGGCAATGGCTGTGGCACTGCGGATATTTCCCCCCAAGAGAAAAGAAGCGATACTTCCGATGAAGGCTCCATTGCTTAATCTTAATATTTTGACACGACCTTGAGAAGTTTCTTTGCTGATTTGGACAACGCCTTCCAGAATCACCCAGATCCAGCTTCCATGTTTGCCCTCGACAACGATTTCTTCGCCATCTTCGAATTCTTCTTCATCAACCACATAGATATAATCCACCATAGGCCCTTTAACTATGGGGCCGACACCTGCTTGTTGTGACTCGGAAGCCGTTGTTTTTTCATAATATACAGGCCCTGCCTTTTCTATTATCCCTTCATCGAGCATTCGAATGCCATCCAAAATAATCTGCATTCGGCTCTTTTTTATCATGGCTTCAACACTTACCGGTGTTCTTGAAAATTCGAACTCTCCTTTGGTCCAACCAAAAAGAGAGTTTAGGGCATCAATTCCGGTTAGAGATCCATTACGGGCATTGATCGGATTTCCTTTTTCAAAAAAAATCATCCCCGAATGCTGCGAATAATGCCCAATAACGCGCAAAATTCCGGTAACACCATTTGAACCGAGCAATTGAATTAAATCCGCCAGAGTTAAAAACTCGAGATTGCCGCTTAAATCTGTTTTATTATCCATCATTGCGCCAATTTTAATTGTTTCCGGATAGATACAATTGTCAACTTCAAGCATTCCTTCAGGGTTTTTCCAACACCCGTGCCAATCATCGCACTTGCCGGAAACGACGGCACCCGTAACTGGCTGTTGAGCTCTTTTTCCATCTGCTCAACGGTCATTAAAGGAATGCCCTGATCCCCCAAATCCCTCTTGTTATATTGTAAAACCAGTGGGATTTTATAAATACTAATACCATATTCTTTTAGATTTGCCTGCATATCCTGAAGAGAAAGTATGTTTTTCCCACGGCGGACATTCACGGAATCAGCAACAAACACAATGCCGTCCACCTGTTTTAAAACCAGCTTTCTGGTGGATTTGTATTGCACTTGTCCCGGAACTGTATACAGTTGAAGACGAACATTAAATCCCTTGATTTTTCCTATTCCCATTGGAAGAAAATCAAAAAAAAGGGTGCGGTCTCCCTCTGTTTTAATGGAAATCATCTCGCCAGACACATAATTTTTGTAGGATTTGAAAATATACTCCAGATTAGTGGTTTTACCGCTCCTTCCGGGACCATAATAGACAATTTTACACTCAATTTCCTTTTTTTTAAAATTAATACTCGCCATCAGCTTTTTCTCCGAAAAAAAGAAACCAGCATTAATCCGTGCTCCAAAACGTATCGTTTAACTCTTAGCCTTTTTTGATGTTTATTGTCAACATTTGAGAAAGATATAAATGTGTTGACAATAAAAGAAGTTATGTGTTCAAAAGATAAGAAAGGAAGATGATAAATAAAAACAGGATAAATTATGGGTATTCAATGGCGGTGGTTTTTATTAACTTCCCTTAGAACCTTTTTCAGATAAGGAGACAAATATGGACAAAAAAGTAACAGTAATTGGAGCAGGCAACGTGGGAGCTACAGCGGCACAACGGCTGGCAGAAAAAGAGCTGTGCGATGTCGTTCTCGTGGATATTGTCGAGGGTGTTCCACAGGGCAAGGCTTTGGATCTTGCAGAGGCAGCCCCCATCGAAAAGCATGATGCCCGTTTGATCGGAACCAATGGTTATGATGAAACTGAAAATTCCGATATTGTCATCATTACCGCCGGTATTCCAAGAAAGCCCGGAATGAGCCGTGATGATCTGATCAGCACCAATGCCGGAATTGTAAAAAGTGTGGCTAAGGAAGTGGCTCGAAAGTCTCCCAATGCTGTTTTGATCATTGTCAGCAATCCTTTGGATGTCATGTGCCATGTGGCATTTGAGGCGTGCGGTTTTCCAAAAAACCGGGTTATGGGTATGGCCGGAGTGTTGGATTCAGCGCGTTTTCGAACGTTTATTTCCATGGAAATGAACGTGTCTGTGGAAAATACACATGCTTTTGTGCTGGGTGGTCATGGAGACACCATGGTGCCTCTACCGCGGTATTCGACGGTGGCAGGCATTCCCATCACCGAGTTAATGACGCCGGAACGAATCGAGGCACTGGTAAAAAGAACCGCCAATGGAGGCGCGGAAATTGTCAGCCTTCTCAAGACAGGAAGCGCTTACTATGCACCGGCATCGGCTGCCGTAGAAATGACCGAATCAATTTTAAAAGACAAAAAGAAAATTTTGCCTTGTGCCGCATTGCTGGAAGGAGAATATGGTATTCGCGATTTGTTTATCGGAGTGCCTGTCAAACTGGGCTCCAATGGGATCGAGGAAATCATCGAAATTAAACTCACCGACGTTGAACAGGCGGCGCTTAACAAGTCTGCCGGCGCGGTAAAAGAGATGGTGGAAACTCTGAAGAACCTGGATTATTGAAAGATGATTGCAAACGTTCTCCCCCTTTTGAAAAGGGGGGACAGGGGGGATTTGAGGCGTTTTTAAATCCCCCTAAATCCCCTCTTGCTAAATGGGGACTTGCTGGTTGCACATACGCCTCTGTGCGAATGAATTCGCACCTACAAGTAAAACCATATCTGATGGAAATCACCTATATGTTTCCCCTCATTGCTTTATATAAAGCCCCTGCGGCTGTTCTGGTAATACCGGGGACTTCAAGAAGTTGGTCAAGGGAAGCTTCCCGGATTTTTGAGATACTTCCGAAATATTTCATCAATGCCTCTTTTCTTTTTTTTCCGATTCCGGGTATGTCATCCAGTATGGAATGAAGTGTGCTTTTTTTACGCTGTTTACGATGAAATGTAATGGCAAAGCGGTGGGCTTCATCCCTGATGCGCTGAAGAAACAGCAGTTGATCTCCCGATACGTTCATGGGATTGACGCGTCCTGGAACGTATATTTTGTCTTGTGTTTCTCCACGACTTGTATCTTTTTTTGAAATCCCGATTACATAAAACTTTCCGGCAAGGCCCAGATCCTTTAACACTGACACGGCGATATTCAGATGTCCCTTGCCGCCGTCCACCATGAGCAGATCCGGCAATGTATCCGCTCTTTCACCTTTTTTGCCATAGCGTCTTTTCAAGGCTTCCTGCATATAAGCATAATCATTGGGTTCTGTGACGCTTTTAATTTTGAATTTTCGGTAGGCGGACTTTTTGGGTTTTGCGTTTTCAAAAACAACCATCGCGGAAACGGGTTCCGATCCGGAAATGTTTGAGTTATCAAAGCACTCTATGCGCGCAGGTGGCTTGTCCATGCGGAGTGATTTTTGAAGATATTCAATTATTTTGCTGGCCGAATAGACAGAGGCCATGAATTCTTCCAAAGCACTTTCCGCGTTCTGAACAGCCATTTCCATGAGACGCGCTTTTTCGCCTCTCTGGGGATAAAAGATATGGACCTTTTGCTTTTTAAGGCTTTCCAGCCAGACTTCCAGGAGCGGAATTTCTTCGGTGTTGAAAGGAAGCAGAATTTCACCGGGGATAAAATGGGAGGTTTCATAGTGTTGTTTAATAAAGGCTTCCAAAATTTCTACCCTGGTGGCCAGTTTGTCTGAAAAATCGTAATTATGGGAGCCTATGAGAAATCCGGAGCGAATCATCAGCTTGGTAATCATGAAAAGTCCGTGTTTGCCTGCAACAGCAAGGACATCCCGGTCAATAAAGTCAGTGGTGACGGTCACCTGTTTTTCCAGGGTCGTTTGGAGAGCAAACATTTTATCCCTGAGCCTGGCCGCCTTTTCAAACTCCTGAGAGGCTGCGGCTTTTTGCATATCCTTTTTAATGTCATAAATCAGCTCAGGGGTTCGACCCTTTAGAAAAAGTATGACTTCCTTAACTATTTGATGATAATCCTGAGGCTTAACCTCCATGCAGCAAGGTGCGGTGCATCCTTCGATCTGGCAATGAAGGCAAGGCCGGGTTCTGGGTTTGACTTTTTTAGAACGGCATTTTCTGAGGCGAAATGTTTTATGGATAAATTTAAGGGTTTGCCGAACAGCGCCCGGGGAAGCATAAGGACCGAAATAAAGCGCACCGTCATTTTGAATTTTGCGAACAATGGTAAGGTTGGGATAATCGTCTTTTACATCGAGCTTTAAGACAGGATATCGTTTGTCATCTTTTAACAGGACATTGTATCGGGGCCGATAACGCTTGATAAGTGTCGATTCCAGAATCAGAGCTTCTTTTTCGGTGGCCGTGATGATCGTATCAAAATCGGCGATTTGTTTGACCAAAACCCCGCTTTTCATGTCAAGCTGCAAAGGCCGGTTGAAGTAGGAAGCCAGTCGTTTTTTCAGATTCCTGGCTTTACCCACATAAATAACCTGACCCGTGTTGCTTTTCATCAGGTAAACACCGGGTGCGGTTGAAACTCTCGATAATTTTTCCAGGAGGGATTCGGCCATGCCGGACAATTAAAATTCAAAAAGCATGATTTTTTTTAATACTTTGATCTGGTCCCGAAGTTCTGCGGCTTTTTCAAATTCCATTAATTTTGCAGCCTCGGCCATTTCTTTTTCCAAATTTTCCACAGCAGCTTCAATATTCCGGGAACCGCCATAGGCTGAGACAGACTCCGCCACTTTTGGTGCAGGATCTGAAAGCATCTCGTTTTTGTACTCGAAAACATGTTTGATTTCTTTGTGGATGCTTTCCGGAGTAATGTTATGGGCCTTGTTGTAGGCCTCCTGGATTTTTCGCCTTCTGTGGGTCTCATCAATGGCGAATTTCATGGATGCTGTAACCACCTCGGCGTACATGATAACTTTTCCGTCAACATTTCTGGCGGCACGTCCGCAGGTTTGAACCAGGGATCTGGCAGACCTTAAAAAACCTTCCTTATCCGCATCCAAGATGGCCACCAGGGAGACCTCGGGAATATCGAGTCCTTCCCTTAAAAGATTGATCCCTACCAGAACGTCAAAAGTGCCTGACCTCAGCTCCTGAATAATATCCATTCTTTCGAGGGTGCTGATGTCCGAGTGAAGATACCTGACTCGGATTCCCATATCCGAGTAGTACTCAGTTAAATCCTCAGCCATCCGCTTGGTCAGGGTGGTAACCAGCACCCTTTGGTTTTTTTTGACCCGTGTCAGCACTTCGTCGTAAAGGTCATCAACCTGATGCTTTGCACTCCTGACCTCTATTTCCGGATCTAAAAGCCCTGTAGGACGTACGATTTGTTCCACAAGAGCATCGGCGCCCATTTGCATTTCGTAATCCGCCGGTGTGGCGGAAACATAAATGATCTGGCGGATTCTTTGGGTGAATTCCTCGAAATTGAGAGGGCGGTTGTCAAGAGCCGACGGCAGTCTGAAACCATAGTTGACCAGGGTTTCTTTTCGTGACCGGTCTCCGCGATACATCCCTCGTATCTGTGGAATACCAATATGGCTTTCATCGGCAAAAAGCATATAATCTTCGGGAAAATAATCCAAAAGAGTTGGTGGTGGTGAGCCGGGATTTCTACCGGTCAGATGGCGGGAATAGTTTTCTATTCCGTTGCAATAGCCGAGTTCGAGCATCATTTCTATATCGAAATTTGTGCGCTCTTCCAGCCGCTGAGCTTCAATCAGTTTGTTTTCGGCCCTGAAATAATCGATTCGCTTTTTCACTTCCGTTTTTATGGAATCAATGGCACTTTGCAGGGTCTGTTTTGTGGTCACGTAATGACTGGCCGGGTAAATATCCACTTCAAACAGGCGTTTTCCGGCAGTGCCCCGTAAGGGGTCAATCTCGTATATACTTTCAATTTCATCCCCAAAAAAGTCAATCCGAACAGCTTTGTCTTCCTCATAAGCAGGATAAATTTCCACCCGGTCCCCCCTGACCCGGAACACACCCCTGTGAAAATCCATATCGTTTCGGTCATACTGTATGGACACCAGGTTCATCAGCAAACGATCCCGGGACAATTCCATTTCCTCCTCCAGGTGAATACGCATGGACAGGTAGTCTTCGGGTGCCCCAAGCCCGAAAATGCATGAAACACTGGCGACCACCACAACATCTCTTCGGGAAAGAACCGAACGGGTTGCCGAATGGCGCATTTTGTCAATCATGTCATTGATGGAAGAATCTTTCTGAATATAGGTGTCCGTGGTGGGAATGTAGGCCTCGGGCTGGTAGTAATCGTAATAGGAAACAAAATATTCTACAGCGTTTTCAGGAAAAAAGTATTTGAACTCATTGAAAAGCTGAGCAGCAAGGGTTTTGTTCGGGGCAATAATAAGAGTCGGCCTGTTAAGCCTTGCGATTACATGGGCCATGGTAAAAGTCTTACCCGAACCGGTAACCCCCAAAAGTACATTGTGGCGTTTTCCGTACAAGAGATTTTCGCAAATTCGGTCGATGGCTTGGGGCTGGTCACCGGTTGGTTTATAATGGGATTTGAGTTTGAAGGAGGCTTTTTTAGTCATTATATTTCCACACGGTGCCTTCAGAACGATCTTCCAGAATAATGTTGAGTTCTAAAAGCTCATCTCTGATTCTGTCGGCTTCAGCCCAGTTTTTGGCTGCTCTGGCCTGGGTTCTTTCACGAATTTTTACTTCAATCCAGCCAGGATCGATGGATTCTTTCCGGAGCCCTGCCCTTCGCTTCTGATCAAAATAACTTTGGGGAGATTGCCTGAAAATACCAAGAATACTTCCGATACTCAGTACATCACTGTAACCGTTTCTAACGCTCAGTGCAATTTGATCGGATACCTGATCACCTGAAGCATCCAGCATGCGGTTTAAATCTCGCACAGTGGAAAATAATATACCGAGTCCCTGGGCGGTGTTGAAGTCGTCACCCATGGCTTCACAAAATTGCCGCCAAAGCTCTCCGTGAGAGGAAAGCTTTGTTTCGGAAGGTATACCAAATTTTCTGTCCACCCTTTCCAGGAACGTGTATACCCTGTCAAGAGCTCCGGAAGCTTCTTCCATGGCTTTTTCATTAAAATCGATGGGGCTTCGGTAATGATTTGACAAAAGAAACAACCTTACGATTTCAGGATGATAGGCTTTCAGAATATCTCTGATCAAAAGAAAATTGCCCAATGATTTGGACATCTTTTCCTGGTTGATATTCACAAAGCCGTTATGAACCCAATATTTAACAAATTGTTTACCGAAAGCCGCCTCGGACTGGGCAATTTCATTTTCGTGGTGAGGAAAAACCAGATCTTTGCCACCACCATGAATATCGATGGTTTCACCTAAAAGACCGCTGCTCATGGCTGTACACTCAATATGCCACCCGGGACGTCCTTTGCCCCAGGGGCTGTCCCAGGAAGGTTCTCCCGGCTTGGCGGTTTTCCATAATGCGAAATCATAAGGATTTTTCTTTCTTTCATCCACTGCCACCCGGGCCCCGGCCTCCATATCCTCCAGAATTCTTCTGGACAGTTTTCCGTAATCCGGGTAAGATTCCACCGAAAAGTAAACATCACCATCCACAGGATAAGCCATGTTTTTTCCTATGAGAAGTTGAATCACCCCGATAATTTCCCGAATATACCCCGTAGCGCGGGGTTCCATCGTGGCCCGCTCAACATTCAGGGAATCCATGTCTTCATAAAATTCATGGATATATTTTTCAGCCAGTTCCGTGGCACTGATGCCCAGTTCGTTTGCACGATTGATAATCTTGTCATCAATATCGGTAAAATTGCGAACATATATCACCTCAAAGCCCTGACTTCGAAGAAATCGAACAATGACATCAAAAACCACTACCGATCTGGCATGCCCTACATGACATGAATCATAAACAGTAGGACCACAGACGTACATTCGCACTTTTTGAGGTTCAATGGTTTCAAAATTTTCTTTTTGTTTGGTCAGAGTGTTGTAGATTTTAATTTTCATAACTTATGTTATTCTCCTATGGATAGCCGGATGCCGGTTTTCACCATAAACAATCCATTTTCTAAGCCGTCCGATTATCCAAGAAACCCGTGCACGTGCTCGTGCACGGGTTTTTTCAATGCCTACCTTGTTTTACAATAAAGGCAAAATAGTTCTTAATTGGTTTTTATCTTCTTCCCACATCCCGGTAAAATCAAATCTTCGTATTTTATCTCCAGCTTTTACTACCGTTCACGAGCACGAGCACGTGTACGTTCACGTGCACGAAACTTGGATATTGTGAAGTATGGCCCAGGTCATTTTCTTATGGATAACCAGGCGCCGGTTTAGGCTCGGAATAAATGTTTTACAATGTTGCCTGATACAAACCGTGCACGTGAACGTACTCGTGCACGTGCTCGTGCTCGGTTTTTCCATTGCGCACCTTTTATCCACAATATTGGAACGGTAATTATCAATAGCTATTAATCCCATCCCTATTCCATTAACACAATACACATCGCCCCAATCCCCTCCCCTTTTCCGATCATTCCCAATCCTTCGGTGGTGGTTGCTTTGATATTTATTCTTTCCGGTTCAATGTCAAGGGATTCGGCGATTTTTTCGACCATGGCTTTTCGGTATGGAGAAATTTTCGGCTGCTCGGCAAACAGGGTCATATCTGTATTGATGATGGAAAATCCCTTATCTCTGATCATCTTGTTGCATTTTTTCAACAGTTTGATGCTGTATATGTCTTTGTAGGCCGGATCGGTGTCAGGAAACCAGAAACCGATATCTTTCAGGCCGGCGGCACCCAGGAGTGCATCACATACCGCATGCACCAAAACATCGGCGTCCGAATGTCCCTCGAGGCCTTTTTCAAAATCGATGGTAATGCCGCCCAGCACCAGCTTTTTTCCGGCAACCAAGCGGTGAACATCATAACCCATTCCGATTCGCATTTCAGTTACCAATTTCCATAATAAGACCTGCAGGAAGAGATTCTCCGAAAATAGTGTTCTGTTCTTGTCTTTCCATGGAAACAATTTCTTTAAGATAGCGCTGATAAGGTTTAAAGAATTTATCCTGATCCATCCAATCAAGAATTCTTTGCACCAAAAGCTCATCTATATCCCGGATTCGATCTCCTGTTTTGCGGGCCATCTGGGCCAGGGCAATACCGACGGGTTTCGGGTTTTTCCATCTGATGGTTAAAAGCGTATCGATCCATCGGGAGACTTCTGCAGCGGGAATCACCCGGTCGGCGGGCCCATAGAGAAGGGATCTGGCGCCGAGTCTTGAAATGGACCAGAAATGAGGGCTTTTGGCGTTTTGAACAGAAATTTCCGATAACAAGTGTTGCCCCCACCTGATTTTATCCTTCACATGAAGCATTTCCATATTGGCTATAGCCATCCAGATTTCTAAACGTTCCTGGGGACTTGTTTTGATTCTGGGGCCTTTTCCGGGCATCATCACAGGAGTCAAATCCTGGCTGAATTGCCGCTGCTGTCCCGGCTTGAGTCCGCCGGCTGTTCTTCGCCAAAGAATCCACCATTCACTGCGAACCTGAGCGTTCTTGGGAAATCGCATTCCTTCCTGATAGATTTTCCATAATTTGGCCATGCGCTGGGGATCAAAGCCCTCGGCAAACCCCGGACGCATGCAAAATCCCGTAAGATTCAGCCACCGGCTTTCATGAACCGTTGAAGTATTTTTCAACTTTCTGTGTTCCAAAAGGCAATCGGCAAGCTTTCGAATCAATCCCAGCGGCCATTTTTCTCTGGGCATTTCCACGACATCGGCAACTTCCTTTGTCAGTGAATTTAAAGCAGTGGTATCGGTCTTGTTGGAAAATGCGTGTTGGATTTTTTTAAGGGCCTCGTTAACGACGGATTCATCAAAAATCTCGGAATCTGAAACTTCTGCAGGGGCTGCTTCATCCCGAAGCCGAAACTGCAGTTGCCATCGATGATTGCTGATCAGTGACCGGCACCAGACCGCAAGGGTTCCGATCTCCGTAAAATCGGCTTCGATTTGAACCGGTACCTTTTTTTGCATCCCTTTTTTACCGAACTTTATCACGGTTTGGAGGGGTGGAAGAGCAACCATGGTGTCGTCGATGGTCACAAGGTCTCCGCATCGATCTCCGGAACGATAACTGGAGCTGTAAACATTAAAAGTCACCGGCTGATTGGCCAAAACTTCAAATTGATATTCTCCCAGTTCAATATGGGTACCTTCATCCAAACCTCTTTCCACAAGGCAAATGGCTTTACCGGTGTCAAAGGTTCCGGTATGCTCATCACGGGTGGATATGCCCAAGAAATATGCGCGGGCGCTTCCACAACCTACACGAACACCTTTTCCGATTTTTACCAGGCCATAATAGGATGCCCCCAGTGCTACGGCAAGGTCAGGATTGGGATTTTCAAGAATTCTGGGTACTTCGGCATTGGTAATGCCAAACCAGTGACGGATAGCAGTCCTGATTCGCTCCTGGATAATTACCGGTTTCAGAGCACCCCCATTGAAAAGAATGAGATCCGGAGCCGGATTGTCCCGGTTTAGAAATTTTTGAACATCTTCCTTGTGCTGTTCCAGAAACCTTCCCAAATGGCGGGTAATGGCCGGTTCCGGTTCGTAGGGCAGCCCAAACTCGGTAATACCTGAGCGGGGCACCTTTTTTTGAACCTCCTCAGGAGCAGCCACAGGGAAAAAACCCTCCACAATGGTTTCCTCCACCTCTTTTTTGTTAATCTCCGCTGCAATGGTACCTGCGATCAGCTGACTGCCTTCACCCATAAGGGTAATTTTGTGTGACTTTTCATGTCCGCTCAGAATGGATTCTTTGGCTTGCCGGCATTGGTGACAAAGGGCTTTCCACCTATCGGTATGAAGCGACATTTTGCGATGGCTGAATTGCCCTTCTATTCGCCGGGCAAGGGCCAAATCCATATTGTCACCACCGAGAATAAGATGATCACCCACCGCGATACGTTCGAAACGGGGACTTCCTTCATGCTTCTGAAGGGTGATAAGGGTAAAATCGGAGGTGCCTCCGCCCACATCGCAAACCAGGATAAGTTCATTTGGACGAACGTAACGCCCCCATTGATCGCCGTGACCAATCAGCCAGCTATAAAAAGCTGCAAGAGGTTCCTCAAGCAGGGTTACATCACGCAACCCTGCCATACTGGCGGCTTCCACGGTAAGATCCCTGGCAACCTCATCAAAAGAGGCCGGTACGGTTACAGTCAACAACTGGTTTTCCAGAAAATCTTCATCTTCTTTGGCCATCTCGGCATTCCAGGTGTCCTTGATGTGTTCCAGGTAAGCTGCCGTGGCCTGTACGGGTGAAACCTTGTAAACCTCATCGCCTGATCCCCAAGGGAGAATCCTTGCTTTTCTGTCCACCTTTGAATGACACAGCCAGCTTTTGGCTGAAGAAACCAGGCGTGCGGAAACTTTTGCGCCGTGATCCCTGGCAAAAGCACCCACAAAGTTTTGTTTGGCGCTTTTTTCGCTGTTCCAGGGAATTTTGACAGCTTCCGGGGAAATATCATACGTGCCGGGGATGTACAAAAATGACGGAAGTACATGGGATCGGGTGATTTCCCCCGGGCCGGTCAGTTGAGGGACCTTGAAAATTCTGATTCGTTGTTTCCGGAAATCCTGGGTTAAATCCACATAAGAAACAGCAGAGTTCGTGGTCCCCAGGTCAATTCCGATAATGTATCGTTTATCCGGTTCCAATAGTGTCTCTCTCTCTGACATTGAATTCCAGTTTCCATCGGCGGCCGGTATCTTCAGAGACGCACCAGAGTTCAAGAGTGCCGATTTCAGTTACCTTGACTTCCAGATTAACAGGCACTACGGTTCCGTATTCGCCGTCCAGAGTGGTTTCCATAGTGGTGATTTTATCAATTTCACCCTCCCAGTCTTCCACCACTGCGCCTACCGTGTCATGATGGCGTTTTGAAGAGCCCAGAAAATCAAAAGCTACCGGTTCTCCCACAACCAGTGCAAAATCCTGGCCGGTAAGGGTCTCACCGGTACCTTCTTCCATTCCAAAAGATCCCACGCAGATGGCTTTCATGGGAGCGGGCATGCCCGGTACTGAGGGCATAGCTGCAGCAATACCAATATAGTAGGATTTATTGAGACCTCCCCGAATTCGTACTCCTTTTCCTTTACGTGCCAGTCCGAAATATGCGGCACCTTTGGCCACTGCGAGGTCGAAATCGAAAGTCTCGATCTCCCTTGGGCTTTCAAGACCATCGGGCGCAATCCAGGAATTTATAACTTCCATTATCCGTTTACGAACCAGGCCTGCTTTCATGATGCCGCCATTATACAAAATAGCAGTGGGGGCAAAAGCTGTCTGTTCTGCTTCGGATGCCTCGCTTAAAAATTTGGCCAGATGATGGGTTACCGCCGGGTCAGACTCGTAAACAAGGCCCATTTCCCGGATTCCGGCTTTCTGGGGAGCCACGGGTCTATGACTTTTTTCACAGGGGGGGAAAAAACCTTCCAAAATCACCTGCTCGACTGTTTGTCGAGGAAGTTCAGTTTTTATGGTTCCCCCGATAAGGCTGGTTCCGCGGCCGAGAATGGTCACCGGATAATTCTGACGGTCTTCCTGGGATAAGAGCTGCTCCTTGGCTGTACGGCAACTGTGCCAGAGTCCCCGCACCTGCCAGGAATCAAGCCGTGTTCCTTTTTCGGACATTTCACGGGCCACTGAATAAGCCAGGGCCAGATCCATGTTATCACCACCCACCAGGAGATGATCTCCAACCGCAATACGTTCCAAAGACAGCTCACCGTTGTTTTCTGTAACACTGATAAGGCTGAAATCCGTAGTGCCGCCCCCGATATCGCATACCAGGATTAGATCGCCTTTTTGAATCTGTTTTCGCCACTGGTCACCCCTGTGCTCAATCCAGGCATAAAATGCCGCCTGGGGCTCTTCCAGCAAGGTAATATTTCTCAAGCCAGCCATTTCAGCCGCCTTGACCGTAAGATCTCTGGCCACAGCATCAAAGGAGGCCGGTACAGTAAGAAGAATCTCCTGGTTTTCCATCCGGAGGCTGTCGTCAATACCTTCCTCCCCCATGGCCATTTCATGGTTCCAGGCGTCCCGGATATGGGCGATAATTGCCGAAGAAGCCTCTACCGGGGATTTTTTTTTCTCTTTGTCGGGGCATTCCCAGGGCAACACCGGCTTGTTTCTGTCTACCATGGTGTTGCATAGCCAGGATTTGGACGATGAAATTAGCCGTTGCGGAAGTTCTGCACCTCTATTACGGGCAAATTCACCCACCGCAAATTCCTGATCATCGTTCCAGGGCAAATCAAGCCCCTCCGAGGCAACATCATGTTTGCCGGGAATAAAAACAAATGAAGGCAAAACATCCCGTTTTTCAACGGTTCCTGATGCTACCAGCTGGGGTATTTCAAATACCTTAATTTCCGGCTTTTCACCAACAACCATATCCGCTTTTGTATAAGCCACAACGCTGTTGGTGGTTCCCAAATCAATTCCGATAATATATTCTGGTTGATTCATATTAACAAATAATGGTTCTGAAATTTAAGTTATAAATTTTTAAGGAGTGCAAAAGCTGTGCTTTTGCATTTTTTCACAAGATTACACCTAGTATTCTCTATACAACCTCCACCTCCGCCGGTGCAATAATTCTTGAATCCTGCCCCGATGAAAGCGTTGGAAGCTCCGGTTTTTCAGTCTGCCATCCTTTATGCCTTAAAATGCCTTTAAAAGGAGGATCCCCGGTGACATTTCCGGTCAACTTGATGGCATTGGGGTCAAAATCAGGTTCCACCACTATTTCTTCACCTTCATTTTTGTCCACAACCGGTCGCAGACTCAGGTTTTTATCAACAACCTTTTTACAATTTTGATGAATATTTCTAACGGCTGCACCTATTTGAGAATCTTCATACAAGTCGAGATTTTCGGAAAAAAAATCAAGCAGTCTTCCTTCCCGCTGCAAAAGTGAAATCAAATACAAATATATCCGCCGGTCCTGTTCCCTCTTTTCCTCTTTAATTTTTCGGGACTCTTCTGCGGGTCCTTTTTTCGTTTTAGGTGAAACAGTTTTTTGCTCTTTTTTAAAGAGCCCGCCATTTATAATTCTAAGGAAAAACCACAAAACAATGGCAAAAACAAAGAAAAAAGCCCCTGATATCGGCAGAAAATAAGTTTCTGCCAGTTGCTTATACACGACAATTTCGTTCACAAACTCCACCAGCTGAGATGGCGGGTCCGGTATTCGCTCAAGAGCCAAAATCATTTCTGATATCGCCTGATAGCCAACCGATAACAGTCCGTTAATTATACCGAACAAAAGCAGCATAAACATCAGTACTACAAAAAGAGTCCGCCGCGAGAATGCTTTTACCGGTTTCATGCATTTTCTCCTGAAATTTTATTAGTCTTTAAACTTCTAAAAATAACATGTCAGAAACAAATTTGAAAGATTAAATTTATATCAAAATAATGCAAACGGTTTATCTTGTCGAATGCAAAATGCTGTGATATTTTCAAAGGAAATGCGGCAGGATTTGATAAACCCAATTTTACTGAGATAGCCGGAAACCTAAAACCGCAGAGGCCCTTTGATAACATTGCCAGCCTCTTGGAAGTACAGGATAAAATGACAAATCACAAACACCGTTTTGATTTTGATATCGGATATTTGATAAAAAGCCCCTGTAAAAACTGCGAAATGCAGCAAAGTTTTCCCAAATGCTCTGAAGATTGCCAAGTTCTTGACAAGATCCAGGAAATGCTTTGTGGAGCCGTTTCCAGCACACGAGGGTATTCGTCTTTGGAATCTTTTGCCATCTCCATGGAAAGTTGGGGGCGGAAATAAATTCACTAATTTCAAAAACTGAATTAATCGATATGAATAATATTATTCAAAAACTGAAGCAACAGGCAGATTTTATCGATCTGCCTCAAAACCATCTGGCCAATCTTCTTCAGGATCCGGATCGTTTTTCAAAGTACTCTTTGAAAATGCCCGGCTTTTTTTATGATTTTTCCCGTCAGCGCATTGACGAATCCACTCTTGAGCTTTTATTTCATTTGGCCCGGGATAAAAAAGTGGTGGATTGTTTTAAGGCCATGGTCGGGGGGGAAAAAATCAACCTGTCTGAAAACCGGGCTGCTCTTCACACTGCCACAAGAGATTTTTCAGGAAAGTCCATCCATGTTGATGGAAACGATGTGATGCCGCAAATTCGAAAAGTGCGCGAACACATTAAGTTATTTTCAGAGCGCATGCACGCGCAAAAGCTTGTGGGAACCACAGGAAAAACCCTGAAGGATGTTGTGGTTGTCGGAATCGGCGGATCTTATCTGGGAACCGAGTGTGTAGCCGATGCGCTTTTGGCAAATACAAAGAGCAATATCAATCTTTATTTTCTAACAAATGTGGATCCGTCCGATTTTGGACGGGTGATCGGTCATATTGATCCTGAAAAAACATTGTGGATCATTATTTCCAAAAGTTATACCACGCGGGAAACCCTTGCCAATGAAAACCTGGTTCGCGGGTTTTTGAAGCAAAATGGCATGGACCCTTCCTTGCACCTGGCTACGGTAACCAGCATGGGAAGCCCCGGTGATAATCCCGACAATCCCGTTTTGGCTTGTTTTCATATGTTTGATTTTGTCGGGGGACGATTCAGCGTCAGCTCTGCCGTGGGGGGAGTTCCACTGAGCCTTTATCTAGGGTTTGATGTTTTTGAGAGGTTTCTGCAGGGGGCCAATACCATGGACCAGCACGCGGCAAATTCTCCGGTTTCTGAAAACATACCCCTGATAGCCGCGCTCTCAACATTTTGGAACAAGGACTTTCTGGGATATCCGGCAATGGGTATTATACCGTATGCCACACCTCTCCGGCGTCTTCCTGCACATATCCAGCAGCTTCACATGGAAAGCAACGGCAAAAGCGTCAACATTCATGGTGAACCACTTGATAAACCTGCAGGCACGATCATCATTGGAGAACCGGGCACCAATGCTCAGCACTCATTTTTTCAAATGGCCCATCAAGGTCCTGCATTTCCCATTGAATTCATCGGAGTTATCCAAAATCCATATGCCCATCTGGACGCCTCCTATGAAGGTGTAACAAACCATCAAGAGCTTTGGGCAAATCTTGTCTCGCAATCCAAATCCCTGGCAGAAGGCAAAGCCAATACCGATAAAACCAGATTTTTTGAAGGCAACCGCCCGTCATCCACCATTATTCTGAACAATCTGTCACCGGAAAGTGTCGGAATGCTGATTTCATATTATGAAGCAAAAACGGTTTTTGAAGCATTCCTATGGGATATCAATCCTTTTGATCAGTTTGGTGTTCAGCTAGGAAAAACTATCGCCAAAACGGTGCGGGAAAAGATGCTTGCCAGGAATCGTGGCCAGGCCGATATGCCTGACCCCGATCCCATCGTGAAAGCTTATCTTGATATGTTGGGTGAGTTCTAAACAAGCCTTTACCCAAAGAGCTAATCAATCATAACCATGATTTCATTGACCAGTTCTTCAATTCCGACAGCCACGTCTTTTATGCCCGGCCCAAGCATATAGGCGGGTGTGGTTACCAGCCGGTTGTTTTTATCAATATGAATCCTGTCCACACCGCAGTTGTGATGAACCCCGCCCATTTTTTCAATGGCCTGAGCTGTGCTCAAATCGTTTCCTATGGTCACCTGAGGTTTTTTATCAGAAATGATTTTGGTCAGCGTGGCCGGAGCAATACAAATGGCACCCACCGGCTTTTTTGCCCCAACCATTTCCTTGATGATCCTTTCGACTTCCGGATTAACCTGTGCATCAGGCCCATGAACTGCGAATGTGCTCAAATTTTTTGCTGCCCCAAATCCTCCCGGTAGAATCAAAGCATCTATATCCTCAGCTTTAACATCTTTAAGATTTTGAATCTCTCCCCTGGCAATGCGTGCAGATTCCACCAGCACATTGCGTTTTTCATCGGTTGTTTCCTGGGACAAATGATTGACCACGTGCAGCTGTTCTATATCCGGGGCCATGCAGACCGCTTTAGCACCTGCCTTGTCCAAGGCCAAAAGGGTCAATACGGCCTCATGAATTTCAGAACCATCGTATACCCCACATCCTGATAACAAAACGCCTACTTTTTTCTCCATGCCTCGCACCTCCTCCCAAAAAATTAACTCAATACATGTTTTTCAAGCACAAAACAAATAAATGTGCCTTCGAAAACCTTTTCATTATCCCGCGTCACGGCCACTTCTACCGTATGTTTTTTCTTTTCGACAGCAGTCACCTGGGCTTCGGCAATCACAGTGTCACCGGCTTTTACGGGCTTTAAAAATTTGACATTGGCCCCTGCCAGCACAACGTTGGGATGGTTAACGGCAATCATGGCTGCATAATCCGCCTGTCCGAATATAAAGCCCCCATGCACAAGGCCCGTTTCATCCACAGCCATGCCTGCATCAGCAGCAAGTTCAACACGGCTGTAACCTTCTTTGACCTCAAGAGGTTTTCCGCAAAGTTGCTGGTTTATTTTTTGATGTGTGCTGATTTGCATACCCCCTCCCTTTCTGTTTTTTTTTTTGGTAGGCAGATTAATATTTGATCTTTCCTGGCTTGATTAAATCATTTTTAATACACAAATACCAACTTATCAAGGATTATAGATTTTCTGACTATAATAAAAAAAAGTTGAATCTTTGGATTAAGACAGCTAAATTAAAAAATTGAAAAAAAATAGCCATAAACCTGAAATCAGAAACAGACAGGGGGACCAGAGTGTGAAACCTCCTTAAGGATAAAAATTTGGAACATTCAATAAAAAAAAGAATCGAAGATGTAAGAAAGGCGCTTCAAGAAGAGAAACTGGACGCTTTAATGGTGCTGGTCGAGCAAAACCGGCGTTATTTGAGCGGTTATACCGGTGAGGATACTCAGTTTGACGAAACTGCCGGTGTACTTTTTATCACAGCTAATCATCTAATTCTGGCAACGGATTCGCGTTACCAGTTGCAGGCCCAAAATGAGGCGCCGTCATATGAAGTAATCTGTTATAAAAAAGGTCTTGAAAAAGAAATGTCCGGTATCGTTGATCGGCTTAACATCCGTACACTGGGTTTTGAGAGTGTGAGGCTTTCTTTTTCGCAATACCAGAAAATTCTCCGTGAACTTGATGCGCATCAACACCTCCAAACTGATCTGGTTGCATCTGAAAATATTGTCGAAAAGCTGCGGATGGTCAAAGAACAGCATGAAATTCAGGCGGTGAAGGATGCATTGACCATGGCGGAAAATGTTTTTTATGAGTTGATTGAACATCTTAAGCCCGGTATGACCGAAAAAGAGGTGTCCTGGCAGATGGAAAAACGAATGCGGGAAAAGGGGGCAGATGCACTATCATTTCCGACAATAGTGGCATCCGGCCCAAATAGCGCCCTTCCCCATGCCATACCCACCAACCGCAGAATCAAAGAGGGTGAACCGGTACTTTTTGACTGGGGCGTTAAGCTCAACGGGTATTGCTCTGATATTTCAAGGACAGTTATTCTGGGTCGTCCGGACGACCATTTCAAAAAAGTGTTTCAAACCGTTTATGAGGCGCAGCAAAAAGCCATTGAAGCCATGAAGCCGGGCATGACCGGCAAAGAGGTCGATAAAGTTGCTCGAAGTCTTATTGACGACACCGAATTTAAAGGAAAATTTTCCCACGGTCTTGGTCATGGCACAGGTCTGGCTGTCCATGAAGCACCGCGATTAAGCCCTTTAAAGGAGGACATGCTCGAACCGGGGATGGTATTTACCGTGGAACCCGGAATTTATATTCCGGACTGGGGTGGGATTCGGCTGGAGAATATGGTGGTAATGCGCGATGATGGCGCCGAGGTGCTCAATGAATCTGATCCGGCCTTTTATCTTTTGAAAGGCTGAATTATGAATCCTGATTTACTGGTAGACCGCTTTATCCATTACCTGATGGTTGAAAAAGGTCTTTCCGGCAATACCATCGAATCTTACAGCATGGACTTGTCAAGATATGTGGATTTTTTAAAAAAAACAGGAATAAACAGCATTTCCAAAGATGACACCGCTCATATCCTGAGGCATCTGATTGAACTGAGAAAGGAAGGGTTGAATACCAGGTCCAGAGCAAGACATCTGGTAACAATCAGAGGGTTTTATCGTTTTTTAGTGCAGGAAAAAATCATTGAACATGATCCGGCACATATGGTGGATCTACCGAAACTTGGACTGAAGCTGCCTGATGTATTGTCGGTTGAAGACATTGAGCAGCTCTTGAAAGTTCCGGACCTGACAACACCCAGGGGACAAAGGGATTCCGCCATGCTGGAGTTGCTTTATGCTGCGGGATTGAGGGTCTCTGAACTGGTTCAGCTGAAAATTCAGGACATCAACCTGGAGGCTGGATTTGTAAGGGTATTTGGGAAAGGTTCCAAAGAACGCATCGTGCCGGTGGGAAATTTTGCCAGGGAAAAAGTCGCGGATTATATCAAACATGGCAGGCCCTACTTGCTGAAAACCATTCCAAGTCAGTATCTTTTTGTGGCGAGAGCCGGAAAACCCATGACCCGTCAAGGGTTTTGGAAACTCGTTAAAAAATATGCAAAAATAGCCGGCATTTCAAAAACCATCACCCCCCACAGTTTTCGGCACTCTTTCGCCAGCCATCTTCTGGAGGCCGGGGCGGACTTGCGATCAGTACAGCTAATGCTGGGCCACGAGGACATTTCCACCACCCAGATTTATACGCACGTGGCAAGGGAGCATCTCCAACAGTTGCACGAAAAATATCATCCCCGGGGTTAACATTCTCCATGGCTTGACAATATCGTCAAAATTTTATACAAAGACTAATTTAATTTATTCAATTAGTAAAAATACCATTCGTCGGGAAGGAACAGGCAGTGCAAATGGCATCGATCAATCAGGTACCGCTTTGGTGGCTCAATGGGTCCAACTCCCCGGAGATGGGGGTGGACGCCTTACAAAAGGCGTTATTGCGGTTGAGCCGGCCCTTTTTTTTGCTTGATATCGATGGTCAAATGGGTGTTGCTTACGATGGAGGGTTGAGTTTTGATTCCCGTGTTCCGGGAAAAAAAGAGACGCTGCCCCTGCTTGCCTATGTTCCTGCCGGTCATCCGAAAAACCTTGGGGATCCCCTTTTTAAACAAAGACATGGCCTGACCTACGCCTATGTCGCCGGGGCTATGGCCAACGGAATTACATCGGTGGAAATGGTCCGGGTTATGAGCGAGGCAGGGATGCTGGGGATGTTTGGTGCAGCCGGATTGTCAGTTTCCGGGATTGAAGATGCCGTGTTGGAGTTGCAGCGTTTGCTCAAAGGCCGCCCGTTTGGTTCCAATCTTATCCACAGTCCGAGCGATCCCGAGCACGAGATGGCAGTGGTCCGGCTCTACTTAAAGCACAATGTTCGCTTGGTAAGTGCGTCGGCTTATTTAAGCCTCACGCTTCCCCTTGTATATTATCGTGTCAAGGGTATTTTTCGAAATCACGAGGGCAGCGTTGTCTGTCGCAATAAGGTGATCGGTAAGGTTTCCAGGATTGAGGTTGCCAAAAAATTCATGTCGCCGCCGCCGGAAAAAATATTACAACAGCTGGTGGAGAAAAAATTGATTACCCGTGAAGAGGCTCTTTTAGCGGGGGATGTTCCCGTAGCGGATGATATCACCGCGGAAGCCGACTCCGGCGGACACACTGACAATCAGCCGGCCATAGCCCTGTTGCCAACCATGCTGGCGCTTCGCGATGAGATGGTGTCGAAGTTCAACTATCAGACCCCTATTTGTGTTGGACTTGCCGGAGGCATTGCCACACCGGCATCCACCGCCGCAGCTTTTGCCATGGGGGCTGCCTATGTCCTTACCGGCTCAATAAACCAGTCATGCCTGGAAGCCGGTACATCCGAAAAGGTTCGGTGTATGCTGGCAGAGTCTTGCCAGGCCGATGTTACCATGGCCCCTGCCGCCGATATGTTCGAAATGGGTATCAAAGTGCAGGTATTAAAACGCGGCACCATGTTCGCCTTCAGGGCGGCAAAGCTCTACGAGCTTTACTCCCAATATGATTCTATCGAGGATATCCCCCGGAAACAAAGGGACATGCTGGAGCGGGACTATTTCAAATGCGGTTTTGAACAGGTTTGGGAACAGACCAGAGCTTTTTTTCAGAAATGTGATCCAAGGCAGATGCTTCTGGCGGAGAAAGATCCCAAGCATAAAATGGCATTATTATTTCGATCCTATCTCGGACAATCATCCAGATGGGCTTCTTCGGGCGATCCCGATAGAATAATCGATTATCAGATATGGTGCGGGCCTTCCATGGGGGCTTTTAATGAATGGGTGAGAGGTTCATTTTTGGAAAAACCCGAAAACAGAAAAACGGTCACTTTAGCTATGAATTTGTTGTTCGGCGCTTCACTGGCCACGCGTGTCAACTGGATGAGATTTCAGGGAATAACCATACCGAAAAGCATCGGACATTTTTCTCCTCGAACCGATGATGAGATAGCGATGCTTCTGTCAGATAATTTTTAACAACCCATTATTATAAAGGTTTTTTACAATGACCCGAAATGTTCCTGTGGCCATTATTGGCATGGGATGTTTTTTCCCGAAATCCCCGGGAATAAAACAATACTGGCGGCTTTTGTACAAAGGTGAGGATGCTGTTTCCGAAGTTCCTTTGACTCACTGGTCAACAAAGGACTATTTTGACGAAGATCCCAACACACCGGACCATGTTTACTGCAAGCGGGGTGGTTTTTTATCTCAAGTCTCTTTTGATCCCACTGAATTCGGTATTCCGCCGGCATCTCTGGAAGCAACAGATACTTCTCAACTTCTTGGCCTGATTGCAGCCAAAATGGCCCTTGAAAATGCCGGTTACCATGCAGATAAAGAATTTGACCGGTCAAAAGTTTCGGTTATACTGGGTGCCACCGGAACCCAGGAACTTGTGATTCCTTTGGGAGCCAGGCTGGGGCATCCCCATTGGCGAAAGGCACTGAACGCTTGTGGGATAACCGGCACGAAAGCCGATGAAATTGTCAAAAAAATTTCCGAATCTTATGTGCCCTGGCAGGAAAATTCATTTCCGGGGTTACTGGGAAATGTTATTGCCGGAAGAATCTGCAACCGTTTGGACCTGGGGGGAACCAATTGTGCTGTGGATGCCGCCTGTGCAAGCTCCATGAGTGCCATCCATCTTGCTTTGCTTGAACTGGTATCCGAAAAAAGCGACATGGTGGTTACCGGAGGTATTGACACTCTCAATGACATTTTTATGCACATGTGCTTTGCAAAAACGCGCATCCTTTCTCCTACCGGAGATGCCCGTCCTTTTTCAAAAGATGCCGATGGCACCGTTCTGGGTGAGGGTATCGGCATGATTGTACTGAAACGTCTTGTGGATGCCCAAAAACACGGTGACCGAATTTATGCGGTGATTAAAGGTATCGGATCATCCAGTGACGGAAAATCCCAAAGCATATACGCTCCCCGTTCCGAGGGTCAGATGCAGGCCCTGAATTCAGCCTACGTGCAGGCCGGGATTGACCCTTCCACGGTTGAACTTGTGGAGGCTCATGGCACGGGAACGCGGGTAGGAGATCTGGTCGAGTTTCAGGCCCTGTCAAGGGTGTTTCAAAAAGTTCCTGAAAACCATTGTGCACTGGGTTCGGTAAAATCAAACATCGGTCATACCAAAGCTGCCGCCGGTGCCGCAGGCATGATCAAGGCGGTTCTGGCACTTCATCATAAGGTATTGCCCCCCACATTGAAAGCCGATACCCCTGACCCGGCACTCAATATTCATAAAAGCCCTTTTTACCTGAATACCCGAAGCCGACCCTGGCTAAAAAACGACAAACATCCTCGAAGAGCCGGGGTGAGCGCATTCGGATTTGGTGGAAGTAATTTTCATGTGGTCTTGGAAGAATACGAACCAAAAAAAACATCACCTTCCTGGCAGGGTTCCGTTGATATTTTTGCACTCTCCTCTTTTGACCGGAACAATCTTGAAAAACAACTCCATGAAATAAAACAATCGGCAGAGAAAACACACTCGTACAATGATATTGCCCATGCCGCCTTGAAAACCCGCAATACCTTTTCCCATGAGGATCCATACCGGCTTCTTTTTCCCATAAATCCTGAATTATCTTTTCCGGAACAAGTGCAGAAGGTTCATCAGGAATTTTCACAAAACAGCACTGACCAGATACTAAACAGTCGGCGTATTTATTTGGGAGGTCCCGACAAGGCCGGCAAGCTGGCTTTTGTGTTTCCAGGACAAGGCAGCCAGTATGTCCATATGGGATGCGATTTAATCTGCACATTCCCTGAGGCTCTGGAACGTCTGGAAAAGGCCGAACTTCAATTTAGAATGAATAATGATCTTTGGTCTCTTACGGATTATTTATATCCCAAAATGTATAATGATGATCAAAAAAGTCCGAAAAGCGAGCATGATCTTAAACTTCGCCAGACCCATATCGCCCAGCCCGCCATCGGTGCTGTCAGTTTTTGCCTTTCCAGGATATTAAACAGATTCAATGTTTCTCCGGAGGCTGTTTGCGGGCACAGCTTTGGGGAACTCACTGCCCTTTGGTCAGCAGGTCGCATTTCCGATGAAGATTTTTTGTTACTGAGTGTTCACCGGGGCAGGCTCATGGCAAAAGCCTCTGACGGTCGCGGAGTAATGACAGCCGTCAAAGCTCATGCGGACAAACTTGAAAAATTAATCCAGCAGGAAAAAATCGAGGTTATTGTCGCCAATAAAAACTCCAGGGAACAAACCGTTTTGTCCGGTCTGGAAAAACATATGGCCAAAGCGGAATCTATCTGCCGGGAAAAAGGCTTTGTTTTTCGCAGACTTCCGGTTTCGGCTGCTTTTCACACACCCATGATGAAAGATGCACGGGATGGTTTTTATAAGCTTCTTTCCCAAGTTAGTTTTAAAGATTCCCGAATTCCGATTTTTTCCAATACTACAGGGAAAACCTACCCGGATTGCCCAGAAGATACCCGCAATCTTTTGGCAAACCAGATAGTATTTCCTGTGGATTTTGTAGGTGAAATTGAAAGTATGGTTCAATTCGGTGCCCGTACTTTTCTTGAAGTGGGTCCCGGAAAGGTGCTCACGAATTTAATTCAAGCAATTTTAAAAGATTATCCTGACTGTCATGCTCTGTCCATTGATCATTCCAGTGGAAAGGCTGACGGTTGTACCGATCTTGCCCACAGCCTGTGTTACCTGGCCGCCATTGGTCATCCGGTCAAACTCGACCAATGGGAGCAGCCCCTGGAAAACAATGTTCGCAAGCAAAAAATGAGTGTGGCCATTTCCGGAGCCAATATCCGGGTTGCATCAAAAAAAATAAAACAGAACGTAAAAAATGAAACACCCAAAGCCAGAGAAACGAATTCAGAACATTCAGCACATAATAATTCAGAACATTCACCACATAATAAGGTGCCTGTACAAGATGTCTCTCCGGATCTGAAATTATCCGGTAAAATCAGTAACATGTCGAAACAATCCCCAAATAATCAGCAGAGGATTATGAACGATCGAAACAAAAACTTTCCGGATCAGATTCAAAGCGCATTGAAAGTTGTCCAGGATGGTATGAAGTCCATGCAGGCTTTGCAGATGCAGACCGCTGAAACACACAAGAAATTTCTTGAAACTCAGACCGAAACCGGACGAATGCTTCAGCAAATGATGGCCCATACCCAACGGCTGGCTGAAACCGCCATGGGTTCGAATTTTAATGAGATCCCGGCACAGAGCCCTGCATGCCATAACAACCGGTCCCATCCCATTGAATCCCAAAATGCAGCGATAGAAACAGAAAATGAATATCACCCCCCGGCTCAAAACAAGGCTTTGGAAAAACCTCAAAGTGACCGGCTGAAAAGGTCCCTTTTATCTGTGGTCAGTGAGCTTACAGGATACCCTCCGGAAATGCTCGATCTGGATATGGATATCGAGTCGGATCTGGGAATTGATTCCATCAAACGGGTGGAAATTCTGTCTGCTTTGGAAGAAAAAATACCGGATCTTCCTTCCGTATCCCCCGAGCAGATGGGGCGTCTTAAAACCCTCGGACAAGTTATGGAGCAATTGACCGCCGGTGATCCTGAAATAATGACTGATAATCCTGAAAAGCAGGTGGATTCTATTCAAAAGACCGGAGTAAATGCCGGCCAGGAAAAAGATGACCGGGTGACCGGTGAACTTCTGAGTGCCGTTAGTGAAATGACAGGCTATCCCGTCGAAATGCTTGGGATGGATATGGATATCGAGTCGGATCTGGGAATCGATTCCATCAAACGGGTGGAAATTTTATCTGCTTTGGAAGAGCGACTTCCGGGG
This sequence comes from Desulfobacteraceae bacterium, assembly GCA_007127235.1. Taxonomy (GTDB): domain Bacteria; phylum Desulfobacterota; class Desulfobacteria; order Desulfobacterales; family SKZT01; genus SKZT01. The sequence goes on from SKZT01000192.1 coordinate 50,723, forward strand.
ATTCCCCACGTTTCTCCCGAAATCATGGGTAAATTGAAAACCCTGGAACAAATCGCTGCGCACCTGGCGCAGAAAACCCCTGAGGTGACCGGTTCACAAAACCAGGTTGCAGGTATACAGGCTAAAACAGGTTCAGGAAATCAAGAGATTATCGAAGAACCTCTTCTTACAGTGGTAAGTGAACTCACCGGATACCCTCCGGAAATGCTCGGTCTGGATATGGATATCGAGTCAGACCTGGGAATTGATTCCATCAAGCGGGTGGAAATTCTTTCGGCTCTGGAAAGCAGAATACCGGATATGCCTTCGATTACTCCGGATCAGGTGGGTAAATTGAAAACCCTGGGAGAAATTTTAAATTATCTGAGCGGCAATATTTTTTCCGATGTGCTCCCACCTCATGAACAGCATACGGATAAAAGTGCAAAGAGTTATGTTGACGAACCCGGAGAGGTGAATGAAGGTTTTTCTGCAACTGTACAACCGATTGAAAGACAGGTGGTCAATCTTGAAGATTCTCCGGAAATATCCCCGGATCATATGTTGCTTCCGGCCGGAAGAAAACTGCTGGTGGCCGGTTTGGACCATAGTATGTCAACAAATTTGGTTAAACAATTTGTGGCGCACAATGTTGATGCGGAATGTATTTCCATGGATGCCCATAAGCATATAGAAACAATTCCCAAAGCTTCAGGCCTGGTCATTCTTGGCAATCATGATGCAGAAAAATCTTTTTTATGCGATGCGCTCATGCTGGCAAAAGCCACATCCGGGGATCTTCAGGATTCTGCCCTGGAGAGCTGCGCTCTGTTTGCCACAGTTTCTTTTATGGACGGTGGCTTTGGTTTTAGCCAAAAAGGTTTTTTAAACCCCGAACAAGGAGGGTTGGCAGGTCTGGTGAAAACCGCAGCCAGGGAATGGTCCGGTGTTACCTGCCGCGCTTTGGATATTGATCCTGATATTCAAAATAACCTTCAAACCTCCCATCGGATTGTATCGGAGCTTTTGGCCAGAAATACGGATAGCTGCCCGGAAACAGGTTTAAGCTTCAACAGTCGTGTAAAGCCTGTTCTGGTATCTGCACCTGATTATGAAGGATCCCTTGCAATCGGTGCCGGCGATGTGGTTCTGGTCACTGGCGGTGCCCGGGGAATTACGGCTCAGGCCGCACTTGCACTGGCCCAAGAAACACCTGCCACGTTTATTCTCATGGGAAAAAGCCCTTTGCCGGATTCCAAACCTGAATGGTTAAAAGGTCTCAGTGATGATCATGCCTTGAAAAAAGCGGTAATCCTGAACTTATCCCAAGAAACGGCGGCACCGACACCTGCACAGGTGGAACAATTTCTAAAAAAACACAAGGCTGCTGAAGAAATCAGGGAAAATATCGAAAAGCTTGCCCGAAAAGGGGCGACGGTCCGCTATGTATCCGCTGATATCTGTGACGAAAATACCGTGCATGATGTAATGGCCAATATCCGGGCGGAATTCGGCCCTGTCAAAGCCGTTATCCACGGCGCGGGGGTGCTGGAAGACCGGCTGATTAAAGAAAAGACCGCCGAACAATTTAACAGGGTGTACGACACCAAGGTCAGGGGTTTGAAAAACGTGCTAAAAGCATGTACTGATCCACTATCATACCTGATATTCTTTTCTTCGGTAGCAGGCCGTTTTGGCAATGCTGGACAAGCCGATTATGCAATGGCCAATGAGGTTTTAAACAAAATGGCCTGTGTGGAGGCTTTGTCCCGCCCGGATTGTCGTGTGGTCTCAATCAACTGGGGTCCATGGGATGGCGGAATGGTCACCGAATCGATAAAAAAATCGTTTGAAGCAAGAAACATCCCTCTCATTCCGATGGAAAGCGGTGGAAAGTATCTGGTTCAGCAAATGCGTGCACCGGCCGGCGCACCTGTCGAGGTGGTTATCGGAGCCCCTATTTCCAATGACGATCATGATTCTGACACAAAGCAAAATTCCCTTGGGCAGCCACTGCCCTCAGTAAAAAACATGCCGACGCAATATCCTCTCTCCTTGAGTTTCAAACGGGAACTCGACCTGCAAAAATGCCCTGTTTTAGGAGCACATATTCTTGGAGGAAAACCGGTGGTTCCCTTTGCGCTTATGACCGA
>SKZT01000240.1 GCA_007127235.1 Desulfobacteraceae bacterium
AAAAAAAACAGGCAGAATTCAACAAAAACCCTGGAAGGGTGACATGTTAAAGTCGGGGGTTTTTAACCACCGGATGGGATCTACTCATGCGATAGAGAAGGTTCTTCTAAGCCCCTCTCCCTCTGGGAGAGGGGTTGGGGTGAGGGCAAATGAACCTCCTGCCACAGTGCCTGCAAAACCGAATCAGTTTGCTGTAAAACGTCGTTGCTCCAGAAACGAACCACCCGAATCCCTTGTTCGTTCAGGTAAAGGGGGTTTTTGAGAATATTAGGGCGGGATAGGTATTTTTTTGCCCTCGCCCTTTTTGCCCTCACCCCTGACCCCTCTCCCAGAGGGAGAGGGGGATGTCGGCACTATATCGGGGCCACCAGTTTCCATTCGTTGGCCGTATCTTCATCGGGGGCTAAAGCCCGGCTATAAAGCAGTTCCCCTTCAGGGAACCCGAATTTGTAGCGTGTCTGCTAATGGGTTATCACGACAGAACCATCGTCCCAGTTTGGCAATAAATAAAAATGGAGGCCTTCCAGGGGCGTGACTAAAATAACAATACTTTTAGACTTATGCGTAACTTTATGTGCTGGGTTCTGAATCGACGCTTCGCATGACGGGCACGCTTGTGCGCAGAAGAACCTGCTGGACCGGCTGCGGAAAATCTACAAGCACAAAATACCTGGCCGGATACAGATAGTCTTCACCCTCGTTGTCAATGACCCGCAGATAACCTGATTTTGCCGCATCCTCATCAGGCAACACTTGATAGACCATGCGCGGTGTGAGCAAGTCGGGGTCATTAGTGTCGACGCAAATAGCAAAGCGTATCGATAGATTTTTTTGTACAGTGATCATGGGCCTACTCCAGGAATTTTTTGATTCTTATTTTCTTTTTTCCGATACCTTGGGCTTCGAACCAATGCAGCTCCGCCAAACGAATTGTTCCGTCGTCCAAGCGGACTGTGGCGGTACCTTTCAGTTTTCGCCAATACCTTCCGCCATATTGTTTCCGCAAAAGGGCCAATATCCGAATTCCACTCCCCGAAGCTATGGTTTCAATTTCGATAATGGGGGTGACAATCTCAAAATGCATCAAATTATCTCATATCCGCCGTGCGTAAACAAGTGACCGCCAACGTGCTGCTGTATGTTGTAGGTTACCAGAATAAATAATCAAATAGGAGCAAATATTTTCAAAATCCTTTGACAGGAAAGAAATATTTTCGGAATAATTGAGCCTCTTGTATGGAGGCTTTTTTAAGGGGTTCCAGGCAGCCATGGGCACCATCCGTTCAAGCATTTTGCTCAAAGTACAAGCCAGCAAATGGATGCCCGGCATTGGCAAAACCCGTCAATGTCATTGGTTTAGAGCGCTTCTGCGCAAGATCAAGGCCTATCTGACAGATACCTGGGACAAAGGCATTTTAGCCGGCTTTGATGAGTTGGTTAAAAGGGGATTGGTTCCCGTGAGCCGATCGATTTAATCCGGCAACACCTGTGTTTTTTATGCACCTACCGAAGAGTTCAAAAAATTAAGAACTGTATGCAATGAGAAAATCAATGTTTGGCGTGCCACCGCTTGCTATCCCTCCAGATTGCCTTTCAGGAAGTTTCATATTATCATGATGCCATAAAAATCGGGAGGCGCAGAAAGACAATGGGAAATAAAGTGACCACAAAGAAGGAAATTATTAAACGTATTATGAATGAACGAAATAAGCTCTCTTCTTTTGGTGTTGTAGACATTGGGCTGTTTGGTTCATTTGCATATTGGGTTTTCTAAGAAAACAAGAAAAGCTCCCTTCTATTCGGATCAAAATGGAAAGTGGTCATCAATTTGAAGTGCCTTCAGATATCTCGCGCGAGGATTTAAACACGCTCATTTTTAGCCGTTTCCTTTATAAGGGCCTCTTTAGTTTTGTGATTTTTCACATATAAAAGCTTGCTTTTGTGGCTATGGCTATAGACCCGGGATTCATCAAGTCGTTTTGGTGTAAAAATCGGTAAACAGTGGAGTTGTTCAGCTTAATCTCAGGGTAAAACCGTTTCATCTCATCAATCAAATGTGGCACCGTGGCAGAGGGCAGCTTCATTCTTAATTGGGTCAGTAAAAGTAGCGTCTCCTCATCCATGGCTCGACATCCGCCTTGGTCGGCCCGGCCATGGGGGCAAAGCGATTTTAAATAAAACAAAAAGGTCAAGTCCCATGAAGCTGTATGGTATCAATCGCAGCCAGATTCTTCCGGTGTCTTTGGAAAAAGCATGGCAATTTTTTTCTTCACCTATAAATCTCCCAATTATCACGCCACCATGGTTGAACCTCAAAGTTACCAGAGAGGTTGCAGAGCCAATGTTTCCTGGTATGATTATTTGCTTCAAATTAACCCCGTTTTTTGGAGTTCCCCTAACATGGATTACTGAAATTACTCATGTGAATGCTCCTTTTTATTTTGTAGACGAGCAACGTTTCGGCCCTTACCGATTTTGGCACCATCAACATCATTTCAGTCAGGTAAAAGGGGGGGTCGAAATAGTGGACACGGTATCCTATGCTCTCAGATTGGGACCTGTTGGAAGCCTTTTACATGCTGTTTATATCGGGAATAAGCTGAAACAGATCTTTGATTTCCGGCAAAAAAAGCTGAAACAAATGTTTGATAAGCGGCCTGGTTAAAAAAATACTGATTATAACCAGTAATTTTCCGAAAACTCAAGTAAATACTGCTTTGAAGGATAACAGGATGACTACCGGCAAAAATAAACAATATGATATTGTAGTGGTAGGCGGGGGTATTGTGGGTGTCAGCACTGCCTGGCAACTTAAGCAGCATTTCCCTGATGCCGGTATAATTCTGGTTGAAAAGGAAAAAAAACTTGCAAGTCACCAGACCGGCCATAACTCAGGTGTTGTGCATGCAGGCGTTTATTATCAACCCGGCAGCCTGAAAGCAAAGTTTTGCAAGCGCGGTGCTGCCGACACCAAGGAATTTTGCAAAAAACACCACTTACCTTTGATACAATGCGGCAAATTGCTTGTGGCAACCAATCAAATGGAATGTAAAAGAATGGAGGCCCTGGAACGTAATTGTGCCATCAATGGTATTAAAACAGCCTATATAAATGAAAAGACTTTAAAAAAACGCGAACCCAATATCAGAGGGAAAGCAGCCATTTGGGTAGCTGATACGGCCATTACAGACTATCTCAGAATTACCAATAAAATGGCTGATATATTCCGGTCAGAAGGAGGAATGATTCGAACCGGAACAAAGGTTTTCGGATTGGAAGAAAAACATGATCATATCGTGATTAGAACGAATGAGGGCACTTTCAAAGCTGCTTATCTCCTTGTGTGCGGAGGTTTGATGGCTGACCGACTGGTTCGCATGATGGGAATTTCTGCAGACTTTAGCATAGTACCCTTTCGGGGAGAATATTATCGGCTTAAGCCCAAACATAATGGTATTGTGAATCATCTGATTTACCCGATTCCTGACCCGGATCTTCCTTTTTTAGGCGTTCATCTGACACGGATGATTGACGGGTCGGTTACTGTAGGACCCAATGCCGTGTTAGGATGGAAACGTGAAGGGTATGGGCGATTTAATGCAAACGGCCGGGACATTTTTGAAATGATGACTTTTCCCGGGTTTTGGAAAGTGATTCGAAAAAACTTTCTTTCAGGCTTAAAAGAGATGAATGATTCTATTTTTCGCAGTGGCTACTTAGAGCGGGTCAGAAAATATTGTCCCAGCCTTTCCATAGACGATCTGCTTGCTCACCCACCGGGCATTCGGGCTCAAGCGGTAAAAAGCGATGGTACCTTGATTCACGATTTTCTCTTTGCAGAAAGTCAACGCTCACTGCATGTCTGCAATGCTCCTTCACCAGCCGCTACGGCTGCAATTCCCATTGGCAGTTATTTATGTGAAAAGTTTACCGAAACTTTTAAATTATAAAAAAGATCCCATCCGGTGGTTAAAAACCACCGGCTATAACATGTCACACTTCCAGGGTTTTTGTTTAATTCTGCCTGTCTCTGTTGATGTACGTATTGCTGCATTGCCATCCATTATTAATTCAGGCACAGATATTGAAATTTTACCAGCATCACCAACGTCCGAACGATTTTGATCTATAGGATCTCTCATACTGATAGCTGTTACGTACCCATAACCCGCTATTCTAAATGAATTCTGAGCAGTTATTGTAATATCTCCTGCATTTCCTTTCCCTGCTGTATCAGAAGCAATACCTCCTCCTTTCAAATATTCTTCACCCTTTATGAGGATATTTTTTGCACAAATGGTGATGTCACCGCCTTTTGATGCAATATCAGTGAAGTTAAAATTATCGGCCTTAATTACACCCTCATCTATTTTTAAAGATTCTTCCACATTGATGAATATATCTCCTCCAGGTGATGAGCCAAGGGTGCTGGCGGATATCTGACTTCCACTTTCTAAGGATAAGTTTTTGACTTCTATAATTATATCAGCGCTGGCACCTGAAAATGAACCTACGCCACCAACAATTGCCCTGCTTCCATCTATTATTAAATCAGCAGCCTTTATGGAAATTGTGCCTGGTTTACAACCATCAAAAGAGCAAACGTTGATTAAACCGGTATAAGTATTTCCACTGATAGTAACTTTGCCGTTTGCTTTAATTATTAAATCCCCTCCCATACCAGAACCAATGTTGTAACTTCCAGCCACTCCACCATGTTCAATATTAATATGATTTGCGCTAATTAATATATTGCCTCCTTGAGCTTTATTGAAAAAATCAACATTTATACTTTCAATTATTGCATTATTTATAAGTTCTACTTCATCGGCTATCACCGAAATAGGCGCGCCTTTTCCACTTACAGAATTTTGGCTGGATATCTGGGAGCCTTCCTCAATTTTAAAAACTCCACCCTTAATAAATATACCTTCTCCTTCATTCTGAATATTAATGTTTGCCCCTCCGGATACCGATATGGTTCCCAGTTTATCTGATAAATCAGTATGCGTAATTTCGACTTTTCCCGGCAAGTCATGCAAAACCTCACTTGGAGAGGCAACACTCACGAGGTTAATTCTTCCTTCCGAAGCAGAGAGTTTGCCTTCCGCTATTGCAATGTTTCCTCCCACAAGAGAAAGCGTTTGCCTTTTTTTACTTCGAGGGCACTTTTTTGAACTGAAACAGATGCCGGATTTTCTCCCAAAAAACCAAATGAAGATGGCGGTGCAACTGATAATAGGCTGGTATCCGCGTTTGTAGCTGCAAAGAGCCCGTTTTCTCCCAAACGGACATAATCAGCTGTGCCTGCATGAAAAGAACCCTGTATGTCCAATTGGGCATTGGACCCAAACATAATCCCGGCAGGATTGATAAAAAACAAGTTTGCATCGGGAATTTGGGAGCGTAAAATACCATCGATTGTGGAACTTGATCCACCGGACATCTTTGAAGGCCTTTTGAACAACCGAGGGATTTGTTTGAGATTCACTCCATTTAAACAAAAGATCCGCCAATTCCATAAAGATTTGTCCTCCCTTGTCCCGAAAGGAAATATCACTTTCTCTATAGGCGGTATAAAGATCTTGACGGATTAATTGTAAGTCTTTCACAGCTTGCTTGTAAGATTCAATGGCTCCGTTAATATCTCCTTTAGCCTTTAAGAGACGTCCCTTTTGCCACTGCCACTGGTAAAGGAGTTCGGGGGCGCTTGCCCGTTGAGCTTCAAAGATAGCTCGTTGCGTAAGATATAGCGCCTCTTCTATACGTTTTTCATCCTCGTATAGTTTACCGAGACAACTTATTGCGTGTGATTTTATACGCGGATTATCGAACGATTCTGCGATATTTAGAGCTTCATTAAATACCTGGTATGCTTTATATCTCCACTGATCGGAGGACTCGGGGAATTCAGAAGTTACCGTACGGGCCATTTGTCCCCATGATATTAATCCAAGGGCTTTAAAATATGAATCATTCATTTTTCGTATTTGCTCTAAAGCGGGGTCCAGGTATTTTTCTATTTCCCTGAAGTTTTTCCACTGAACAGCAGCTCTTGCGGCATTGATCAATGCCTTTGTGACAAGCATCTGATTTCCGCTTATGCCGGCCAGATTGATACATTTGTCAAAATTATCAAGAGCTTCGCCATATTCTTTTTGAAGAGTCTCAAGGTTGCCCAGCTCATTGGTAATCAATGCTTCAATATCCGGCCTGCCGGCATCAGGGTCATTACTATGCCTTCCTGTAATCTCCGTTCACTTTTTACAGGCCAATAAGAGTTGTTTAGAACCTGAGATGAATTTTTGAATTACTCGAAAAAAACTTCTACGGAGAGATGACAACATTTGATCAAACCTTCATTTTCAAATTCACTTTAAATAGAAAGATTAACCCAAAAATAAAAGGCTGTTGTAAAATTTAAAAATTAAAGGGTTGCCAACCCCAACCACAAACATAGTATTCTACCGGGTGGAAGCCGGCTGGAAGATCAACCTTGTACCATTTCTTTATTCGTCTTGGTTCTCCTGTTATCAACGTACCGGTGTGGTTAACAAAGTATTCTTCCTGCTCCTGTTGAGCAGGTGGCGATCTGCGAACCTCGTCTATGCCCCATGCCGAATATGTATATGTAAGTTGTTGCTCATCCAAAAAAATACAACGATAGGGATCTATATTCAGCCTTTGATCATCTTTATCACGTAATAGCATTCGCATCGTAGGAACCCACATTTTATGCTGTTCATAGTTACCCAAATGTTTTATGCTCACCCAAATAGAGAGTTTTTCAGTTTGTTGCCCGGAAAACAACTGCCAATTGGCTCCATCAGACGATACATAAACTAAACCTGAGTTAATGCAAGCCCACAGAACAGT
>SKZT01000298.1 GCA_007127235.1 Desulfobacteraceae bacterium
ACAAAGCTTTTACCGGCTTCCCGCTGCATCCGCTGAACGGCTATATTAATGTGGTTCAAACTTTCGTTGATTTCATGGCGTTGCTCTTTTTCTGCGGCAGCCAGCTTTTCGGCCAGCGGGGCGGGACAAATCCTGTAGGTAAGAATGTTAAGTTCGGGAGGGGTTACCAGCTGAAAAAGGTTTCTGGAAGTTATTTCCTGTGCAAACTCCCGGGCCGTTTCAATTCCGTGTTCGATTAGCAGAGCATAGCCTCTGGTTCCCATTATTTTCAGGGCACTGTCCAAAACCAGAGAGACTGCCTCTCTGGAGCCCGCAAGGGATTTGATCCCCAGATCCGCTGATCCCCGGCGGATAACATAATTGGAGTGGTACCGAACCGCATCCATGTGGTGCGGATCCCGAAAATAGGCCATACCGCAGGTCATGGGCATGTAAAACTGCTTATGGCCGTCAATGATCACCGAATCCGCCAATTCGATACCGTCGAGAATATGCCGGTATTTGTCGGACATCAATGTGGGGCCTCCCCAGGCAGCATCCACATGGAAATGAATATTGTTCCGGGAACAAATCCCTGCCATTTTTCTTAATGGATCCACCGTCCCGGTTTCTGTGGCTCCGGCTATTCCGATCACTGCAAGAATTTTGGTGCCTTTTTCGCTTTGCAGTTGCTGAATCTGGTTTTCAAGGGCCGGCAGATCAATCCGATTGTTGTTGTCCAAATCCAGGGCAATCACATTCTCGTTTCCAATTCCCAAAACACCCACGGCTTTTTTGATGGAATAATGATGAAGGGCGGAAACCAGAACCACCAGTCGATCGATTCCGTAAGCCCGAAAAGCGGAAGGCACCCCTTCGGCCTCGACACCGGCAAAACCGGCCTTTGGAGCCAGCAATTTGTTGCGGGCCACCCACAGCGCCGTGATATTGGCCAGGGTCCCGTCTTCGATAAAAACACCCAATGTGGTCTCAGGGTTTTGGACATGCTCCCGGTAAAATTCCGGGGTTTTTTGGAATATGAGCCGGTGAATCTTGGCCTGGAGTTGTTTTTCAATCACCGATACCACTTTGGATGTTTCCAGCTTCACCACGTTCTGGTTAAGTGCCGATACAATGGTTTTCAGATGCACCATGAAAAAAGGGATTGCTGAAGTCATGTGCCCCACAAAATAGGGAGATGCCACGTTAACGGCATAGGGAGCGATATCTTCCACCAAATCGGTAATTACATCCGCCAGTTTTTTTTCCGGGGTTTCGCTGAGCCTGGTTTCGGTAAAACGGCGCCCAAGTTCCTTGAGGGGTATTGCTTCGGTAAAACCCACATTGTGACTTAAAAATTCATGAAGCCCGAAAAGAATCTGTTCCATGTATTTTAACAACGTGTTTCGGGCGGCATCGTCCTCCGGTTGAATAAATGTGCGCATCAGCGCATGCCAGTCCGCCACCAGTTTTTTTTGACCTGTGGAAATGTTTTTTGTCATAATTTTTTTCTGTATCATACACAAACCTGAGTTGAAAAGAATATCTTTGTATAATACATTCTTTCTGAACTTTACAAAAACAAACGGCTGTGGAATATAGTTAACATGCTTATCGAACTTTCCATTCGAAACTTTGCTTTAATCGATGATCTTCGAATATCTTTTTCGGACAATCTCACCATATTAAGCGGAGAGACCGGTGCAGGAAAATCGATCATTGTCAATGCGGTCAATTTGCTTCTGGGCACAAGGGCCAATGCGAAATTAATCCGCACAGGTGCAAAAACAGCAGAACTGGAAGCCTTTTTCGAAATCCCTCCCGCCGGCAACGCTGCAAAAATAATGGAAACCCAGGGAATTGATCCTTCCGAGGGGTTGATTGTCAGAAGAATCATTTCAAACACCGATCGTCATAAAATTTACATCAACGGCCGGTTATCCACCATGCAGGTACTTACCGAGATTTCTGAAAATCTGGCCAGCATATCCGGGCAGCATGAACATCAGGGGCTTCTCAGAGACGAACTTCACCTGGAAATATTGGACAAATTTGCAGGTTTTTTGCCCAAGCGTCAAAAAGTCCGGCACCTCTATCATAAAACGGTTCCTCTGGTCAAAGAATTAAAAGGGCTCATCTCACAGGAAAATCATCAGAAAGAACACTTGGAACTTTTGAAGTTTCAGAAAAATGAAATTTTGGAAGCCTCCCTCAAACCCGGGGAGGACAAGGCTCTGGAAGAGGAGCTGCTGCGGCTCAAAAATGCCGAATATCTTTTACAAACCCTTGTAAAATGCCATGATTCTCTCTACAGCAAACCGGGGGCTGTCGTGGAATCACTGATTGAAATATCCAAAGACATGGAAAAAATCTCGGAAATCGACAGGCAACTGGCCCCCAAAGCCAAAGGACTGGCGGATGCCGCCTACCAGATCGAAGATATCAGCCATGAACTCAGGGAATATGCAGACCGCATCGAAATGAATCAAACCCGGCTGGAACAGGTGGAAACCCGTCTGGAAACCATCAAAAAACTCAAACGCAAATATGGCGGCTCCATTGAATCTGTAATTGCCTGCTTAAACCATATGGAAAAAGAATTGGGGGACATTGAAAATATTTCAGGCAACATTGAACAAGTTCGGGAAAAGCTTGACGGATTGCATCATAGGCTTGCCGCGGAAACCATTTCACTTTCCGAAGACCGAAAAGCTGCTGCCCAAAAACTTTCACAAAAAGTGGAAACCCAGCTGGCTGAATTGAAAATGTCCGGCACTCGATTTGCGGTCAACCTGTATCCTCTGTCTTCGGATAAGCCCATTTCACCTTATCTTTCAGTCAATGGCATCCCCATATCGGAAAACGGCATCGATCGGGCCGAGTTCATGATTGCACCGAATGTGGGTGAATCACTCAAACCACTTGCCCATATTGCATCAGGAGGAGAACTTTCCAGGGTGGTCCTGGCTCTGAAGGCGATTCTTGCCCAACACGATTCAGTGGAAACCATCATTTTTGACGAAGTTGATGCCGGTATCGGAGGCGAAGTCGCCGAAATGGTCGGCCAAAAGCTTCAGGCCCTGTCCGGACACCACCAGATCATTTGCATAACGCATCTTCCGCAAATAGCAAAATTCGCCAATCATCATTTCCGCATTTCCAAAAGGGTAAAAAGCGGCCGCACCCATACCATTATAGAACCTGTCCCGGATAAAGAACGGGTTCACGAATTGGCCAGAATGCTGGGAGGAAAAGAAATTACCCAAACCACCCTGAACCACGCCGCCGAAATGCTCGGGAAACAAAAAAATAAAGACTGATCATCTACGCCCTTTGGAAATCATCTCCTTTTGTTTCTGCTTGCCGGCAGTTTTTTTCTCCACAAATATCTTCCGGCCGGTAGAGGGGTTTTTGCCGGTATAATACATCAATGTTGAAAAAGTGGAAGGAGACGGTGTAAATATTTGAACCTGTTCGGGATATATTCTCAGGGTTTTTCCGGCAAATTTTCTGAGCTGCTTCATATCCTCCAAAGTACAACCGGGATGTGCTGCCATAAGATAGTAAGTCAAAAAAACAGGGGGGCGCTTGTTGCGGTTCTGCCGCCTGAATAATTGAAGAAAAGCTTCCAGGCAATTGCCGTCAGGTTTTCCCATGAGGCTTAATACAGAGGGTTGAATATGTTCGGGTGCAATCTTGAGCTGGCCTGAAATATGGTTATCCATGAGTTTTTTCAGGTATGCCGGACCCGATTTGCGGTCTTCCAGAATCAGGTCATACCGAATACCGGAAGCAACAAATACTTTCCGGATGCCATCGAGCCGGCTCAAAGATTCCAGCAATCTTATCTGGCGGCTGTGATCCACAGGAAGATGCCTGCAGGGCTTCGGAAAAAGACAGCTCTTGTCAGGGCAAGCCCCTTTGGCCTTTTTAATTTTGCATTCGATACCATACATATTGGCAGTGGGTCCCCCCACATCTGCAACAATCCCCTTGAAATCCGGATGCAGCCTGAACCGGGCAGCTTCACGCAAAACAGAGGCTTCACTGCGAGATACCACATGTTGGCCCTGATGAACCGATATGGCACAAAAGCGGCACTCTCCATAACACCCCCGATGGGTGGTCAGGGAAAACTGAATGGTATCCAGGGCTTTTACATGGCCCTGTTTGCCATAAAAAGGATGCACCTCACGTTTGTAAGGCAGCTCGAAAACATTGTTCAGTTCCTCTGTGGAAAGAGTAAATTGGGGGGGATTTTGTACCAGATACCGGGTGTCCTGCCGCTGGTAAAGCCTTTTTCCCCTGACCGGATCGGCATTGTCATAAAATATGGAAAACATCCGTGCCAGTTGATCTTTATCTTTTATGACAACGGCATGATCCGGCAACCGGATATCCGGGCCGGGAAAAAAGGGTACCGGCTCCGGCACCTGCCTGCTGATATAGCAAATACCCCTTACCGCCTCCAGGCTTTCTTTTTTTTCAAGCTTTTCGGCCAACTGCAAAACGCTCTTTTCTCCCATCCCATACACCAGAATATCAGCCTTGGCATCAAACAGGATAGAACGGCGAACAGAATCCGACCATGCATCGTAATGGGAAATCCTCCTCAAGCTTGCTTCAATTCCCCCCAGAACTATGGGAACAGTCTGCTTGAAATAACGCCGGATCAGGTTTGCATAGGCAATGACAGCCCGGTCAGGACGTTTTGTGTTCAATCCTCCGGGGGTAAGATCATCGTTTTTTCGCCTTTTCCCCAATGCCGTATAGTTGGCCACCATGGAATCCAGACTGCCGGAAGTAACTCCCCAAAAAAGCCGGGGCTCTCCAAGCCTGGTTATATCCACCTCGCTTTTAACATCCGGCTGTGCGATAATTCCCACCCGATACCCCGCATTCAGCAAAATCCTGCCGATAACAGCAGCACCAATATAGGAAGAATCGATATAGGTGTCCCCGCTGACCAGTATGATATCCAAATCTTTCCAGCCCAAATGGCGGATCTCATCTATTATGGAAGGTATAAAACCGGATTTTTTCAATAACAGAAAACTCTCTTAATAATTAAAAAGTTCATGGTGAATATGCTTCGAATCGACATTTTCTGACCGGAGCTGTTTTTCCAGATTGAGTGTCATCATGGGGGGGCCGCAGATGTAAAACTCGTGGGAGGGTAATTTATCCTCAACATATTTTTTCATGAGCCGTGGGGTGATAAATCCTTTTTCGCCCTTGTAATCCGGTTGGTCGCTTATAACATGGATGATTTCAATATTGGCAGCCTGCTGCAACTCTTCTTTGTAGACGATTTCATCTTCGGTCTTGTTGCCGTAAAAAAGGTAAAATTTTTTGGAAGGCATATCTCTCACTTCTTTAAAAACCCGCCTGAAAGGGGTAATACCAATTCCTCCCGCAACCATGATCACCGGCCTTTTGCAATGGAGTATTCCAACGGCGAAAACTCCGTATGGGCCGTCAAGGTAAGTCTTTCTCCCTGGCTGAACGGATTGCAGGGCCGTGCTGGTTTTTCCTCCAGCTTTTGCCGTGATGGAAAGCTGATGCGTATTTTCATCATAATCGGATATGGTATAAGGACGGGCACTTTTCCAGAATCCCCGGCGGAAATAAACGAACTGGCTCTTTACAGGCGTCAGAGGTTTTGACCTGGGAACCATTTTAATTTCAGTGGTATCCTCACTGACTTTATGAGTGTCAACAACCTCGTATTTGGCGGAAAACAGCACGAGGCGGCAAAGAACACGATAGATATAAAAAACGGTCAGCACGCAAGCCATTGCAATCCAGAAATACCTCAAGGGCGTGTTCAGAAGCGTTGTGCCAATAGGAAAGCTGTGTATAAAAACGATGGGTAACAGCACATAGCTGGAAAGGTGTATACCATACCATAAACTAAAGGGCATATATCTTCGAAAAACAGCACTGGTAAAAAACAGCACAGCGATAATAATCAGGGCGACCTGGCCGAGCATTACAAAATCGTAAAATGGAACTCCGATGGTAAGGGTTAACGGCATCATACCTTCTTTTTCCAGGTAAAAGAAGGTTATAAATACGGGATGAAGCAAAATTAGCAGCGAGGCGAATATACCCAGTTTTTTGTGCAGATCGATGGTCCACACGAAATCTGTTATAAGGTAGGCGGCCGCCTGTCTGAAGCCCAGGATAAATTGCCAGGCAAAAAGCGTGGTGGCCGTCAGCGATCCGATTTTTGCAAGAAGCTTGTAAATGTTCAGGATGGTGGTGGCCTCGTCAAGCTGAATAAAAAAAGGAGGCGCTATCGAAGTAACAGCGATAACGGCAAGGAGCAGAAATTTCCGGACCCTCAGGTACTTAACCTTTTTAAGATCTTCTTTTTCCGTTAAAAGGGTTACTTTTGTTTTCAGCCTGTTTACATCATCGATATATTGCTCTGATGAAGAAATAATTTTTTTCAATCTGGATTCATAAGCTTCCAGATTTTTGAGCTTTTCTTTCATCTCAGGATAAATGCCGTGCTCTTCAGAAAGTTTTGCAGAACCGGTTTTTTCCTGACCAGCTTTTTTCTGATTAGCTTTTGAACTTTCCGCTTTTTTTTTCTTTTTTTTCATAGACATTCGATTCAAAGACACCCGCATCTGGTTTCGCAAACGCCTCTGTGCGAATGAATTCGCACCTACATTATATAACCAAATCCGATAAAAAAACTCCCCCCTGTCTTTTATCATCCGTAATTTTCTTTAGGGACGTGGCAAGAAATAATTCCCCCAGGATTGCGCCGGATTTTGGTCCGTATTCAAGGCGCATTGAGGGGTGCATACTCATTGTCTGTGCCCCTTAATGCAACGCAGAATACGGACCAAAAGACA
>SKZT01000321.1 GCA_007127235.1 Desulfobacteraceae bacterium
ACTTTACCGGGGGTTGAAACCCCCGGCTTTAACATGTCACCCTTCCAGGGTTTTTGTTGAATTCTGCCTGTTTTTTATTCATCTTGCACCTTTAAGCCAAAATCACAATACATTTAGACTTGCGGAAGAGGAGTTAAATGTTTTCAGAACATCAATGATCCCCCAGTACCCGATGTGGAAGGCCATGGGCTACAAGTTCCACGGGACATTGGTAGGACATGTCCAACATTTCCTTGGTCATCTCCGCCGCATCGTGCTGGTGGACACACTGATTGACACAGATGACCGATTTAACATAGCTGGAAACAACCATAAAGTCGTGACTGACCACAAGAATGGTTACCTCTTTATTCAACTCTTTTAACAGGGCATACAGTTCGGTCTGTCCATGGCTATCCACACTGGCCGTGGGTTCATCCAAAAAAAGAATTTCCGGTTTACCGGCCAGAGCCCGGGCAATATAAACCCTTTGCCGTTGTCCTCCGGAAAGCTGGCTGATACGCCTGTTAACATATCCCAGCATTTCCATTTTATCAAGAGCCTCCCGGGCTTCAACGCGGTCTTCTTCGCTTGGAAAAGACCATTTTCTGCCGGACCTCAAAGCTCCCATCAATACCACATCCATAACCGAGATAGGAAAGTTTTTGTTGGCGTTGACATTTTGCGGAACATATCCGATCTTATGAGAAACTTTTTTGGGGCTTTGTCCAAAAATCCGAACAGATCCATGTTCAAGCGGTAACAAACCAAGCATAAGTTTCAGAAGGGTGGTTTTGCCGCCCCCGTTTGGTCCGATGACAGCCACAAAATCACTCCCATTTACAGTCATGTTTACATTGTTCAGGATAACATGGTGGTTGTAAGAAAAATTTAAATTTTTTACTTCGATAACCGGTTTTTCCATTCCCATTCTCTGCTTTTGATCTGATACAATATGATAAATTTTGCAAATGGTTTGCAAAATGTCAAGAAGTCTTTCATGTATTACATTCGAGGTTTCAAAAAATTATGTAGGGGCGGGTTCCAAACCCGCCCTTGCTCCAATTTTCCGGGTCCATGCTCCGGCGACTGAGCAAGGCGAACTTCTCCTGTCCCGATCAGCACCATGATAACTTTTTTTGAAATGCAAATAAGTTGTTTGTAAGGCTGGAGTGCAAAAGCTGTGCTTTTGCATTTTTTCTGGTTATAACGAATTTTGGGGTGGTTGGTTGATAGGCATCCCTCAATGCAACGCAGAATACGGGCCAAAATCCGGCACAATCTTTGGATAATTTTTTCGCATAAGTCTAAAGTATTTTCCAAGCCCCTCTCCCCCTGGGAGAGGGGCTTGGGGTGAGGGCAAATGAACCTCCTGCCACAGTGCCTGCAAAACCGAATCAGTTTGCACTAAAACGTCGTTGCTCCAGAGACGAACCACCCGAATCCCCTGTTGGTTCAGGTTGGGGGCGTTTTTGAGAATATTGGGGGGGATGGATGGGTGTTTTTTTGCCTTCGCCATTTTTGCCCTCACCCCTGACCCCTCTCCCAGAGGGAGAGGGGGATGTTGGCGGCATATCGGGCCAACGGTTTCCATTCGTTGGCCGCATCTTCATCGGCGGGTAAATCCTCCCATTCTTCCAGGGATAACGGCATCGAATCATCCGGCTCAGAGTGCATCAGTAAGCCCCTCTCCCCCTGGGAGAGGGGGATGTTGGCGCTATATCGGGCTACCAGGTTCCATTCGTTGGCCGTATCTTCATCGGCGGGTAAATCCCAATGGCATTCACTTAAGCAAAAATTGTTCCTATGAAAAAAGGATATTTCATGGTTCTCCCCTTTAGTTAACATCGGGGTTCACACTATGCGAATGAATTCGCACCTACAACTGAGCACGAGCCTTTTTACACAAACAGGTTACACTCTTTTTATTACTAGTCACCTTAAGTCAATGACATTATGGCTCTGTTTATCACTGACGACCTTCAAGAAATAAGAACTTCAGCAGGGCAACTCCGTTTATGAGAGGTTGCCCTGCTGACATGGACGATCTGCTTAATTGCGCGGATCATCTTCGGGATTGATGTATTCGATGCCCCATGGACCGGTGCCGTGGAGCTGAATGACCGTTTTTTCTTCCGTATAGCCAAACATGGGATCACCCGGTTGCATTATGGCAATCCCGCCTGTTTCTAATGCCATGGTCTTGTCGCGGTCAAACTCTTCACCATGTGCGAAATGAAGGGTTCCTGAAAGCACCGTGACCCTCTCGTAGGCCGGATGTATATGAGGAGCCAGCTGATAGTCGGCCGGCAGTTTCAGGCGGAAAGTAAAGGGTACTTCCTTTGATAAATCCCCTTCTATCAATGCCATTTTGGCTCCTGGCGCCATTGAATCGATGGGTCCCCACTCCAGATCAGAAGCATTCAGCATGATGTGTCCCTCGCCATGGTAGGGCATATCCGACCAGGCAGCAGAAGAAAAGGTCAGTGCCAACAAAAATGACAATATGATTGTTAAAAAAAGCATGTTTGTTTTATTCATGGCTTTACCTCCTTTCATCTGATTAACAAAATTGTTCCTATTATTTAGTGTATAACAAGATCATATATTGTCAAAAAATTTATGTTGATTTCTTGTACTCGATAATCAAGTTCCAGAAAATTTTTTGGCAGGGGTTATTGGTCGGAGATATACGAATCGGTTTTGCGGGAACTGTGGCGGAAGGTTCATTGGCCCTCACCCCAACCCCTCTCCCAGAGGGAGAGGGGCTTGGAAAAACCTTTTCATTGGCCCTCACCCCAACCCCCTCTTTCAGAGGGAGAGGGGCTTGGAAGCACCTTCTGTTTGGATGGAAACTGGTGGTCCGATATAGCGCCAACCTCCCCCTCTCCCTCTGGGAGAGGGGCCAGGGGTGAGGGGAAAAATGCCGAAGGCAAAAAACAACCATCTATCCCACCCAATACTTTCGAAAACACCCGTTACCTGAACCAACAAGGGATTGGGGTGGTTGGTTTCCGGAGTAACCACGTTTTAGAGCAAACTGGACACATTTGTTTTCAGGTGCACCGGCTTGCAGCCGGTGAGGCGAAAGTACAACTTTCGCACTCCAGCATTACTACGAAAGTACAACTTTCGCACTCCAGCATTACTGCGAAAGTATAACTTTCGCACTCCGGTCCTACGGCTTTGACGTATGCTTGTGCCAAAGTAATTATTGACAAATAAAAACTCATTTGTTTTGATCACCCAATCAAATTTCAATTTTTTTAGGGGAAATATCTTAAAAGCCGTTCCATTTATCCATCAAGGGGAAAAAAGCATGGAAGTCTGGCATTTTATAACTCAAAACCGGCAGGAACTGATGATTTTATTTGGGCAGCATGCCTATATCGTCAGCATTGCCATAGTAATTGCAATTTTCACCGGTGTGCCAATTGGCATCTGGATAAATTTCAACAAAAAAGCGGCTGAAATTGTCCTTTATATCGCCGGCATTATCATGACGGTGCCTTCCATTGCCCTTTTCGGGATCATGATTCCCATTTTATCGGTTTTCGGCCACGGCATTGGCAGTGTTCCCGCCATAGTAGCTTTGGTACTTTATGCGCAGCTTCCCATCATTCGCAACACCTATGCCGCTTTAAAAAATGTGGATAAAAATATTATCGATGCGGGAGTGGGGATGGGAATGACGCGATCGCAGGTGTTATTGAAGGTTCAATTGCCCATGGCTCTGAGCGTTATCTTTGCGGGGGTGCGCGTAGCAGTGGTCATGTCCATTGGTATCGGCGCCATTGCCGCCTATATTGGCGCCGGAGGGCTGGGCCATTATATTTTCATGGGTATCAACCAGACCTATGATGCCATGATCAAAGTGGGGGCAATCTGTGTCGCAATAATGGCTATTGTGGTGGATTATATTTTCGGGATTATTGAAAACCGGCTGGTAAGCAAAGGATTGAGGTTGTCATGATTACCTTTGAAAGAGTTACAAAGATCTATCCCGGGTCTGATGAACCCGCAATTGACAATGTCAGCTTCGAGGTTCCGGAAGGTGAAATCTGCGTTGTCATCGGGCCATCCGGTTGTTGTAAAACCACGCTGATGCGCATGATCAACCGATTGATTCCGATAACTTCCGGCATCATTTCGATAAAAGGGCAAAATGTTGCCAAAATGGATGTCATTGAACTGCGACGCGGAATTGGCTATGCTATTCAACAAATCGGGTTATTTCCGCACATGACGGTTTATGACAATATTGCCACGGTACCCAGGTTATTGAAGTGGGATAAAAAACGGATCGCCGCCAGGGTTGATGAACTGTTGAGTCTTGCGGGCCTGGAACCGGATATATTCCGTTTTCGCTATCCTCGTGAATTAAGCGGCGGGCAGGCACAACGAATTGGTGTGGTTAGAGCGCTTGCCACCGATCCGCCTGTGATGCTCATGGATGAACCATTTGGGGCTATCGATCCCATCAACCGTGAAGTTTTACAGGATGAATTTTTAAAAATTCAGGCCAAAGTTAAAAAAACCATCATTTTTGTGACACATGATATCCATGAAGCCATTAAAATGGGAGATAAAATTGCATTGCTGGAGGCCGGCCGGCTGGTACAGTATGACACTCCGGAAAACCTGCTGGTACATCCCAAAAACCGTTTTGTGAAAGATTTTGTAGGGGCCGACCGGGCACTAAAGCGCCTGGATCTGTTGAAGGTCAAAGATGCCATGATGCAAAATCCGGTGCACTGTCACATGGATGATGACGCTGAAGTCATTGCGAAACATATGAAGGAAAACCAACTTACTTTTTTGCTGGTGACTGATCAGAATGAAAAATTAAAAGGATATGTCAACTTTTATGAACTCAAAGACCATCTCGGTAAAGTAAGAGACCTGGTTAAACCCATGACCATCACCGTCAAACCGGAACAAAACCTCAAGGAAGCTTTGAGCAAGATGCTGTCTTATGATATCGGCATTGTGGTGGCTGTCGATGATGATAGCAGGTTGAAAGGGGTTTTAAATACCCGTACCTTGCTTTCAGTTGTGGGAGATACTTATGATGAGCGCGGCGGGGTGTGGGGTAAAATCACTCAGCAGGGGAGCATCTCATCATGATTGATGAAGTTAAACCCGCAGGCGTTGGTGAAAGAATGTGGATGTGGATCGGCATTGCGGTGGCTTTTGCCGGTGGCGCTTTTGTTCAGCAGATGGGTTTTTTTGATTTTGTTAGAAATAACCCCGGCGAAATCTGGAAACTGCTTCTGGAGCATATTTATCTCGTGGGGGTTTCCAGTGCAATTGCCATCAGTATTGGTGTGCCCACGGGCATTTTGTTGACCAGGGGATTTATGCGTCGCTATCGTGACGGGATACTCAATATTCTGGGCATCTCTCAAACGGTACCTTCCCTGGCAGTGATCGCCCTTTCCATGACCTATATCGGTATTGGCCCCAATACCGCTATATTTGCACTGGTCATTTATGGCTTACTGCCCATCATACGCAATTCAGTGGCAGGCCTCGCGGGTGTCGATCCGGTCATTCTGGATGCCGGTCGCGGCATGGGCATGAATTCGCGTCAACTTTTATTCAAAGTGGAGTTGCCCAATGCCATGTACATTATTTTAACAGGCATTCGGACTTCAACGGTTATCAATGTAGGAACTGCCGCCATGAGTTTTCTGGTGGGCGGCGGTGGCCTGGGTGATTTAATATTTACAGGCATTGCCATGGTGGACCCGGCTTATATGCTGGCCGGTGCCATTCCAACAGCCTGTCTGGCCATTTTTATGAATTGGGCATTTGGAAGGGTCGAAAAATGGATTGTAAGTCCGGGTCTGGTCTATCATTGATAATTTCAGGTGCCGGGAACCTTAATAGCAGAAAGAAAGGAGAAAATGATGCATAACAAGATGAAACTATTGGCTGTCGCTTTGTGTATGCTGCTGGCCGCTTTTTCTTTAAAATCATGTGGCACGGCAGAGGAAGGACACCTGGTGGTGGGGTCAAAGAATTTTACCGAGCAGCGTATCCTTGGATACATTATGATTGAATTGCTGGAAAATCATGGTTTCTCATGCCGGGACAGCACCGGGCTCGGAGGCACACTGGTGGCCCGAAATGCCCTTGAAAACCGGCAGATTGATATATACATGGAATATACCGGCACCGCTTTGCTCACCATCCTTAATCATGACACACCCATCACGGATCCGCAGCAATGTTATGAAACCGTAAAAGCGGAGGACCTTGAAAAAAATGATATGGTCTGGCTGCCTTACATGTCTTTTAACAACACCTACTGTTTGTTGATGCAGCGTGAAGAAGCTGAGAGACTCGGAATTACAACCCTTTCGGATTTGTCGGCCTATGTCAAAGCCAATCCTGATGCCATCGCATTTGGAACCAATGAAGAATTTTATGCACGCCCGGACGGCTACAAGCCCTTGCAGGAAACCTACGGATTTGAGTTTCCTGACCGGCAAATCAGAAAAATGGCCCCGGGATTATTGTATCAAGGGTTGCGGGATGGTCAACTGGATGTGGCCATGGGGTTTGCCACCGATGGCAGGATCAAAGGTTTTGACCTGGTGGTGCTGGAAGATGACAAAAATTTCTTCCCGGTTTATAATCCTGCGCCAGTTGTGCATAGAGAAATTGCCGAACAATATCCGGAGCTGGAAGCCATTTTTATTCAGCTGGGTGAAAAGCTGGATACCGAGACCATGACTCTTTTGAATTACCAGGTGGATGTGGAACGAAAATCACCGCGCAATGCTGCAGCGGAATGGTTGCAAAGTGTGGACTTGATTTAAATTTTGTCATGGGAATGCTGCAGAAA
>SKZT01000157.1 GCA_007127235.1 Desulfobacteraceae bacterium
ACGGCATTAACATTTCCAATATCCAGATCGATCCGGTGATCTTTAACCAACTGGTATGGATGAAGTATGTATGAACGGATCTGGCTTCCCCATGCAATTTCATCTTTGCCGTCATGGATATGCTGCATTTTTTCATCCTGTATTTGTTTTTCCCGCTGGTGCAGGCGCGATTTCAGGACTTTCATTGCCATATCTTTGTTTCGATGCTGTGATTTTTCCTGCTGGCATTGAACAACAATACCTGTGGGAAGGTGAGTAATTCTTACGGCACTGCTGGTTTTGTTGACATGCTGCCCGCCTGCGCCGCTGGCCCTGAAAACGTCGATGCGTATATCCTTTTCCTCGATTTCTATGACGATTTCACTATCCAGTTCGGGATAAACAAAGACGGATGCAAAAGAAGTGTGTCGCTTTCCTCCTGCGTTGAAAGGAGAAATCCTTACAAGCCGGTGAACACCGGTCTCTGTTTTTAAAAAGCCGTAAGCATATTCTCCTCCGGCTGTAAAGGTTACGCTTTTTATGCCTGCCTCATCTCCGGGCTGATAGTCAACAATTTCCGTTTTAAATCCCTTTTGCTCCGAATACCTTAAATACATTCTGAACAGCATTTCCGCCCAGTCCTGAGCCTCGGTTCCCCCGGCACCTGCATTTATGGAAACAATAGCATTGTTTGGATCATCGGGACCACCCAGCATAAGCTCAAGGGATAACTTGTTGATCCTTTTTTCAAGATCTTTGATCTCTTGTGCAACTTCACTGATGCTTTGCTGGTCGGATTCTTCTTTTCCAAGCTCTAAAAGTATCTGACTGTCTTCCAGGTCTTTTTCAAGGGATGCGAATTTTTCGATCCGGTTTGAAATAAAAGAGCGTTCTTTTAAAATAGGCTTTGTCGCTTCAGGATCGTCCCAAAAGGTGTCTTTGGATATAATCGATTCAATCTCCGCCAATCGTTTTTGTTTAGCAGCAAGGTCAAAGATAGCCTTTCAATTGTTGTAATTTGCGATTTAATTCAATAATGGACTGTTCAAGTTCATCTATCATTTTGTTTTCTCCTTATTTATTTTATATTTTTTTTTCTTCCAAAAGTTTGATTCAGTAAAACGCAAACCGATTAAAAAAACGGAGATCAAACTGCATATGACAGCGAAAAAGTCTCCGAAACGGGTATAAATACTTAACTCATCATAAATTGGAACATCCCGGCTTAAAACGGCGTCATGAAAAAGTTCGGTTTGTTCCATTATATTTCCCACAGGATCCACAAAGCCACTGATGCCGGTATTGGCTGCACGTACCAAGGATCTTCGGTTTTCGATCGCCCTGAAAATGGTCATGGAAAAATGCTGGTAGGGTGCGGATGTCTTTTCAAACCAGGCATCGTTTGTGATGTTGATGAGAAAATCCGCACCATTTTGAACCATGGCCCTCGAAAGACCCGGATATATAATTTCAAAACAAATTTGTATCCCCAGCGTTCGCTCTTTCCATGAAAGTGTATCACCTGCCGTTCCGGGCTTGAAATCGCCTACATGTTCAACCATCTTGCCAAGAAACGGAAGCCATTTTTTAAAAGGTACATATTCTCCAAAAGGCACCAGATGGACCTTATCATATCTGTCAATGACTTTTGACCCGGCATCAATCAAATAGGCACTGTTATAATATTCAATTGTATCTTCACCGATCTTAAATGATGGGCTTCCGATCAAAAAATCCGTATCCATTTCAAATACTGTTTTTATAACCTTTTGCGAAAGTACTGTATCCGAAAGAAAATAAAAGGGGGTGGCGGTTTCGGGCCATACCACCAGATCCGGCTCGTGTTTTTTGGCTGAAAGTGATAATCGAAGGTATTTTTCAGTTGTCTCCACCTGAAACGACGGGTCCCATTTAATGGCCTGATCAATGTTTCCCTGAACAACCGCTATTTGTCGAAAAGGCCCCTTGGAAATACTTTCCTGGATACTCGATATACGCCATTTTCCGTAAGACAGGGTGGCTGTCAGCAGGAAAATCAATATAATTACCCCTATGATGCTATTGGTGTGGCGATATGTCTGCTTTTTCAATTTCCGGCTGAAAGTGTTGTCTATTGTTAAAAAAATTACCCCGCTGGAAAGGACCAATAAAAAGCTTATGGCATATACCCCGAATATATCCGAAACTTGGATGATATTCAATTGTTTGAACTGAGAGTATCCCAGAAATGACCAGGGAAATCCTGTAAACAAAAACCCGCGAAGATATTCCAGAAAGACCCAAAGCACAGGGATTGCCAGCAGATATGTTTTATATTCGGAAGTTTTCAGGTGACTGATGAATGCCGAAAACAATCCGACATATAAAGCCATGTAGGCCGAGAGCAAAAAAAGCACCGGCACGGACAGGTATACAGGAAGCCCCCCGTAAGTTTGCATGGTATACACCAGCCAATACAAAAGGGAAAGATAATGGACCAATCCTGCCAGAAAGCCTGTTCGGAAAGCCTTTCCAAAAGAAAGGCCCTTAACGGCGGCCAGAAGAGGTACCAGTGCAATCCACCCCACCGGCCAAAACCCCGCTTTCGGAAATGCGAGCGTTAAAAGAAAACCACTTAAAATGGCTAACAGCCAGTTTTTATTTTCCGATATCCCCGACTTGATTTTCAATTTCCATCGCCCACAAAAAAACCCGCACGGTCATAAGCGCAGGTGTGTGAATATACTATAGCTTTTCAGAAAATGATTTTCAAGGCTAGAGGAAGGAGATTATACTTTTTCGTATATCTCCGACCGATAACGCCGCCAAAAACATTTTCTGGAAAGCTATAATATTTTTTGCCATATCCCTCATATTAACAACTCATTATTTAATATCAAAGGGAAAGTGTCAATGTTTATTTTCACCCGATGCAAACATGTAGGTGCGAATTTATTCGCAATGCGGTGTTTCGCATACGGGTGGGGCATAGGCGATAACCCAAGGGATGGTACAGCAAGTCCCCCTTTGGAAAAGGGGGATTTAGGGGGATTTAAAAAAGCCTCAAGTTCCCCCCTTTTTCCTCTTTTCCAAAGGGGAAAACTTTTGCGTTCATCTTTTCCCTTTACTGTTGATCAACTCGACTTTCCAAACATTCTTAAAAACAGTCCCTCAGATTGATGTCAATGTACCGGTGGGGTTTATTTTTTGCGCATTTGTTTGTATATGCGCCTTTGTGCGAATGAATTCGCACCTACATGTAAACCAACATTCGTACATACCTGTTTTTTAGGTGCACCGGCTTGCAGCCGGTCTGGCGAAAGTACAACTTTCGTACTCCAGGTTCAATGTTCGGTCCTGTTTGGGAACGAATTTTGATTTGTGCTGCAAAATTAGAATTGCTGAGAGGAAGCAATGCGGGTTGACGTATTTGGTTTCAGGGTATAATGGATGCAAAAAGTTTGGCCGCGGATGCTGCGTTTTGGATTTCAGGAGCGCAAAACCAAGGCCTTTATTTATGAACCAAGCATTTTTGAAACCTCGCAACTGAAGTTTCCCTGAACAAATAGGAGGAAAACAAAAATATGAAACTCGGTATAATCGGTCTTCCGGGTTCCGGTAAAACCACTGTTTTTGAGGCTTTGACCCAAAGAGTTACTCATATTGGAAAAAAGGAAGGAACCCGAATTTCCACCAGTCATGTGCCTGACAAGCGGGTAGGTGTGCTGAGCCGGATTTTTAAACCCAAAAAAACCATTTATGCGCAGGTGGAATATTTACTGCCGGGAAAACAGGATTTTTTGAATGCCGTGAGAGAAAGTGATGCACTGATTCATGTCATCAGAAATTTTAAAGTCTATGGTTTGAAAGGCCCGGACCCTTATGATCATTTTCGCAATTTGGAGCAGGAGTTAATCATTTCAGATTTGGTGGTCGCCGAAAAACGTCTTGATCGGCTGACGGCCGAAAGCAAAAAGGGCAGGAAAGGATCCCTCGAAGAACTCGCTTTGTTGACCGAGTGCTGCAAGAATTTAAATGATGGATTCCCATTGAGAAACTTTCCCCATATTGCAAATTCACCGCTGCTGCGTGGATTTGCTTTTCTTTCGGCAAAACCGATGCTGGTGCTGTTTAACAATGAGGATGATGATGAAAAAATTCCTCATATAAAAGGACTTTCAGGCAGTGAAGATTGTATGGTTATTCGGGCGAAACTGGAGCAGGAATTGGCTCAAATGTCCCCTGAGGAAGCTGCGGATTTTCTCTCCGAATTTAAGATCGCTTCATCGGCAAAAGACAGGGTTATCAGCAAATCTTATGCGCTGATGGGGCTCATTTCCTTTTTTACTGTGGGAGATGACGAAGTTCGGGCATGGACCATAAAAAAAGGAACTCAGGCCATTGATGCCGCTGAAGTCATCCACACAGATTTGAAAAAGGGGTTTATTAGAGCAGAGGTGCTGTCATTTGATGAATTCATAGCAGCCGGTTCTTTTGCCGAAGCGCGAAAACGAGGTACTGTAAGACTCGAAGGTAAAACCTATGTGGTCGAAGACGGTGATATTATTACCATCCGGTTTAATGTTTAGATAGTGCCTGTCTGAAAACTCTGTTTTTCCCTCTCCCTTTGGGGGAGGGGCGGGGTGGGGGTGAATGATATCAGGAGGTAACCTTTTCCTCCCCAACCTCTCCCGGAGGGAGAAAAGTTTTCGGACAGGCATTAGATAGGGGGTTGTGCTCCCAGAAAATCATTTGCCTGCTTGAAAAATCTGGGATCATCATAGTCGAGAAACTCTCCGCTTATTTCCAGGGGTGCTTTCAGGGCCAGCCATGCAATAGTCCGTGCCGGAACCCATGGGGGTTCGAGTTTACCCTCCTTTTTCAGATTAATAAAATAGTTGGCAAGATCGGGGGGCATGATTTCCGGCCCTTTTTGACGAATAAGTTCTTGCATAT
This sequence comes from Desulfobacteraceae bacterium, assembly GCA_007127235.1. Lineage (GTDB taxonomy): Bacteria > Desulfobacterota > Desulfobacteria > Desulfobacterales > SKZT01 > SKZT01. The sequence continues at coordinate 4,915 of SKZT01000157.1, forward strand.
GGGTATCTACCACTCCGGGTCTGATAGAAACCGCTGTTATCTGTGGTTCATCCTGAGCCAAAACACGGGTAAAATGTGTTAAACCCGCTTTTGCAGTGCAATAAGCGCTCCATGCAGCGATGGGTTTGGTTGCCGCTCCGCTGCTGACATTGATTACACGGCCTTGTGATTTTCTGAGAGCGGAAATTGACCCCTGAGTCAAATAAAAAGGACCCAGAAGATTAACCAGTATGTTATGTCGGAATTGCTCCGGTTTGCAGTCGGCAATATGAGAAACAGGCTCAAGTATACCGGCATTATTGACCAAAGCATCGATTCGGCCGAATTTTTTCAGGGTTTTTTCCACAACATTCAAACAGGCGCTCGAATCAGCAACATCTGCCGGGACAATTAAAACATTGCCTTTATTGGCCTCTATTTCTCTTCCAATATTTTCAAGATCTTTTGAAGCTCTGGCAACGAGTGTCAGCCTTGCGTTTACCTCGTTGAGCCACCTTGCTACCCAGGCACCGATTCCCCTGGACGCTCCCGTGATAATTACAACGGGTTCGTTAGTCATGTGAACACCTCCCTAAGGCAGTAGATTATTCATATAAATCGAAAAGGTACTCTACCGAACTGAGATTGTAGTTAATTTCCCGCGAAAGAATTTGTGAGATGGAAAATAAAATATTGATGGCATTTTTATCGGCATCATTGACAACAACGGTATTTATGCGGGAAATAAGGCCTCGGTTGAGCATCCTCACTTTCTGATAATGATCATCCAAAAGTTCCAGATCCATGTCCTGTGAAAGATTCTTTTTGCGATTAAAATATTGGCGAAGCATGTAAATGGATGTTACACGAAATATGGTTTCTGTTGTAGTGGAAAATGGAAGATGAAACCGGGCCATAGGTTTGAAAAATTTCATGACCGGGCACTCACTGATGGCGATAATCACACCAAAAATTGACGCCAGTCCCTCCATAAGAGTGGTATTTTTGAGATAAGTCCTCTCTTTGGTCGTACACAAAACCAGACATTTTTCATAAGAAACCATATTCTTAAATTCTTCAGCAATTTCACCGATGTTGATTGCCACAGGGCAATAAGGATGGGTCTTGCTGATAAGCGGACAACATTCGCACTGCTGATTTTCCAATCGCATCCAATCACTTTTTCTGACCGAATCCGGCGCAATAATGGAAATGCTTTGGGGGTCAAGTGAGATTTTAAAATGTTTTCTTATACTGTCTTTAAACCTGAATTCATAAAATATTTCGTAGGGCGACGAACTCATATGGCTTGCCTTCTCTAAGAAATCGAGCCGGATAGCTCGAATTTAATGGTCTCGATGCGCGTTGAGCGGTTTTAAGGCCATGGCGTCACTAACAACACTGAACATAAATTCAAGGAGAATATCTGCGCGGATTGTCAAAGGTTGGCCTTTAAAATGGCCTATCCATTTTTCCAGCCTGGCAGAAAGCGTTTTTAGATCCTCGAGTTTTTCCAATAAAATCACGATATCTTTATAAACTCTTGATGAACATTTTCCTGCCAGATTGGCCTTTCGGTATTTTTCACGGAGGTGACAAAGCATTTCAGGTGGTACATCCAAAAGATTCCCAATACTTCTGTGGGTGGTGAAAATTTTTTGAGAATTCAAAACACGTTTAATTCTCAAATCCAAGGCGTTTTTTAATTCAATAGCTTCATCATAAAACATAGTGGATGCCCCATTAGGAACAGCTACTTCAATGGCACTGAGCAACTCTTGCTTTTTGCCAATTTTTGCACCAAATTCAATTTGGGCCGACTTCCAGAAAAGCCGATTTTGTTCTTTAAACAAAGATAAAACGGCTGTGGTATCTCCCTGCATATTTTGAACGACATTGACAAAATTATATAAAAGATTTTTCGTACGGCTGAAAAGAACTTCCCCGGTAATCGTGAAATAGATCATGGATATACAGGCATGCCAGTCCTGAAGATGAAAAATCCTGGGAACATCTTTAAATAGTTTTTCGAGCACAATGTTTTGAACAAAATTGGAGGGTGTTGCATAAGAGGGTGTGCCCCCGGGAAGTGGTTGTTCGAGTTTTTTTAGCTTTGTTACATGTATGCTGACAGATGTTTCAAGATCAATAAGACCTAAGTGCACTTTTTGCTTTGGTGCAAATGCAGTTGAAATATCCGGAGAATTAACGGTTAAAAAAATATTGTCCGGTTTCAGGTCTCTGACACTCACCTTTTTTTCTCGCAATAGGGTAAGAAGTTTCAATACAGCCGCCACTAATTCACAAATCTGCAGGTGGGCCTGTTTGAACGCCTCTTTTTTTATATACGCCTCCACGGTATTTCTATAATCACGAAAAACAGTTCCATGCAATGATCTTAATTTTGCAAGAGTTTGATTAAGATCGAAAAAAAAATCATCAGAGATTAAACAATCATCTGCAACTAACTCTTGTTCCGCCAGATATGTCAAAAACCACTGTCTTCGTCTATAATTGTAAACCTCTGTATCAAGTCTGTGAGTTTTCAGAACAGAATCGATTTCAATCTGATATTTTTGAAAAATGTTATTCATCTGAAGCCATACCGATGCATTGTCAATCCCGTATCTTTCTTCGAATTTTTGAAATTTTAGCAAAAAATCAGGATGTTTTACAATTTCATGTTTTATTTTTTGGCCTGAGTTGAAAATATTGTCGAGAATTTGAGCCAGAAAAGAATATTGGGAAATATCCATAAAAAAAACGAATTTTCCCTCTATTTTTAAATAGTCCTGAAACCTCGGAAATTGTTTGAGCCGCTCAATACATTTATTTTCGACCTCTTCAGGCACCCAGTGCATTCCTTCAAAAAAGGAGGGAATTTTTTTTAAAAAGGATGATACAGCCGGGACAATGCATTTAATGTCCGGATGAAGTGTATTGGTGATTTTTCTTTCATTGCCAATGACTTCAATATATTTTTCGAAGTCGTGGATGGGAGTTCGTGGAATCTTTACCACTAAAACATCGTCGTAAATAACCTTGAAACAAGTGCTCTTTTTACCGGTTTCCTCTCCGATGGGTAAGATCCCCATCGGCCTTGACAACCATCTGCCATAGCGGTTTATTCGGAGTTCATAAGTATATTCAGCACCTCGACGCTGTTCTTTTAATTTGAAAACCTTACGTGCATCATGAGGAGCTTGTATCTGGATTTTGTAGAGATTGAGGAAAAATTCAACAACCCTTTCCTGATCCGGATTCCGGTGGTCGGATTTGGGTCTGTGCTTGAGCCGTTTATTGGCGCTTTGACTCACGTCCGTTTCTTTTTTTGTTGTTTAGAACAATGTTTTTAACAGCATTATGGAGATGAAGTTTCTTGCCTTAAGGTGACTGACAATTATTTATTGCCAGTCACCCGAGTTTCTAACACAAATATAGTACGCGCATCAATATAAAAACTTGGAGGTTTTGTTGTATTTATTATTTTTAATTGTTAATTATGGCCGCATGCGCTGCGGATAATCGTGCAACAGGAACACGAAATGGTGAACATGAAACATAGTTTAAACCAAGGCGATGGCAAAAATCGATTGATTTTGGGTTCCCACCGTGTTCACCACAGATACCGATTTCAAGATTCGGGCGAACCGACCGTCCTTTTTCGACGGCAATGGTCATCAGCTGACCCACACCGTTTTCATCGATAACGGCGAAGGGATTTTCCTCTAAAATGCCTGTCTCCATGTATTCAATAAGAAACCCTGTTTCAGCATCATCGCGGGAGATGCCGAATGTGGTCTGGGTAAGATCGTTTGTTCCAAAAGATATGAATGCTGCATGTTCTGCCATTTCATCGGCGGTCAAAGCAGCTCGGGGGATTTCAATCATGGTGCCGAACTTGTAATCAATAACGACTCCTTGTTCTTCCATAACCGCCTTGGCCTCTTCCTCAAGTACCTGCCGCTGCCTTATAAGCTCGTTTACGTGGCTGGTCAGTGGAATCATAATCTCAGGATGAACATCGACACCTTCTTTGCTCACCTTGCATGCAGCTTCAAATACGGCCTTTACCTGCATAGAGGTCAATTCTGGAATGTGTATGCCCAGGCGCACCCCGCGAAGACCCAGCATGGGGTTTTCTTCCCGAAGACTCTCCACTCGTTTTAAAAGCCTTTCATTGATTCTTATTTTCTGAAGAATATCATCGATTTCCATAAGATTGGCCGCATGTTTAAGACGAATTTTGAAATCAGCCAGTTCTCGCATGAGTTGAATGTGGCTGGGTAAAAACTCATGAAGCGGCGGGTCGATAAGTCTGATGATAACCGGCAGCCCGTCCATGGCTCTGAAAAGCCCCATAAAATCATCTCTTTGAAAGGGAAGCAGGGCATCCAAAGCTTCACGGCGCTCTACAGGAAGATCGGTCATGATCATTTTGCGAACAAAAGGAAGTCTTTCGGTTTCAAGAAACATATGCTCAGTGCGGCACAGGCCAATGCCTTCTGCTCCGTATTCCCGTGCACGCGTGGCATCCTTTGGATAATCCGCATTGCACCATACCCCAAGTTTTCGAAACTCATCAGCCCAGGTAAGCAGTTTCATCAGCCAGGGATCATTAAAATCGGGTACGACTGTTTTTAACCTTCCTAGATAAACATCTCCTGTATTTCCTGAGATAGAAATCGGATCGCCTTCATGAATTGTTTCATCATTGACAAGCATCCGGCGCTTTCCCATATCGATGGTAAGTGCCGAAACACCCACCACCGCTGGTTTGCCGAACTGCCTGGCCACCAGCGCAGCATGGCTGGTCCGTCCCCCCCGGCTGGTTAAAATTCCGTTGGATGCAAGCATACCATGAACATCGTCCGGCCTGGTTTCCGGTCGCACCATGATGACATCTTTCCCTTCTTTCGCCCAGGATTCGGCCAGATCGGCATCCAATGCCACCAGGCCATAAGCTGCCCCGGGAGAAACATTCAAACCCGAGGCTATCAGCTTGCCTGTCGTTTTTGCTTCCTCAACAGCCTCCCGGTCAAACTGCGGGTGAAGAAAAAAATCCACCTGCTCGGCAGTGACCCGCATCAGGGCTTCTTTTTTGCTGATGATGCCCTCTTCACACATTTCCACGGCAATCCGAACAGCCGCCCTGGCGGTCCGCTTGCCATCGCGGGTTTGAAGCATCCAGAGTTTCCCCTTTTCGATGGTAAACTCCACATCTTGCATTTCCCGATAATGCTTTTCAAGACGCTTGGAAATTGTTTCGAATTCCTTGTGAACTTCGGGCATTTCATCTTTTAACATGTTTATGTCTTTAGTGAGTCTAATACCCGCGACGACATCTTCACCCTGAGCGTTGGTCAGATAATCGCCCTCAATAACATTTTCTCCGGTGGAGCCATCCCGTGTCATGGCAACACCTGTGGCACTGTCATTTCCCATGTTGCCGAATACCATGGTAACTATGTTGACCGCTGTTCCCATATCATGAGGAATATTGGAAGCATTGCGATAATCTCTGGCCCGTTTTCCGTTCCAGCTTTTAAATACGGCTTCAGTGGCCATTTTTAACTGATCATAGGGATTTTCAGGAAAATCATGTCCTGTTTTATGACGATATATGGCCTTAAATTTTTCTACAATCTTCTTCCAATCTTCGACTTTCAACTCGGCATCTGTTTCAACTCCGGCATTGCGGCGGGCCTCGGTAATTATATTTTCAAAATCATCATCCTCGATTCCCATTACCACAGCACCGAACATTTGAACCAAACGACGATAGGAGTCATATACAAACCGTGGATCGCCTGTAAGCTTGATCATACCCTTAAGGGTATCCTGATTCAGCCCGATATTTAAAACCGTATCCATCATCCCGGGCATCGAAAACTTGGCTCCGGAGCGGCAAGAAACAAGCAGCGGATTTTCAGGATCCCCGAATTTTTTGCCGGTGGTTTCCTCGATTTTACGCAGCGCCTGAAGTTCTTCTTCCCACATTCCGTTTGGAAAACCTCCCCCGGAATTGAGGTATTCGTTGCACGCTTCGGTCGTCACTGTAAAACCCGGAGGTACCGGAACACCGATTCTCGTCATTTCGGCAAGGTTGGCACCTTTTCCACCCAGGAGGGCCCGAACTTTTTCCCAAACGCCTCCTGCATATTTCTCGGCCTTATCCACTTCGTCAAATAAATACACCCACTGCTTTTGCATAAATCACTCCTTAAAATAAAAAATAGTCAATAAACAGAAAATCAATCCTTCATTTTAGTTCATGCTATATCTCTGAAAATATTGCACTGCAACAACAGAGAGGATCGAATAAAAACCCCCGGACCGTGGTATTGAGAGCCGATGGTATAATAATTAAGTGTCTATATAGCAAAAAAAATTCTTAGTACAATAATCAGACGACGTCAAGAACTTTATTGCGGCACGGCAGAAAGAGGGTTTTAATACCCAGGCCGCTGCCATAGGCTGAGTATGGTATGTTTTGCAACTTCAGCGCGCGTAAAGCCTCTTTAAACCCGTGAGGCTGGAGTGCGAAAGTTGTACTTTCGCCATACCGGCTGCAAGCCGGTCACCTGAAAAACAAATGTGTTAACCAGAAGCGGGTTTACGCTGTGCGGCTGAATTCGCACCTGCAATTGAGCGCACAAGCCTTTTTCCACAAACAGGTTACACTCATATTGACATCTATGAATAAGGCAAGGATAATAAGCAAAAATAACAACCAAAAAATTAAAGAACAAAAAACTTTGATTTAAACGGAGGATTGCCATGGAGGTCCGTAAAAATTTGGAAACACAAGATATATTAAAAATGCCCATTATAAGTGAAGCCATTTCGGACATCAGTACGGAAGTCATCAGTAGAAAATCTTTTATTCCCCAACGGTGTGACGTTTTTGAAAGCCCATGCACGTTTCTTGAGGAAACGGATCATTTTGAATTTAAAATTCATCCTGAAGCAAGAAAGCAGTTGCCTGACATAATCAACAATAAAGTGCAGATTATCAGGGGCACGGATTTTGGCGACCTGGAAAGGAAAAATAATTACACCCGCAAGCGCAATATTGGAATCGTTTTTTCCGGCGGTCCTGCACCTGGTGGGCATAATGTTATTGCAGGACTTTTTGATGCTGCCAAAAGGGCGAATCCCGAATCAAGTGTTTTTGGATTTCTTATGGGGCCTGACGGAATCATTGAAAATGAAACCATCGAGTTGACCCAGGACCTTGTTGACAGCCACAGAAATTTGGGTGGGTTCAGCATGATCAAAACCGGCAGAACCAAAATTGATACACAGGAAAAAATGGCCTTGTCCTCCCAAACCTTGACATCGCTTCAGATGGATGCTCTGGTGGTGGTTGGAGGCGATGACTCCAACACCAACGCGGCATTTCTGGCCCAGGAAATGTACCACAAAAAGGTTCAGATTATTGGAGTGCCAAAAACCATCGATGGGGATATTCAGGTCAGAGACAGCCAGGCAAATGTGTTATGTGCCATTTCATTTGGATTTCATTCCGCCGCTCATGCTTTTGCCAAATCAATCAGCAATCTGGCCACCGATTGCAGTTCAGATGTAAAATATTGGCATGTATGCAAAGTCATGGGGAGGGTGGCAAGTCACCTGGCACTGGAAACGGCTTTGCAATGCCATCCGAATATCACCCTGATCGGCGAAGACCTTGCCGATTATATAGATCATAGGCGAATTGAAAAAGCAGAAAAAGAAAATACGGTAGATTACACGGCTTTTGGGATGACCCTTCGTCATCTGTCAAGGGTATTGTGTGATGCCATTGTCCGCCGTGCCGCAGTGGGTAAAAATTACGGTGTTCTGGTCATTCCGGAAGGCGTTTTAGAATTTATCAATGAGATCCAGACGTTTATTATTAAGCTTAATACCATCATCGCCGATTATAACAGAATCTATGATATCCCCTTTCATGAGGAATTCCCTTTACTTGAAGATAAACTGGATTACCTTCGAAGACTGGCAAGGATGTCCCGGGAAAAATCGGATTTTTCGGTATGGAACACCCGTGATGACGATTTGTTCAATGATATCCCGGCTTTTTTTCAGGAAGGATTGCTTACCGAGCGGGATGCTCACGGCAATTTCCAATTTTCCCAGGTTCCCACCGAAAAGGTGTTAATGGAGCTGGTGAAAAACTATCTTGTAATTTTAAGAGATGAGGGAAGATACAAGATAGGAATTGCCGAAAGCTGGTATAAGAAAACCATGAGCAAAAGTGGAGCTGACCCGGATATATACGGTCCGCTGCTTTTTAATAATTATGGTCAATCGGAATTTCTGATGATTAAACCCGAAATCATATCAAGAAAAACCCTGAAACAGGTTTTAGAAAATGAGGGTATGTTGCAAGAAAATAAAAATGTTCCAGAGCCCTTAAAAAAAGTTTTTGAAAAATCTGTGCCAAAATTCAAGACTCAAACCCATTTTTATGGTTATGATGGAAGAGGAAGCGACCCTACGTGGTTTGACTGTACATACACCTATAATTTAGGGCTTACGGTTTTCAGTCTGATCGCCAACGGGGCCACAGGGCAGATGGCCACTATTCGTAATCTCGAACACGGTTTTGACCGCTGGGAACCCATGGGCGTTCCCATTGCACCCATGATGCACCTGGAAGAGCGTAAAGGAAAACTTGAGCTGGTACTTGAAAGAAGTATCGTGGATGTCAAATCCACGGCCTTTCAGGTTGTAAAATCACTCAGGGAAAAATGGTTGGCCGCGGTTCCTGGAAAAGAGTGTTATAGAATTGCCAGCCCAAATGTCTTAAGCGGAAACAACATTGAAGATCGTCCGTTGATATTGAAACTGAATTCTTTAAACGGATGACTCGGGGTTGCCTGGGAGGATTACCAGGTTTTTTTCTAAAAAGATACAAATAATCTGTAGGTGCGAATTCATTCGCACGGCTGAGATACGCATACCGATAAGCTTTATTCTGGTTATACCGGATTTGGGGGTAACTTGTTGAAGGAGTGCAAAAGCTGTGCTTTTGCATTTTTTTCCCGTTGCCATGCTTTGCGTGGAAACCAGGATATAAAAATCATTCTCTGGTTACATGAATTAAATGACGTTTGAGGCAACTTAATATATAGGGCAACAATGCAACACTCGAGGAATTTGGAACGAGGGCGGGTTTGGAACCCGCCCCTACAGCTTTCCATTGTTGATATTCTATAAACTAAATCACCCCCCAAAATCCGGTATAACCCGCAAATAGTAACCCGTTTCTACCCTGACTCATTCTTGTTTGTGGTGAACCGGATTGCAGCCGACCTGGCGAAAGTACCACTTTCGCTTACATAGCGATGGACAAACCTCCTTCAATATTGACAATTGACCTGTTTATGGACTATATTCAGTCATACTCAAAGAAATGGAGGTTCATCATGAAATTATCGAACCAGATCAAGCCTATCAGCTACCTTAAGGCCCATGCTGCAGAAATTGTCAGGAAATTAGGCGAACATCGCAAGCCATTAATCATTACCCAGAATGGCGAAGCCAAAGTAGTCATACAAGATATCGAGAGCTACGAGCAGACTCAGGAAACTATGGCTTTCTTAAAAATACTGGCGCTCGGGTTGCGACAAATTGAGGAAGGTAAGGTTCTGCCCGCTGAGGATGTGATAAGGCAACTGCGTAAACGACGGGAGTCTCGGTGATGGTGTTCGCAGTTTTTTTGACCCATGATGCGGCACGGGATCTTGACGAGATTTATGATTATATTGCTTTCCACGATTCGCCTCAAAAAGCGGATTACGTTTTGGAGCAGATCGAAAAAGTATTCTCCAGCCTTTCCGAATTCCCAGAGCGAGGTGCCTATCCAAAAGAGTTACTTGTGCTGGGGATTCGCGAATACAGAGAGATCTTTTTCAAGCCTTACCGCATCATTTACCGAATCATGGGCAATAACGTGTACGTTCTATTGATAGTTGATGGCCGTCGCGACATGCAATCCTTGCTGCAGCGCCGAATGTTGAACGGTTAACGAAGTACGAAACTGGAAAATTTGCGGGTTATACCGGATTTGGGGGTAACTTGTTGAAGGAGTGCAAAAGCTGTGCTTTTGCATTTTTTTCCCGTTGCCATGCTTTGCGTGGAAACCAGGGTATAAAATTATTCTCTGGTTACATGAATTAAATGACGTTTGAGGCAACTTAATATATAGGGCACAATGCAACACTCGAGGAATTTGAAACGAGAACGGGTTTGGAACCCGCCCCTACAGCTTTCCATTGTTGATATTCTATAAACTAAATCACCCACCAAAATCCGGTATAACCCGCAAATAGTAACCCGTTTCTACCCTGACTCATTCTTGTTTGTGGTGAACCGGATTGCAGCCGGTCTGGCGAAAGTACAACTTTCGCACTCCGGTCTGAAACAGGTTACACTCAAGTTATTTTTTACCGGTCACCTCAGCTTCGGGATACATGCCGCAGCACCACCAGGCAACGGGCCTCCACCTTGATTTGATCGCCTGCCTTTAATAATGTTTCATCTTCCAGCCATCCGCTTTCGGTATCCATTTCCTTGAACCAGTTCTCTCCCCAGTTAGCACCGGGAAGGATAAAATCCAATGGTTCATTGTGTGCATTGAAAATCATATAAAAGTCATCATCAGTCACCGGCTCGCTTCGCGGATTGGGGTTCGGAATGGTGGCACCATTCAGGAAAACCCCAAGGGACTTTGCAAATCCCTGTCCCCAGTCTTCTTCGGCCATCTGGTCTCCTTCCATGGTGAACCACGCGATATCTTTAACCTCGCTTCCGTGAATTGCCCGGCCATGAAACCATCCACGGCGGCTAAAGACAGGATGATCTTTCCGGTATTGGATAAGTTTTTGACAAAATAACAAAAGATCTTCTTCAGCTTTTTCCCAATCGTACCAGGAAATCTCATTGTCCTGACAGTAAGCGTTGTTGTTGCCCTCCTGGGTGCGCCCCATTTCATCGCCCCCCAAAAGCATGGGCACGCCCTGGGAAAGCAGCAATGTTGCCAGAAAATTTCTTTTCTGACGGCCGCGCAGACGGCTTACTTCCGGATCATCCGTTGGCCCCTCGGCGCCGCAGTTCCATGAGCGGTTGTGGCTTTCTCCGTCGCGATTCTGCTCACCATTGGCATCGTTGTGCTTTTCGTTGTAGGAAACCAAATCATTCAATGTAAAACCATCGTGGGCTGTTATGAAGTTAATGCTGGCATAGGGGAGGCGGGAAGTGTTTTCGTACAGATCGGAGCTGCCGGTAAAACGGGCTGCAAACTCGCCCATGGTCTGATCTTCACCCCGCCAAAAGTCGCGTACGCAGTCGCGGTATTTGCCATTCCATTCGGTCCAGACTGGCGGGAAGTTTCCAACCTGATAGCCACCCTCGCCCACATCCCAGGGCTCGGCGATGAGCTTGACCTGACTGATTACAGGGTCCTGCTGGATGAGGTCGAAGAAGGCCGACAGACGATCCACATCGTGTAGTTCCCGGGCCAGGGTAGATGCCAGATCGAACCGGAATCCGTCCACATGCATCTCCAGGACCCAATACCGCAGGGAATCCATGACAAGTTGCAGCACATGGGGGTTGCGCATGTTCAGACTGTTACCGGTGCCGGTGTAATCCATGTAATACCGCCGATCATCGGTAAGGCGATAATAATAGGCGTTGTCGATCCCTTTGAAGCTAAGCATCGGTCCCAGATGATTTCCCTCAGCCGTGTGGTTATAAACCACATCCAGAATAACCTCGATGCCGGCCTGATGAAGGGTTTTTATCATCTGCTTGAATTCGGCTACCGCACCCTCGGGACGTTTGTCGGCCGCATATTCGTTTTGCGGCGCAAGATATCCGATGGAGTTGTAGCCCCAGTAGTTTCTCAGTCCCTGATCCACGAGATGCTTGTCATGGATAAAAAAATGGATTGGCATCAGCTCCACAGCTGTAACGCCGAGTTCTTTCAGGTATTCAATGACAGGTGGCTGTGCCAGGCCCGCGTAAGTACCTCGCAGTTCCTCAGGAACATCAGGATGGCGGGCGGTAAGACCCTTTACATGGGTTTCGTAAATGATGGTTTCGTGCCAGGGTAGTTGCAGGCGTCGATCTCCGCTCCAATCAAAATGGGGTTGATGAACCACGCATTTGGGCATGAATGGTGCACTGTCATTGTCGCTGCGCACTTCGGGCCCTTCGCTGAAAACGTAAGGAAAGACAGCCTCGTGCCATTGAACCTGCCCATCGATGGCTTTGGTGTATGGGTCTATCAATAGCTTGGCCGGATTGCAGCAGTGGCCATGCGCGGGTTCCCATGGGCCATGGATACGATACCCGTAACGCTGGCCGGGCCCGATGGAGGGCAGATACCCGTGCCAGCAATAGCCAGTTACCTCGGGCATGTCGATTTGTGTCTCTTGACCTTCTTCGTCGAAAAGACAAAGTTGGACACCCTCGGCAATTTCTGAAAACAAGGAAAAATTCGTTCCGGAGCCATCAAAAACAGCTCCTAAAGGATACGGCTGTCCCGGCCATACTTTCATTTTTAGATTCCTCCTGTTGCATTTCCACTGAGCTGCCCACTAAACCGGCAGCTCAGTGGAAAAAATATGTTTTCTCAGATAGGTTCCACCGGTATAGTAACAACAGGGACTTTGGCGTTTTTAACCACTTTTTCAGCCACACTTCCAAACCTGAAATTGCCTTTATGGCCGCTGCTGGCCATGACAACCATATCGACATTTTCTTTATCAATGAGCTTTAAAATTTCCTGAGCAGGATCACCAATGGCGATATGTCTGATATAAAGCGGGCAACCTTGCAGATACTTTTCGCATGTCTGCTTAAGACGCTTTTTGGCTGTTTTTTCCTCCCACTCCAAAATCTCCTTAATACGGTCTTTTTCAAAATCACCATACCAAGACGGATGATTTGCGATGTCTTCAATTACATAAAGAACGTGGATTTCCGTTCCATATTTTTCAGTAAGTGATGTCACATAAGGAAGTGCTTTCTCAGCGTTTCCGGAAAAATCTGTCGGCCAAAGAACTTTTTTAACATCCATCAGTTACCTCCTTTTGCATAATGTCTGATTCATTTTTTTATTTCCATGATAATTTTGGGAATTTTATATCATTCAAATTGTCTTATACTTAGAGTCATATTATGTCTCTTACTTGCAAGCCGGTCAAATGTTTTTACCAAAATTTTATCTGAAAAAATCTGTTATGAGCAAGAGTAAATATTATTTACAAATTTGCAATGTTGTTTTTATCGGACTTATGTGGGAACTTCAAACTCAAAAATGTTTCAGAAGAGGTTGAGGTGTTCGAGATTTAAATCCCTTATTGAGTACTGAAAACACTCTTCAAGGAGAGGATTGACTATATTTTTACCTTCTGTTTTTTGTAAAGAGGGGACATGTGCCTGAGGGTAGCAACCACATTTTTCAGGGCACTGAGCAGCTTGTTCATATCATCTTTTGTGTTGTCGATACCCCAGGAAATAACCAGGGTTCCCTGAGCATCGGCGTGGCTCAATCCAAGTGAAAGCAGCACGTGGGATGCACGAAGCGAGCCAGTGGCACAGGCAGATTTGGTTGAAACCGCCACATTCTCGTCATCCAGCATGAGCATTACGCTTTCACCCTCGATATATTTCAGGGAAATATTAAGCAGGTTGGGAAGGCTGTGTTTCAGGTTCGTATTGACAAGATATTCATCCACATAGCTTGGCAGTTGTTCAACCAGATAATTTTTCAGCTCTTGTAGGTGTTGCATACGCTTATCCATATGAACAATAGCCTGCTCTGCTGCTTTTCCCATACCAATAATGCCGATCAGGTTCTGGGTGCCGGCCCGTTTGTTGTTTTCCTGAACTCCGCCGTCAAGGAGCGGAAAAACCCGGGCACCTTTTCTTATGTAGAGACCTCCCACCCCCGTCGGCCCGTAAAATGTGTTGGATGAAAAACTAAGCAGGTCAACATTGAGTGATTTAACATCAACAGGGAGAACACCAACGGAATCAACGGCATCCGTATGGAAAAGTACTTTTTTTTCGCGTGCTATCTTTCCGATTTCTTCGATGGGCTGAACAATTCCGGTTTCATTGTTGCTGTGCATCACGGAAATCAGAATTGTTTTATCGGTAATCGCATTGGAAATGTCTTTCGGCAAAACCCTGCCGGTTTTGTCCACCGGCAGGGAGGTTATTTGAAATCCCTGCGATGACAGGCGTTTCAAACTGCGGATCACTGAATTATGTTCGATATTGGTTGTGATGATATGATTGCCCTTGTTCCCATTGGCCAATGCTGCGCCTTTTAAGGCGTGGTTGACCGATTCGGTCCCGCCGGAAGTAAACACGATTTCTCTTGCTGATGAAGCATTAATCAATTGTGAGCATGTCTCACGGGCACTTTCCAGGAGACCGGCAGCATGCTCTCCAGCCTTATGCTGGCTCGACGGATTGTGCAGATCGTTTTGGATGGCATCGATCATTGCCTCCTTGACCTCGGAAAGCAGCGGATTCGATGAAATATGATCCAGATTGACAATGTTCATAACTTCCCCCTATTTTGAATATCTTGGATGTTTTCAGTGCTCTTCTTCAAGTTCACGGTGACAGGCTTCGCAAAATTTTACAGCCTCTTCAATTTCCACATCACAATAGGGGCAGTAACATTTTTCACCCGGTGCATGTTCGTGTATTTCCTTGCGCGCAGGTCCGGGCCGGGATATCCCGGCTTTTTTATCTTCATAATCCTGTATGGCCATATGAAGCGCATCAGCTCCCAAATTGGAACAATGCATTTTGTTTTTTGGCAGTCCCTCAAGAGCATTAGCCACATCTTTATTGGATATGTTCCTGGCCTCTTCAACAGTCTTGCCCTTTGCCAGTTCTGTTAGCATGCTGGATACGGCGATAGCCGATCCGCACCCGAAGGTCTGAAACTTGATATCGCTGATGCGGTCATCATCTATTTTCAGGTAAATGGTCATCATATCGCCACAAAGCGGATTTCCCACTTCCCCGACTCCATCGGCATCATCTATTATTCCCACATTTCTCGGATTCCGGAAATGATCCATAACAACTTCATTGTACATTTGCAGCCCCTTTCTGTTTACAGTTATAAACCACGTTTCAGACACATAAATAAACACAAAACTGTTCTTTGTAAACAAGGGATTTTTGCCATTTACTTAAAACAAAAAACTCAAGGCATATCTGCTGCCTGTGAAGACCAGGAGAGAGGCCAGGATCCACTTGATAAGATTTGCAGGAATAAATTTTTGTGCTCTGGCTCCAGCGTACATGCCGATCATACCTCCGATTCCCATAAGCACACCCAGCATCCAATCCGGGGCCACTGCCAGTTCCGGATAGAAGGGTGCTAAAAATTGATAAAACAGGACCGCCACCACAGAAGTGATAAATGTACCCATGAGGCACGCCCCGGCAATCGTATATACAGGTAGATGAAAAACTGCCACAAAAAATGGGGCAATAATCGCTCCGCCGCCTATACCGTAAATTCCCCCGACCACTCCCACGATCGTGCTCAGTGCAAAAATGCCGATGGTCGGAGCAGTTATTCTTTCACCATAAAAAGTATAGTCAACTATTCTAAGCCCGAAATGGTTGAGTTTCACTCTGGGCAGGGGTTCCCGCGTGGCGGCATCTTTTTTTTGAAAACTGCGTACCAATTCATGGAAGCGTTTTTCCGCAGAGTCTTTTTCAGTTCCGGGCACTGGCCCTTTTATCAGACTGCGAACCATGACAAAGCCGATATATAAAAGGACAGCTCCGGCAAAAACCCGGAAGTGAGTAGGGTCAGGAAGATAGTGAATCCGTGCGAATACCCCGATAAAAACGCCGGGCACAGTGCCTGCGATAACGATCCAGGTCAGTGGCCAGACCATGCGCCCTTCCCTGATAAATCGATAAACACCGCTGGGGATAGCAATAATGTTAAACAGGTGGTTGGTTGCACTTACGGCAGGCGTGGTAAATCCAAGAAAACTAATCTGAAAGGGCAAAAGCAGGTTGGCGCCGGACACCCCGCCCATGCTGCACACGAAAGCAACCAGAAACCCGGCTGTAAAAGGTATCCATGGAGCGACATCTATTTCGGCGATGGGAAAATACATAATGCCTCCAAATATGAGGTGACTGGCAATAATAATTCACGAATTTACAGACACGAATAATAAATTTTTCGTGTCTATATCATTTTACTAAATCAATGTCAATACGGGAAAATGCATTCTATTGGATGGACATTCCCTTTAATTTAACTTTTAGGTGTGAATTCATTCACACAGGGGCGTATTTCTGGGTGTTATTTTTATGAGCCGGGCGCTTTTTTAGCTGCTTTTCGTTTTAAACGAATGGCGGTTTTGTGTA
>SKZT01000179.1 GCA_007127235.1 Desulfobacteraceae bacterium
TCAGCATCGAGGTTGAAATCGTTATTCATGTATGTACGAAAATCAGTCGCCAAAGGCTTGTTTTATTAAGTCAATGGCATTGAATCACCGCTTGTTCAGCACCGCCAACTTTCCAAATCCCGAGAAACAACCCCGAGAGGGGTTAGGTTATCTATCCGGTGGTTTTTAACCACCGGAGAATCACCCCCTCAAAAATAAGTCCCGGAGGGACGATGTTAATTTACTTTTTTAAATCCCCCTAAATCCCCCTAAATCCCCCTTTGCCAAAGGGGGACTTGCTACAACATCCTTCAGGTTAGCGCCTATGCACCCCCTGTATATTGTGGTTACCTATTTTTGAGAAGCTACACTCTATCCATATCCAGCAACTCCGGAAAAGTTATTCCAAGAGCATCAGCCTTTGCCTGCAATCGCTTGTTGAGGTGCAGTTCATCTTCGGCACCCGACTTGAGTCTGGAGTATGTCAAACTGCTCAGTGATTCGCACAACTGTCGGGTGGTCATCCGCGCAAACCGAACTCCCGATGTTCTATAAGACGGGCTGGGAGCAATTCGGGGTTGAGTAAATCCGTCATATGCTTTCAAACCCGGAGGTATTCTCAAAAAAACCGGCGGTCCATCAATTCCGACGGTGCGAATGCTCAAAGCCCGATTGCAATTGAAGGAAGCATAACAGGGGATTGGCAGATCACCTTTGAGCATTTCAAAGTTACGGCAACCTTTGGTTTCAAGGATGATCCGGCATTCTGATCCTAAAGCACCGATGGTTTCCAAAAGTGATGCACTGACATCTCTTGGGTCAATACATCCGGCTCTTGGGCCATGGGGGCTGATAACGATCCGGCCCGACCTGACCAGCATTTGAAATTTATCAAAGCGCCTGTCTTTTAAAATGTCCACCATGTCCTCAAAGGCAAGATCGTTACCGTAACGGCCGCAACGTGGCACAAACAACACCGTAAGATTTTTATTGGAAGTCACCATTAATTCGAAACGTTTCATGTCGATCATGGATTCCAGATAGTCGTCTGAAAAAAAGATCAGGAGCGTTGGTTCCGTTGTTTCCACCACTTCATGATGGTAAGCGTTCAGAAAATCCAGCCCGAACCGGCCTTCGGGTCTTTGTGCTAAATCAATCAGCATTCCGGCAATTTTTCTGAGTTCATACTCAGGCAAACGTTCAATCGTTTTCATATCCCGCACCAGGGCATCCGGTACAGGAATCCGGTCCCGGTTAAGCAGGACCGATGCAGCGGAAGCCGTCGATTTCAGGTTGGTTCCCACATGTCCCGACAGCACGGCCATCAGAATAAAATCTTCGATCCCGGGACCCAAATGCTTTTGCCGCCCGTTGCTCAGTTCATCAAGAAAAACCAAGCCCAACCGTAGACAAAGGGTGTTGAATTCACGGTAGAGGTGCGGAACACGGTAACGCCGGCCGGGATAGAAAATCGACAGTACCATCCGGATAAAAACATCCTCATACATCTGCTGCGGAATAGCCTCATTCAGTGCAGGGCCCATTGAGGTTTCGTCTTCAAGGACAGTCACAATTCGATTCACTATCGCAGATACATCGGTTTTTTTCAGGACAATTTTTAAATCCTTGAACAAAAATGGAGCCAATTGGCCAACAGTTTGCCGCACCGTTCGATCGATCCACTCCGGATAAGTTTCAAAAGGTGAATTTTCGGTATCCTGAAACAAATCAGGACGGGTTTTTCTCAGACCAATGGACGTGGTACCCGGCAGGCGGTAAGGACCAAAGTAACGTGCCATTTTTTCAATGTCGCCCGGAAAGGGCTCCTGAAAAAGGATTCGGTCGAATGCCTTAAGCGAATATTTCCATTCCAAGAGCATAATGTGCCGTATTAAAAAATTAAAGTTTCAATTCTGTCAGACACCTCAACCTAAAATAAATAGTCCCATTTTACAAGGGGTGATTGGTTGCTTTTAAATGATTGTAAAGGCTTTGGGAGGCATTCGCTGAAGGAGTGCAAAAGCTGTGCTTTTGCATTTTTTTCTCGAAGTGTAACTTGTTTGTGTGAAATCCGATATTCTGTAGGTGCGAATTTACCCCATCAGATAACATAAGACCTACAATTCGGGGACTATGTATTGTCTTATCTGACGGGGTGAATTCGCACTCAACATCCGGCACGGATTTACAGAAGATTCTTTAAAACCATCCAGCAACTTTATTTTCGGGAAAACATTTTTAGAGCCTATAGTTAACATCGGGGTTCACATTGTGCGAATGAATTCGCACCTACAACTGAACACAAGTCTTTTTACACAAACAGGTTACATTCTTTTTCTAGTTCCCATGCTCTGCCTCAATTATGTAACGTGACCAGCTTGGAAAAGGTGGACTTATAATGCATTAATCCTCAGATTGATCCCCGAAATGTTATAAATTGGTACAAAGTTGGCCGTGAAAAACCTTTGTATCCCGCATTTGATTGTGTTAAAAACAAATACTGGTAAAAACAGAATATTTGGCCACCCGGAACATCTAATTCATGTTAGATAAGAAAAAAATAAGCATAATCATTGAGCAATTGCAAAAAGATGATCGCATTCTTGCCGTCTATATCATGGGAAGTGCGGCATCCGGCAGAATGCGTCCTGGCAGTGACATCGATCTGGCTGTTTTGATAAGCGCCAACAAGGATTTTACGGAACTCGAACGCCTTAAAATAGCCTCCGACCTTGCCTTTGAACTCGGAATACCCGTGGATATTGGCGAGATCAGTACCAAAAATCTGGTTTATGCAAAAGAAGCGGTTCTAATCGGGCAGCGAATTTATGTCCGCAATGAGTCGAAAGCCGATCTGAAAATCAGCACAATTCTCGGCATGTATGTTGTTTTCAACGAGGATCGAAAAGAGGTTCTGGATGCATACCGGTCAAGATGATGTTTTATTGAACAAGGCGGCCATTATAGAGAGAGCCTTGCGTCGGATGAAGGAAGAATATGCGGCTGATCCCCAACTTGAAAATTATACCCATATCGATGCATTAATTTTAAACATTGAAAGAGCCTGCCAGGCGGCAATCGATCTTGCAATGCACCTGGTGGCCAAACATCGGCTGGGCATACCTCAAAACAGTGCAGAAGCATTCATGCTGCTATTCAAAGCCGGAATCATCAAAGAACAAACTGCCCGGGATATGGTTGCCATGACAGGATTCAGGAATGTGGCCATACATGAATATCAAAGCCTGAGTATGAACGTTGTCCATATGATAGCCCGGGAAAAATGGAAATCCCTCGTTGTTTTCTGCAAGGAAATAGGAACCTTAATTCAACCGTAACTTCTCAATAAGTTGGGGTAGTACGGGTTGGTAATTGGGTTTAGGCGTTACGATTTTGTGCTTGTTTTCGTATCAAATCAGGAAGGTATTCAACAACACCACTGCCACCACCTAAACGATCTTTCAGGTATTTCCAAAATGACCGGAGATTTGTTCCGGCACTTTCCCGATCAAATATTCTCCATCTGGCCCTTCCCATCTTTCCAGCCTGCTGATGAGTTTATCACATATCTCGGTTATCAGTATTACAGATACTTTCCTGTTTAATCGATCAGTTTGGGTCAGAATATGGCGAGCGCATGATAAGTGTTAAAAAAAATTTTATCAGCTTGTAAAAAAAATCCGGCAATCCGCAGTTTTGAGCGAACGTATTTCGTTTTCAAGATGCGTATCATCCAATATCCATGGGGATGTTTTTCATGTCCACGGGTGATCTGAATTTTTGGCATGGACTTTGTAGTATAACGGATTCGACCTTTTCGTAAGCAAGTGGCTCGGAGCAGCGGGCACTGAAACGGAAATGGGTTGAC
Source organism: Desulfobacteraceae bacterium (assembly GCA_007127235.1). Classification (GTDB taxonomy): domain Bacteria; phylum Desulfobacterota; class Desulfobacteria; order Desulfobacterales; family SKZT01; genus SKZT01. The sequence goes on from SKZT01000179.1 coordinate 3,848, forward strand.
GACTACCGCATACCGAAAAAATTTTTCTTTGGACATATCGTTTTCACTGGCAAAAACCATTATACGGACTGAAGGAGGCCATCCATATCCGCAGACGATAATCATATCCATCAGCAGAAAAATAAACAACCATACGTTTTATTTTTTAAGGAGAACGAATCATGACAAAAAAAATTAAAGTGATGATGGTGGATGACGAGACCAGATTTCGTGAGATAACATCCACAATTCTGAACAAAAAAGGATTTGAAACCACCATTGCGGCAAGCGGTGAAGAAGCGCTGGAAATTCTTTCCCGGTCTCCTCAGGATGTGGTGATCCTGGACGTAAAAATGGAGGGAATGGACGGCCATCAAACGTTGTCGGAAATCAAAAAACTGGCGCCGGAAACCCAGGTGATCATGCTGACCGGACATGGCAGTGAGGATTCCGCAATTAGTTCCAAACAGCGGGAGGCATTTGATTATCTAAACAAACCCTGCGACATCGATGTCCTGGCCAGTCGCATCAATGAGGCTTATGCGGTGAAGGAGGGTGACATCCCAAGCACTGAAAAAAAGGTACGGGATATCATGACCCGCATTGAGGATTATTCTACCATTTCGATGAAAAATACGGTTCGGGAGGCGATGCAAAAGTTGATGAGTTCACTGACCGAAATGGTATCCAGCAGCCGCATTCGGGAAGGCGGTCATCGCGCCCTGCTGGTGTTTGACGAAAACAATGACTTTGTGGGGCTTTTGAGCAATCTGGACCTGATTCGCAATGCCAGGCCATATTACCTTTCCGTCTCTCAGCCCGACCTGGCCCAGACGGTTCGTTTTTCCCACGTGTTCAGCAGCACCTGGGATGGGTTGTTTACCGTTCAGATGCAACGCCTGGCCGATAAAAAAGTTGGTGAACTGGATATTGAGATTCCCCCCGCCATCGATGAAAATGCCAACCTGATGGAGGTTGCCGAAATGCTGTATCAGACCCAGAAGCCCCGTCTGATCGTAACTTCCGGCAATAAGATTACCGGCATTTTGCGGGTGCAGGATTTGTTCTTTGAAACGGTCAACATTTTAACGCGCTGATTTACAGGAGGTTTATGATGGAAATAAATATTGCTCACGCAGAAGAAGGCGGCGGCCCTCCCAAGGACCAGGCCTACGCGTATAAATGGATTGGGATTTCGGTTGCTGCGGGCCTGCTGATCTGGCTGCTGCCAACACCGGACGATCTGGGAACACGAGCCCATGCCTTTCTGGCCCTGTTGACCACGGTGGTACTGCTGTGGACCTCGGAAGCCATTCCCATTGGGGTTACATCAATCATGGTAGGCTGCGGGCTGATTATCTTCAATATTCAAAGCTCGGCGGATGCCTGGGCGCCTTATGCCAACCGCACAGTGGTATTCGTCTTTTTCATTATCATGCTGGGGGTCATGCTGGGGCAGACCAGCATTCCCAACCGCATCATGGCCTGGATTCTAAAAATTGGCGGCACCAACGTCAAGCGCCTCAGTTTTACGCTGTGCATGGGATCCACCGTTCTGGCGGCCTGGACCCACGATGCCACCATCACCATTATTTTGCTCTATGCCATGATGCCCTTGTTTCTGAAGATGGGGCTCACGCCGGATAAAAGCAACAATTTCACCAAGCATTTCATGTTCATGATTCCCCTGAGCGCTGCCTGCGGTGGTGGGGCCACTTTTCTGGGCAGTGGGCGTTCGCCGGCATCAACCGAGATGCTCTACCAGATTACCGGCTATAATATCGGTTTCATGGAATACATGTGGTATCAGTTTGTCCCCTCCATATTCCTGGGACTGGCTACCTGGGTGGCCATCATGATCATCTATCCGCCCAAGATCACGGTACTGCCGGGGGAAGTCTCCATTGAAAAAATGCCACCCATGAACCGCAATGAAAAAATCATTGCCTGGCTGCTGGGAATTACCTTTTTTCTGTGGATGTTTACAGACCTGACCGGCTACCATGTGTCGGCCATCGGTGGATTGTTTATCGTGGCCTGTATCATGTTTGGGGTGGTAGACTGGAAACAGTGCCTGGCTGATTATCCCTGGAACCCGATTATGGTTTTCGGGGCCGGTTTTTCACTGGGTGTGACCATGCTGGACACGGGGGCCGGCGAATGGCTGGCATCCAAGATATTTCCCTTTTTCACTGGTATGCCCTGGCCGGTGGTAGCAATCGGTGCTTCCTATATCAGTGCTGTGATCACCAGCTTCATGGCCAATGCGGCCGCCACGGCCCTGCTGGTACCCGTAATGGTCCCCATGGCCGACATGGCCGGAACACCATCGGTTCCCATAGCCATGTCAGTGCCTCTGGCCACCACGTTTGTCTGGCTGGTCATCGGCTGTCCGCCCACCCTGATTGCCTACGGCTTCGGTTACTTTACACAGTGGGAAGCCTTTAAGGTTTTCTTTTTCCGCTGTATCGTGGGGGTAATCATTTTGACCCTGAGCCAGATGGTGTGGTATCCTATTGCAGGGATGCCGGGCAATGTGGATTTGATGCAGACAGCAGCCAACCTGACACCTACAGGTTTTACGCTGATTGTTGAATAGGTTGAATATGTTGTGAATTCAGAAAGCAGGGGCGAAAGATTTTTCGCCCCTGCAGACAAAAGCGTCATGCCGGATGAATTCCACGCATAAGTCTAAAAATATTGTTATTTTAGTCACGCCCCTGGAAGGCCTCCATTTTTATATATTGCCAAACTGGGACGATGGTTCTGTCGTGATAACCCATTAGCGGACACGGTACAAATTCGGGTTCTCTGAAGGGGAACTGCGTTATAGCCGGGCTTTAGCCCCCGATGAAGATACCGCCAACGAATGGAAACTGGTGGCCCCGATATAGTGCCGACATCCCCCTCTCCCTCTGGGAGAGGGGTCAGGGGTGAGGGCAAAAAGGGCGAGGGCAA
>SKZT01000058.1 GCA_007127235.1 Desulfobacteraceae bacterium
ACATGTGGTGGGCACCGGTTTTCATGAATATGCAGGAGGGCCTCATGCCGAGGTCCGGGCATTGGAAAATGCCGGGGAACTGGCCAAAGGCGCCACCCTCTATGTCACTCTGGAACCCTGTAACCATACGGGAAAAACGCCGCCTTGCACCGAAAAAATTATAAAATCAGGCGTTGTGCGTGTCGTGGTTGCCATGCGGGATCCCAATCCCGATGTTACCGGAGGAGGTATCCGGCTTTTAAGAAAAAATGGAATTACGGTGGATGTGGGAGTCGAAGAAAAGCAGGCCTTACGTTTAAATGAAATGTTTGTAAAATACGTAAAGACCAAACGGCCGTTTGTCATTTTAAAAACAGCGTCGACACTCGATGGAAGAATTGCCACCCGAACCGGAGACTCCAAATGGGTCACGGGAGAAGTCGCCAGAAATTTTGTTCACTCAATCCGTCACTCTGTGGATGGCATCATGGTTGGTATCGGCACGGTTCGCCATGATGACCCCAGCTTGACCACCCGCCTTGAAACTATCAAAGGCAAAGACCCCATAAGAATTATTCTGGACACCCGCTTGACCATCAGCGAAAATGCCCGAATGCTCAACATGGAATCTGCTGCTGATACACTGGTGATAACCGGTGATAATATCCAATCCCAAAAAAAACACAACCTGGAAAAAAAAGGTGTTAAGACCGTTGAATCCCCATTGAAAGATGGACTCATTGATTTGGACAATTTAATGAATACTTTGGGAAGCATGGGTATTACAAGTCTTCTTGTTGAAGGGGGAGGGCGTGTGGCGGCATCTGCACTGAACAGCAGCATTGTGGACAAAATATTGTTTTTCTTTGCACCAAAAATACTGGGGGGAGACGATGGAATACCGGTGTGCCGGGGCCCGGGACCTGAGAAAATGAGTGATTGCATTAAAGTACATGATATTTTGATCCATCGATTCGATGACGACATACTTATCGAAGGTTATACTTCATGAATTTCCTTTTGAAAAGGGTTGGAAATGTTTACAGGAATTATCGAAGGATTGGGCAGGCTGACTTCAATACAGGCAGCAGGCGAGGGTAAGAAACTGACCATCGAGGCCGATTTTTCCCTGGAAGAATCTCGGATCGGTGACAGCATCGCAGTCAGCGGTGCCTGCCTGACTGCAGTGGAAATCAGCGGAAAACGCTTCACAGTGGATGTTTCTCCTGAAACACTGGCCCGCTCTACTCTGGGCCATGCAAAACCCAATGACCGAGTCAATATCGAACGGGCTTTGCGCTTGTCAGACCGGCTTGATGGTCACCTGGTGTCAGGACATATCGATGGCGCAGGAACCATTGGTCATCTGGAAATAAGGTCCAATGCCATTGTCATGCATATTGATGCTCCACCATCGCTTTGCAGGTACATGATTGAAAAGGGATCCGTGGCAGTGGACGGTATCAGTTTGACAATCAACAGATGCAGCCGGGATAGTTTTGAGGTCAGCATTATTCCCCTCACGGCAAAAATGACCACCATCGGATTTAAAAATATCGGAGCCCTTGTCAACATCGAAACCGACATGATCGGAAAATATGTTGAAAAATTCCTGTTCCGGAAACAAGAGGAGCAAAAACAATCTGAAAAATCAAATATCAGCATGGATTTTCTTGCAAGGGCTGGTTTTTTAAACACGCAGTATTAAAAAAAATTTAAGGAGTTAGAATAAAAAAATGCCGCTTTTAACAATTGAGGAGGCGATTCGCGAAATACGATTGGGGCGCATGGTTATCCTCGTTGATGACGAAGACCGTGAAAACGAAGGCGATTTTTGTATGGCCGCTGAAAAAGTCACTCCGGAGACCATCAATTTTATGGCTAAGCACGGACGAGGTCTCATTTGCCTTTCCCTGACCGCAGAAAAAATCAAATCGCTGGATCTTCCCATGATGGTAAATGACAATACATCCCCTTATAAAACAGGTTTTACGGTATCCATTGAGGCGCGCAAAGGTGTGACTACCGGCATTTCAGCATTTGACCGGGCTACCACCATATTGGCTGCGGTTGCCGATAATGCAAAACCCCATGATCTTGTGCGCCCAGGGCACGTATTTCCGTTGCGGGCCAAACAAGGCGGGGTCATGGTAAGATGTGGGCAAACCGAGGGATCCGTTGACCTGGCGCGTCTGGCGGGGCTTAAACCGGCTGCGGTGATTTGTGAAATTATGGATGAAGACGGCAGCATGGCCAGAATGCCGGCTTTGGAAAGAATCAGCGAAGTACTCGGTATCGGTATTTGTACCATTGCCGATCTGATTGAATATCGTATGCGAACCGAGTCTTTTGTGCGTCGTGCCGTTGAAGCCGTGGTACCCACAAGCCATGCAGGAACATTCAAGGCCGTTGTTTACGAAAATGATGTGGAAAACCTTCAGCATGTGGCCCTGATCAAAGGCGAGATCGATCCCGCAAAGCCGGTTCTTGTCCGTGTTCATTCCGAATGTATCACGGGAGATATTTTTGGATCATTGCGGTGCGATTGTGGAGAACAGCTTAACAAGGCCATGGAAATGATTGATAAAGAAGGGTCCGGAGTGCTTCTCTACATACGTCAGGAAGGCCGCGGGATTGGATTGGTGAATAAATTAAAAGCCTATAACCTTCAGGACAAGGGACAGGACATCGATGATTTCGAAAACGAGCTGGCCTTTAAACCGGACCTGAGGCACTATGGCATAGGGGCGCAGGTGCTGGTTAATCTGGGTGTCAAAAAAATGAAAATACTCACCAACAATCCCAAGAAAATGGTCGGCCTTCAGGGTTATGGTCTGGAAGTTGTTGAGCAGGTTCCCATAGAAGTAAAACCCAACGAATTTAATCGTTGTTATCTCCAATGCAAAAAACTGAAAATGGGACACTTGTTGAATTTTGAAGCAAACCCCTGACGATTCACCAAAAAAAGATTTACATCAACTCCATATTGTCGTATGCAATAAAATTTTGTCGGGAGGTATGATTTTATGACCAAGATTATTGAAGGCAATCTCATCGCCGAGGGAAAAAAATTTGCGATCGTGGTTGCCCGGTTTAATGACTTTATAAGCGACCGCCTTGTGGGGGGTGCCGTTGATGCCCTTACGCGAAGCGGTGCTGATAGAGAAGATATCCATATTATTAAAGTACCCGGTGCTTTTGAAATTCCGCTGATTGCCAAAAAAGTGGCCATGCAGAAAAAATATAATGCGGTCATTTGTCTCGGAGCGGTTATCAGGGGGGCAACCCCTCATTTTGATTATGTGAGTGCTGAAGTTTCCAAGGGCATTGCGCAGGTTACCATGGAATCTGAAGTCCCGGTCATTTTTGGTGTTTTAACCACCGACACCATTGAGCAAGCCATCGAGAGAGCGGGGACAAAGGCGGGCAACAAGGGATGGGATGCCGCCATGGCCGCTGTAGAGATGGCAAACCTGATGGAGGTTGTCGTTTAGGCAAAAGAAAATGGGTAATCGTCGCAAGGCGCGTGAATTGGCCATGCAGGCTCTTTTTTTTATGGACATGAGCAAAGATGTCTCGGTTTCGCAAATCGAGCTTTTCCGGCAATGTTATCCACCGCCGAAAAATATCGAGGCTTTTTTTAATGAACTGACTCTTGGTCTCATCGAACGGTGGCCATATATCAACGAGATCATTGAAAAGTTTTCCTCCAACTGGAAACTCAACCGTATGTCCTGCGTTGACCGTAATATTATCAGGGTTGCCGCTTATGAACTTCTTTTCTGTGAAGATATTCCTCCAAAAGTAACCATCAATGAGGCTGTCGACATCGCTAAAAAGTTTGGTGCGGAAGAATCCGGAGCATTTATCAACGGCATTTTGGACAGTATTCGAGAATCAATCGCCAGAGGAGAAATCAGCATCGAAGACCGTTTATTTTCAGAAGAATGAACGGTGACTGGCAATAAAAAACTAAAATTCTAAGGAGAAGCCATGCAGGTCAGAAATATCCTTTTAAGGCAGGATGAAATGCCGAGGCAGTGGTATAATATTCTTTCGGACATCAAGATGAATCCCCCGCTGGGACCTGACGGAAATCCGGTGAATCCCGAAGATCTGGCACCGGTGTTTCCCATGAATCTCATCGAACAGGAGGTCAGTTCTCAACGATGGATTGATATTCCCGAAGAGGTATTGGATATTTACACCATATGGCGACCATCCCCTCTGGTCAGGGCGTACTCTCTTGAAAAAGCACTGGGAACTCCCGCCAGAATTTACTATAAAAATGAAAGTGTCAGTCCTCCGGGTAGCCATAAACCCAACACATCAGTCCCCCAGGTATACTACAACAAGGTGTTCGGTATTAAAAAAATGACCACCGAGACCGGTGCCGGCCAGTGGGGAAGTGCACTATCCTTTGCCTGCTCTCAATTTGGCATGGAATGCAAGATCTATATGGTCAGGGTCAGTTTTGATCAGAAACCCTATCGTAAATCCATGATGGAAACCTGGGGCGGAAAATGTGTGGCAAGCCCCAGCACCACAACCAAAGCCGGGCGGGATGCTTTGGCCAGGGATCCGGACACACCCGGAAGCCTCGGTATTGCAATCAGCGAAGCAATAGAAGAAGCGGTTTCGGATCAGACCGGAAAAACCCGGTATTCTCTCGGAAGTGTTTTGAACCATGTGATGCTTCACCAGACCATTACCGGACTGGAGGCAAAAAAACAGCTTGAGATGGTGGGTGACTATCCGGACATTATTATCGGATGTGCAGGCGGCGGGAGCAACTTTGCCGGTCTTGCATTTCCTTTCGTGCTTGACAAAATGAACGGAAAACAAATCGAGATCTATCCGGTTGAACCGGCGGCATGCCCCACATTGACGCGGGCACCCTTTGTTTATGATCACGGTGATTCCGCGGGATATACCCCCTTGCTGCCCATGCACAGTCTGGGACATTTTTTTGTGCCGCCTCCTGTGCATGCCGGGGGCCTGCGTTACCATGGCATGAGCCCGGCAGTGAGCCAGTTGGTGGCGGAGGGACTTTTCGATCCCAAATCGGTCACCCAGATTGAAGCACTCGAATCAGGAGTGATGGTTGCCAAAACCGAGGGATTCATTCCTGCTCCCGAAACCACCCATGCCTTGGCGTATGTTATTTCAGAAGCAAAAAAAGCCAAGGAAGAAGGCAAAGAAAAAGTGATTCTTTTCAACTGGAGCGGTCACGGACTTTTGGATCTGGGTTCTTATGACAAAGTTTTCACCGGTGTGCTGGAAAATTACATTCTTTCAGACGAAGACCTTGCCGAAGCTGAAAAGATATTTGCCAATTATCCCAAACCACTCTCACTGAAAAGCCGGTAGAATGGAACATAATTCTGACCGACTGATGCGCCGTTGCCCCAGGTTGGGAGGGCCTGTCGAATTTTCCTACTGCAGGTTCTGCGATGAAAACAATCATCCATGCTTTAAAATTTTTGACTGCTGGTGGGAAATTTTCGATGTGGTGGCTTATATGAAAAAATGCTTGTCGCCCGAGCAGTTTGAAAAACTGACCCAAAAAAAGGCCAAGCCAAAAGTTGTCAGTATTGTTGAATTAATTCATGAAATTCAAAAGCGAAACAAAAACCAAGAATAGTCTGATTAAAGGACCGGTCGCCTTAAGTCAGACATTTTATTATTCCCAAGGAGGTACAATTGATTATCGAATTCATGCCGGTTGGGCCCATCATGGCCAATTGTTATATCGTCGGATGTGAACAAACCAGAGAAGCCGTGGTAATTGATCCAGGTGACGATGCCGACCAGATTATGCAAAAGCTGGATGATTTAAACCTCAAAGTCAAATATATTGTCAATACTCATGGTCATTTCGATCATGTGGGCGGCAACAGCAGAATGAAAGAAGCAACGCAGGCCCCGATTTTAATTCATGCTGAGGATGCCCCTATGCTGGGATCCCTTTCCCAGGCGGCGGCATCTTTCGGACTTCGCTCTGAAAATTCTCCTCCGCCGGATAAAACCGTCGATGACGGAGATGTCATCGAGTTTGGAAACATTTCGTTGACGGTTATGCATACCCCGGGACATTCACCCGGCGGCATTTCACTGCATACCAAAGGATATGTCTTTGTGGGCGATACCCTTTTTCAGGGTTCTGTGGGTAGAACAGACTTGCCGGGGGGAGATTTCAACACATTAAAAAGTAGTATCCAAAACAAACTGTTTCCCCTTGGAGATGATACCCGGGTTTTTACAGGGCACGGTCCTGAAACCACCATCGCCCGTGAAAAAAAATATAACCCCTTTGTCGGTATTGGTTAACCCTGATTTCATGCCATTGAGTTGCTGGTGTGGATTTTTTTGATATGGAAATTGTGATGGAAAAACAAGGTGAGTTTGAAAAACTTTTTACGGACAAATTATTAACGGAATTGTTTCCGGAAGACAAATCCGACCAATTTTTTGAGCTGCTCTATGGCGATGCGCAGGAAGGGGCCTATGACATCGGGTTATCTTATGAGGGATATCAGCCGGGGCACCTGAAATTTGTGTTTAATCTGAAAAGAAGGCCCGGCAAATGCTTGGCCTGCAATCTGACCTATGGACTTCCGGAGGTCTTTTCCCGTCATCCGGTTCTGGATATTGCCGGCCTGATTCAAAAATTGCAGAGTACCATGGATGGATCGGCCAGTATCAACCAGTGGCAATTGGGTCGGGCACAGGAAATCTCAAAGGATCTGCACATTATTGCCCTGGATGTATTTAT
>SKZT01000277.1 GCA_007127235.1 Desulfobacteraceae bacterium
AACATTATAAGGTTTTTGGTCAAGCCGAAGGAAGGAGTCATTTTAAACCGGAGGCTTTCAATGGGGTGGAATTCGGAGGCTGGCTTCCTTTTTCCGCAACAATGTTATCTTCTATAACAGAAGAGAAACTTGGACTACGAATCGCGGGTGACAAGGGGAGCCTGTTTTGGGATTATGAAGGTGGTCAGGGGATAAACATTTTTCATGATTCTGACATAAAGCTTCTATCAACCGGAGACACGGATGGTGATGGTTTTGATGATCTGTTCGGCGTATGGGACAGTGGTTTGTGGACATGGCAAAGCCTTGCGCAACAATGGACAAAACTCTCATCAGACCCGCCCATAAGCATCGCCCTGGGTGATATGACGGCAAATGGTATGGATGATCTAATTGCCAGTTGGTCTGAGCATGGGGTGTATTACCGGGACAGCTCATCAGGTTTGTGGTATGAGGTTGCCAACAGCGCCGCTGATTTATTGGCCTCAGGAGATGTCACAGGCGACGGGTTGGATGACCTTGTAGGCGTCTGGCCTGAAGGCGGCATCTGGTTTCTGGACACAAACAACCAATGGGTCAACATCACTGAATCGAGTCCTTCAGCTCTTGCCGTGACCGATATGACTGCAAGCGGCATAAAGGATATTATCGGCAATTGGTCAGGCGGTGTGTACTACCTGGACAGCATAAGCCAGGAATGGTTGAACCTGAACAAAAACCCGGCTCTATTTCTGACCTCCGAAGATCTGGCCGGAAATGGACAAAAGGATCTGGTTGGAGTCTGGCCTGATGGAGTGTGGGCATATAATGTGGAAGAAATGAGATGGGAAAAACTGACATCAGCACAACCGGATGTTTTTGTGACCGGGCATCTGCTTTCTCAGCCAATTGGTTCTTTAATCGACCCGATGTTTTCCGGTGAGTCTTTTGAAGATCTCTCAGCGTATGCTCCGGCAATTGAGTAATCAACCATAATTTAAGCGGTGGGGGTGAACATAAGTTTGCTCCCACCGCTTATTTGAGAGGGGATTATAGGAAGACATTTTTTTCTGCCGGCATTAAAATATTTCCCGATTAACAACCCCCACCTATTTTACAATCATAATTATCCACTACATGAGTTTTCTGAGGCTGAAAAAATTTATGATACCAATAGCAAGGTTGAGTTTAGGCTTGTTCAAAAAAAGCCGTCTATAGATTCTTTCCAAAATAAATTGAATGACCCCGCAAAAGGCGTTATAAAAACCTCAAATTTGGCTTTTTCTGGAGATGAGTTGGATAATATGGAAAGGGTAAGGATATGTGGATCAGCACAGTAACTTGTTGGGTGCCCTAAATAAATCATTAACCTACTCCTCTATTATCACCTTGACATAGTATCTATGCATAGTATCATTAAATCATGAATAAAAAACAACGGCAAACTCTTGATAAAATATTTGAACGACCTGATAGATCAGATATACCATGGGCAAATATTGAATCTTTATTTGAAGCTCTTGGTGCTGATATTTTAGAGGGAAGGGGGTCCCGGGTCAGAGTTGCTTTAAATGATGTCCGTGCGGTTTTTCATCGTCCCCATCCTGAAAGAGTGACAAACAAGGGTGCCGTAAAATCTGTAAGAAGATTCCTGCAAGAGGCGGGGGTGAGACAATGATGGAATATAAAGGATATTTTGCAAGGGTTGAATTTGATGATGAAGCCAATATTTTTCATGGCGAGGTCATCAATTTAAGGGATGTAATTACCTTCGAAGGTGAATCAGTAGCGGAACTTAGAAAGTCTTTTACTGATTCGGTAGAGGATTACTTGGAATTTTGTGCTGAGCGCGGCGAGGACCCCGAAAAACCATATTCTGGAAAATTCGTGGTCCGTGTAGGGCCGGAACTTCATAAAACGCTTGTTATACAGGCACGCAGGAATGGGAAAAGCCTTAATACATGGGTCAGTGATGCGCTCAATCAAGTTGTAAAATCCTGCACCCAACAATAAAATGCACGGGACCGGGATACAGTGTGAAGTGATGTAGACTGTCTTTTCTCAACCGTTTTCGTTCACTTGCCGTTTTAGTGATTCGCCGCCCGGCCCGTGATTTTTTCGTTATCCTGCTTAAGTATGATTATCCTAATCCGAAATATTCCCAGATCGGAAATGTGAAGGATACCTTTTCGATTATTTACTTGATTTATCTGCTTAGTAGATTTTGATTTATCTGAATTAATGCCATTTGCTGTTTAACGCTACAATTTGAATGTTATCCACGGTAGCAAAATTTTATAACACCGGCTCAAAATGATTGTCAGTTCTTTTTTTTATTGATACAGAACTTGGACATGTTATTTGTTGGTGTTATACAGAAAAAAACTACAAAATCATTTGTTAGTTGCTCAAATCCAGCATGGAGGTATCTGGTGAATGAAATTGATATTCTAAAAAAGTTGGCTTCAAATCTCACTGAGCGAAAGAGCGTTGCAGCATTGAGCAACTATGAGGTTCTATGTAATAATATTTCTTTCTCTCATGACCTGCTGAAGAAAGCCTTAAGCTACCTAAAGCATATTGTTTCTCAGCTTAAATGCACATTAGATAATAACAGTTCACTGCACTCTGATTACCAGACAGTTGATTGATAGCTTTGTCACTGATTCTTATCAAATGCAACTTCTTGATCCAAAGGAGTTTAACTAACATGCACTTGTGTCTTTAAATAGTTTTGAAAAATATGCAACAAAATCAATCCGCCAAGGTTTATTTAACGATGATGTGGAAGATGCATTATCAGAGTTTAGAAAATTAAGTTTTCGTGAATGGAGTAATTCATCAATAACAAAATGTCAGCACACGAGCTTCGCTAATAAAGTTGACTATTTGTTTTCAGAGTTGCATCGAACCACACCAGAAGATGAATTTTTCAAGGAGGAGATTAAAAATCTGTTTAAGTTTTCATCTGAGTTTACACATATTGGTTATATTTCAACATTTTTCACATCTCAATCGGGGTCTCAGCCAATTTTCGGTGGTGATAAAAGTCCCTATTTGCCAAGCACGGAGAATTTCAGTGAGCTAAAGTATCAAATCCTAGCGTCATGCATCAATTTCATATTCAAAGTGTATGTGCCGAGCATGAAGATATGTGTTGATAAACTAGTAAAGGGCGATAGCTCAAGGTTTATAGTAGGTGATTTTAATAATCTTATTTCTATGCTAGAGCATGGGATGAAAACAAGAAATAACAACTACTATTTCTTTGTTTGTTCGTCGCTGATAGGGTCGCAAGATACTATAGAGTTGCCTTGCATCTGTGGGCATAATAACCATTGGAAGCCCCCGCATGATAACAGCGAACTATTTTGTATGGGATGTGGAAGCTCATATAATATCTTGGCTCTGGAAGGAGATCCCGGTTACATAATCACAAGTAATGGGCCGGTAAAGGTTATTGGGTCAACTGTCCCTGATTTTCAAGATTTACCTTTTGAGAAACAACAGGAACTTATGCAGAAAGTAGCTGAGTGTAATGCAGATGCCAACAGCAACTAACAATCCAAGGCAGGCGGACATATTTTTGCTTCGCTGCGCTCTAAACGCAAAAATTCGCCGCTGCTTGGGGCGTTGAAGGAGAGGAATAATTGAATGGAGGATAAGATGGGATGTGTCGACCAAGAGCGTCAAGAAGAAACAAAGGCTACCGTCCCCCCCCTAATGATTTTGCACTGCAGACACAACTCTTGGTGCAGATTTTGGAGTACATTCTGCAAGGCCACCCCGGAGAAGCTGTCGCCGGGACGGCCTGCGTTGGTGCGTACGTTCAACTATCCAGCCTGAATTATTCTAAGTCTATCGATCGCGTCCTAACTTCCCCATCCAGTGGCTCTCTATACGAACTTCACCTCCCAGCAAATCCCGAAGGATTCCTTTCCCAATTAATTTTGGGAATAGTTGCCCACAGTGATCCGAAAGGTCTTACGGAATTGCTTCCCACTCTCACGCGCAGCCTGAAAGATGCGACGATAAATCCTCGCGTTAAGCTTCACATTCTCAATGTCGAAAACAACCTTTTGAGACGATTAGTGGTGACGGGGTTACCGGTGGAAAGGTTGAGCCTGGGCCAGGAGTTCTGCCGTATTCGACGGGCTTTGGTGCTCGACGTGATGGAAAATCCGTTGCACTATTTCGAGTTCGAAGATGCAGTGCCCAATGAAGCCGTCATTCATGAGTTGTACGGGCTCTATTTGGACACGGAGCGCGATATCTATCTGCACGTTGGGCAAATTGATTCCGTCATGCAGCTCTATGACGATGTTCTGATCGAGGTCCGATACCGAAGACAGTTCCTTGTCCGTGCCATTCGATCGGCGATTGTCGCTAATCATCGAGGGGGGATGCTGACCGCGGAAGCGTTACGTGAAAAGCGCGACTTATTTCGAAAGTTCTTGAATGATGCGGATATTGATCAATTCGACAGAATGATCGATTACCACGAAAGCGGGCAAGACAGCATCGAAATCCGGGATTTGACGATAGAGCTGGCGGACCGAACGTTTCAGGGGACGGAGTTGAGTCAGATCTACACACTGGTGCAATGCGTCCTGCCGCTGGAATTGAAGGAAGGGATACCCGAGTGCAGCAAGGGTGGCGTCTCTCATATTGGGCGTTATCAGATTATTCTCAGACGAATTGGATCAGTCTATGATGACCCTATGATGGCATTTCTGGCCAATATCGGTAATGAGAAGATCGGAGGTCTTCCCTGCAATTTTCTCTCCGACGTGAATCTGGAGTCGCCGGCGTCTTCTACCCTTTTGCTACTCAGATTCGACGGATGCGTCTCATTGGACTTCGATGTCGCAGGTGATGGAACAATAGTCGAAAAGACATGCGAGGACGAGAAGGTGCTCCGCGGCGGACGCTTCTTTCCACACAAAGAGGAAATGGTCAAGCTCTTGAGGGCTATCTTTCGGGAGGCGCCCGACCAGTTCCCCCTGAGGTGTGGTCTGGAAGACCTCCACGTCGAGGCGTTTAGCAATTATCTCGTTGATTATAGGTTGAAGAGTTTCGGGAATTTCATTGTGCACCAGAAACACTATTTGCTGACCAGTCCAGGCGCTTTTGAGAAGGCACGCATGCGTTATGCCGAAAAGATCGGTGCATTGTACCGTCGAGATGAACGGGTAGGCACCAAAGCCTTGCTGGAAAATGCTATGATAAGAACGAACGAATCCCTACGGGATTTCGTTTATAAAGCCCTCAAACTGACAGTTAAACACTGGATAGAACAGAAGGCGTGCTGGAAGTATCTTTGGAAGGGACTTCCGCAGGAGCCAAGGCCGGAGACGGACACCCATCCGTTCATCGACGCAGGTCTCAGAACAATCCTTGATCTGAAAGGGATTCGCGTATCCCGGGAACCCCGGATGGCGAACGGTGCAGTGGACTTTTTCTGCTCGTTTACAACCGCTCGGAACGATGTGCTCAAGGTATGCATCGAAGTGAAAAACGCTCATGGTGCCGGTTTGAAGTCTGGAATTTCGAAACAATTACCAGTCTATATGGATGGAGAGCTAACCAGCCATGGAATTTTCCTCGTGATGTGGTACAAAGGCATGGATTGGTCGCTGCCAAAAGAGGTCAATTCTGTTGAAGAGTTGAAAACAAGGTTAGAGCTATTGAAACCGCCAGGCAACTACAAGATTGACCTTATGGTTGTAGATTGCACGAAGCCGGTATCTCCGTCGAAGATGTAGCTGACGAGTCTTGACACGATAATCCCGGATGAAATGACACTACTTGAGGCCATGCGCAGGAGGCGTGACGTCCATTGCATTATGAAATTATGGAAGAAACTTAGGGAAGAGGACCCCATGCCCAACGAACACATTCACTCAGACCACCGGGAGAGAGCCGATTTAAATTGAACGTCCCTGGCGGTGGCTGGTGATGCGGGGCGTTATCCTGCTCAACCATTATCCTAAACTGCAATTTTCCATGCTGTGAAACTTTAAGTATACCTTTTCAATTCGAAACTTGAATTATTTGGAAAATTAATGCATGTGTATGCAAGTTATGTTGCGTTTCGGCTTCCTCAAAAAAACCGACTTTAGAATTTTTCCAAAGTAAATTGAATGACCCCGAAAAAGGTGTTATAAAAACTTCAAATTTGGCTTTTCTGGATTATACCTGAACAATAGCCAACGAATAAAAATATACAGATAGATATTAAAAAATTGAAGGATTTACGCTTCAGCACAGAAACGTATTACGCCAAACAGATAGGAGATGAAGTTAAAAAATAGCGGACAATAGCTTTTTTGAAGAACAAAAAGAACAGTCGCTTATCAAATCAACCATTGTAGCCAAATATTTCGATGTCTGGGCCAATGTCATTATAAGTACTCAAAAACGTTATCCACAACACTCTCAAAAAATTGCATATATAGATCTTTTTGCAGGACCTGGCCGATTTAAAGATGGGTCTGATATTAAGGCCCAGCATGTCTCCAGCCTTTTTTACCACCAGTCTTGCAGCCGCATAGGTTATCGGGAAAATCCTTGCTCCAGGATCAATTTCCTTTTCACTGATATACTTTCTCAGTCGATCTGCCACCTTTTGGGGAAGGAACACCACTTCGGCCTCTTTGCCACTTTTTGGCTCTCGAATGATAGCTTTTCGGTCGTCAATATCAAGAGGTGTGAGTTTCAGGACCTCACCGATTCGCATACAGCTTCGAGCCATGAGTTCAAGCATCA
>SKZT01000068.1 GCA_007127235.1 Desulfobacteraceae bacterium
GGATCGTTCAATTCATGACCATTATGAACAATTCTCAGGGGTAAACGTACGGGGCGATCAGCCAGACTTCTGAGTGCTCCGGGAACCAGAAGTTCTTCACAGGATGCCAGGATACGACGGATCAAGGTTTTGTCATTCAACATTTCCAGAGTAATGGCAAACAACTGGTTGGGCCTGAGAGCGTCGTCCCGGAGTCCGGATCGGGCCGGTTCATTGAAATCGGCATGAAGACAATCAGACAGGTAGCCTGATGAATCCATCCAAAAAAGATCCAAAACAGAACGTTGCACACGCTCTGCAAGAGTTTTGTATTTTTTTGAATTTTGCGTTTCATCGATTTCAGAGACAAAGGATAATGCTGCAAACCACAGGGCCTGGATTTCAATTGGATAACCCTGCCTTGGGGTTCCCGCCGGATAGTTGGTGTCCATCCATGTAAAATGGCCCGGGCTGAAAATAAGGCCGGATTCCGGGTCCATGCGGATACCGTTATCGGTTCCGCTAATCATATGATTTACTATGGATAACAAAATATTGCGGATTGTTCTTCCGCCGCATTGAGAATCGAGAAAATCATTGCTTTTCTCAGCGCGGACAAGATCGGCACATGCAACACAAAACCAGAGTGGCGCATCGGCAGTATCCCGATTTCCCACATCATCCCCCCGGATCATATTGGGGATGGTGCCGTTTTTTTCAAATCGCCCGAACAAAGATAAGACAGCACGGCAGGTTTGTAATTTTTCTGCTGCGATCAATCCCCTGGCAACAATCAGGGAGTCACGCCCCCAATCGAGAAACCACGGATATCCGGCCATGACAGAATAAAGCTGTTCTCTGTGAACGATAAAATGTTCAAGAGCATCAACGAGGGCTTCAACGGGGGTAAGCTCCTTTGCTTCTTTGAAAGAGGCCGGTGAATATGAAAAACTCTCATGGGCTTGTTTTTCTTCAAAATAGGGATATGTCTCGATTTTTGCCAGCAATCCAACTGTTTCTCCACCGCTGAGTTCAGCGGAAAAATAACCAGGGCTGAATAAATCCGAGTGAGGGTCCAGGCCACGCTCGGATTCTAAAGGATGATCGACCATATACATCCATTGAGGTTCGAAGGAAAATATTCCTTTTGAAATTTCCATAGCCAGACGATGGTGAGATTGCGGAGAGAATAAAAACCCCCTGGGTTGACTTTGGATGGATTGAGGCCAAATGGTTTCCGGTCCGAGATATGCTTTTGTGATTTCGTGAAAATTGCGATCTTCAATGTCAGGTCTGATGATTAATTTAACGTTTGAAGAATCCGGAAGGCGCCCTTCTGCTTGTGATGCGCATCGATGAAAATGGGTCACAACGGTGTTTTGTCCGGCAACCATTTTCATGAAAATATCGAGAACGACATGCTCGCCCTGGCCGCTGGGAACAGTAAAACGCCATCTTGCGCGATCTTTGTAATCATAGGAAAATGAATCAAAGCAGTCAAAAGAGATTTCCTGTGAATAGTCCTGGTAAACCAGCCAGGCTCTGCAACGGCTGAGCATGATTTGCCGATCGGTTGGAAATTGCGGACTCAGGTTTCCGGCAAGAAGGGCATCGTATTTGCTACGGATTTTTCCCCAGCGGATATTTGCACGGAGCATTCCCCCGCGTTGATTGGTATCCAGATACAGTTGGTGATTTTTCAAAATATCTTTGCGGTTAAAATGTTTTTGGACGCAAAAATGGGAAGGCCGGGGAAGAAAGAGCAATGGTGCATGAATATGTGGGGCAGGGGGCGTGCCAAAAACAGTCAGAGAAAGTGAATAACGGGTGAAACTCGTGGGCGGAAAAACAGGTGTAAATATAGCGAAAAAAGCACCATCATCACTCTGAATGCTGTTTTCCTGGCGGATACAGTAGTCCTGATCCATAATCCTGGCCCGAAAAGGTTTTTCTGCAAAAATGGCCAAAAAATGACCGGGCGGAACCATGACTTCGCGATTCTGATCCCGGGGCCATTGCCAGGTGACCACAAGGGATTCATGGTTTTTTGGGTTGAAGTTTCGGCAAAATTGAATCGGATCGGCACTGAGTTGGTAAGCTGCAGCATCCGGGTCAAAATTTCCAAAATCTTTTACATCGTTGTAAAACATGAAGATGTCCAAAGCCTTGGCACGCAAGAGCTGGTGTTGAATTCGGTGTGCAATTGCAAATGGCTGCGCCTTTGACTGCTCCAACAGTTCCAAATCCTCTGGGTTTTCGGATAAGCAAAGGACCTCGCCCGGCTCCAAAAAACAGGTTGCGGCGTTTTCGGCAGTTTTCACAAAAACGTCTTTTTGGGTAATCAGGTCTTTAAAAACACTGCCTCTTATATTTGCTTTCTCAGGATTCCATGCTGCCTGAACAGCATTCTGGTCATCCAGGTTTGCCACAATCAAAAGTTTTTTCCCCGAGGGTATATGGTGGCGTGCCAGCGCGATAAATTCTCCGTCACCTTCCTGGACCCACTTGATTTTTGTCTCAGGATGAAATGCCGGATGGTTTTTGAGCAGGATGCTGAGTTGTTGAATATGTTCCACCTGATTATGGGCTGCATTCCAGTTTAAAGATGGTGCATCATGAACATTGATTTTTTCCGTGGCATACCACTCAACGCCATTGGCAAATCCGAATGCACCGTTGGCAGAACACAGGGCGCAAAGAGCAGTCCGCATTTTTGCATAGGTTGTCGAACGGGATGCCAACCTGTTGTTGTCGTGTGTTTCCGAAAAGTGAATAGTAATCCCGTCGGTTTCTGATATGTTGAGAGCTTCCGGCAGATAAGATTGGATTTCCTGGCGGGAGTAGTTTTGAAAAAGCTCGGAATAAGCCCAGTTGAAACCTCCAAGGTTTAAAAGATCCCGGGTAACTGAAATCTTTCCTCCCAGACCTTCCAGAAGAAAAATGGTATCCGGATATTGTTTTCGAACCGATGCAATGATGAATTTCCAGGCATTAAGGGGAATCATGTATCCTGCATCACAACGGAAACCATCGATTCCCCGCTGACACCAGGTCAGAAACACATCCGCCATATATTTCCACAACTCCTTTTTTGAATAATCGAGCATGGTAAGGTCCTCCCACAGCACACCCCAGGCCCCGGGAACTTCTATGTGCCCATCGGGTTTTCGGACCAGCCACTCCGGGTGTGTTTCATGAAGATCGGCAGCCCATCCGGTATGATTAATGGCAATATCCATTAAGACTTTGGCATTCCGGTAATGGATGGCATCCACAAGTTCGAGATACTGTTCCACCGGAGTGGCGCGCGGGTCGAACTCAGCAAGGGCAGGGTCGACCGTGGTAAAACTCAGGGATGCGTAAGGGCTTCCGAATCGTCCCATCCTGGCATAAGTGGTGGGGGTGGGATGTATGGGAAGCAGCTGGATAAACCTGCATCCGAGTTTTCCGATAATAAAATCGAGTTCTTTGATAAGTGCCCTGAAAGTTCCGGACGGAGGAATGACGGCATAACCGGCTTTATCCAGTTCCTGGATCCGTCTATGCATGACTGGGTCCTCATTGGCTCTCCGGCTTTTATTGGGTCCGAATTGGCGCACAAAGGCATTATAGAGGATGTTGGCGCAGCAGGTGTCCGCCGGTTCCACATTGACAGTTGTATTGGGTCCATCCGGCCATAGGGGCTTTATGGCATCCTTTGGGAAAAAAAGACATTTTGCCTCGAAGTGTCCTATTTCGCAAAGGGGGACTGTTATTTGGAACATCCCGTTATCAAATTGTTTCATAGGGATATCGAACCAGTCACGCCCGAGGGGAGGATGTTCTTCATTGACGTTATGGATGATTTCTTCCCGGGAAATTTTGCCATACCCAATATTGGTACGAAGAAAAGCACGCCCGGCAGCAGGTTTTGATAATTTGAGAGTAAAAGTCGCAGTATCTCCACGAAATTGAATGCATCGGGTTCCGGGCTCAGGATATTGTAAAATGTGTAAATCCATAATTATGGGCTGTTTCTCCTGCTTTTTGGATTGCATAGGTTTTGCTTTTGTGTGTTTTGGAAAAATAAGAACTCCATATTCCTGGCTGGCGCAAAACTTTATTTAACTGATTTGATTTCTTCACCAAGTATGGATCGTGGAATTAAATCGCGCTCGAGCATTTTTTCATAAAGACTGATATATTGTGAAGCTGTGACGTCATAATTAAAATTCTCAAGGCTTTCGATCATGATTCGGCGGATTTGGGGATGTTTTTTTGACTCTGGAAGATGAAAAAAGCCCATGGCCTGGCGGATAGCACCGTGAAGACCGGCAGTGTCGTATACCGAAAAAAGGAAGCCGTTTCCGGTGTTGGCATCCACATCCAGGTGCTGGATAGTGTCATGTATGCCCCCGGTATCATGGGCGACAGGTAAAGATCCATATATAGGGGCAATCATCTGCGGTAAACCACAAGGTTCGAATAAAGAAGGCATCAGAATAAAATCCGATGCACCATAAGCCAGGTGCTCAAGATGCTCGTTAAAGTCACAAACTGCGATGCGGTATTGAAACCCATGATAAGCCACGATTTCCCTGAAATGCTTTTGGAACGGCCCATTGGCTATGAATACCATCTGAAGCTCATCTTCCCAAAACTCAGATATGACCGAATATAAGATATCGGCCAGAAGCTGACAGCCTTTCTGGATAGGATCCAGCCGGGAGGGCCATAAAAACAAAGGGGATGAGGCGTTTTTCGAGAGACCCAGCAATTGTTGCATCTTTATTTTGTTCTCACATTTGCCTTTAACAAAGGATTGAGCATCATATGTAGTGCATAAATCCTTGTCATTAATGGGATTGAAACCTGGATCCGGGGCGTTAAGAATACCGAATCCACAGCCGGCTTCCCATTTATGGGTTAGTTCCCGGCGCAGAGGTGGTTCCACGAATTTATGACGACCCTCCACAATCTCCATGAGAAATGTGGGACTTACGGTATTGACAAAGTGGGCTGCGAAGACTCCGCTTGTCAGAAAGTCCACTGGATTGGTTTCCCTGGCCCCTTCATAATCCTCGGCCATATGCTCAAAGTAGAGATGATGAAAGAAATAGGCGGCATCGATTCCGCGATCTTCGATGACCTCCATTGTGCATTTGACCGTGTGGATATTGTGGATTGTAAAAAGGCAGGGAATTCGCATCTGGCGGGCCATAGGGGGAATGAGTCCGGTCATCCAGTCATTACAGTGAATGAGATCCGGCCGCACCCTCGGAACAATGTTGTTAATCACTTCCCTTTGAAAAGCAAGTGATAATTTGATATTTTCATCCCCGGACTGAGAGTATACCCGGTTGAGATAGAAAAAAGCCCGATCCTGGGCCAGGTGAACCCGGTCATCCGGCATCAGGCTACGGATAACACTTAGTTCTTTCTTAAGAAAAGGAGCCAGGTGATCCCGGAAAATGGATCGATAGTCCGGCAGGGCCACATGGACATCTGCACCCTGGTCGAAAAGTGCTTTAATCAGGGCTGCCGATACGTCAGCAAGCCCCCCGGCCTTGGCGGTCAACAGGTTCGCAAGGCTTCCCATACGATCCGGAAGGTATGTTACCTCCGGTGTCACAATTAATATCCGGGGTGACTCTTCGATTCGTTTCATAAGTGATACTCTAATTTGATTTAAGGTTTCTTACCGATGGATAGATAGGAACTCGCCGTTTGTCAAGGGAAATCTCCGGGTTTCCATGTTCATTGGCCATGTCGACAAAATTGCTCATAGCTTTCCAGAAAATGTTTTTTGCTGCGTTATCGGTCGGAGATATACGAAAAAGTATGATCTTTTCCCTATAGTCATGCCAAAAACATTTTCTGAACAGCTATAAGGTTTAATATACACTTTATTGGCTTATTGTGATATCCTTTTTGCCTAAAGGGTTTACGGGTTATCCATATTGAGAGATGGGGGAGAGCATGGAAAAGCATCCTGATTTTAAAAATGTTTATCACCTTGAGCAGCTTAATGAAAAAAGCAGGGTTTTTCAGGACAGGGAAGACGCCGGAAAAGTTTTGTCCGGAATGCTTTCAGGTGTTATTGATTCCACTGCCGTGATATTTGGAATACCTGCGGGAGGCGTTCCGGTGGCCTCGGTTATTGCAGATGAATTACACTTGGAACTGGATGTGGCCGTGGTGAGTAAAATTACCCTTCCCTGGAACACCGAAGCGGGCTATGGTGCAGTAGCGTTTAATGGAATCACGGGGTTAAATGAGCCTTTGATAAAGCGTATTGGACTCAGCAATGATTTGGTGAATGAAGGAATTAAAAAAACGGCTCAAAAAGTAAAGCACAGAATGCAGGCGCTCAGGGGAAAACGACCCCTACCGGATCTGAAAGAAAAAACCGTCATTTTGGTTGATGACGGTCTTGCTTCTGGATTTACCATGCTGGTGGCACTGGAAGCGGTATCCAAATGGGATGCAAAGCAAATCATTGTTGCAGTACCCACGGGACATTTGGAGTCTGTGGGAAAAATTGTCAACAGAGTAGAAAGGGTGTTTTGCCCTAATATCCGAAGCGGGCGGGTTTTTGCAGTTGCTGATGCTTACAGAGATTGGTCGGATGTCTCCGAGTATGAACTTTTGGAAATTTTGAATCCGAAATGAGCCACGTGCGAATTTACATTCGGTGCAACCGAAAAAAAAACAGGCCCCTCAAAGACCCGGAGGTCTGCAGAAAATGTAAACACTCAAGAAAATGCAAGGATTTTCAGCGCTATTTGCAGCCGGAACTTCCCTTTGCATTTTCAAAGCCGGGGTTCAGAGGGCGTATTTGAAAAAATATACACGTGTCCATTACCATCTTAGCAGAATCGATCCGTAAGTCAGGCCTGCCCCGAATGTATCCAGAAGGATAGTGTCGCCAGGTTTTATCTTGCCGGTACGAATGCCTTCATCAAGCGCCGTGGGAACTGTTGCTGCCGATGTGTTACCATATCTGTCCAAATTGATCAGGGTTTTTTCCATGGGAAAGCCCAATCTTTGGGCCACAGCTTCGATAATACGAAGATTGGCCTGATGCGGAACGAACCAGTCAAGATCTGAAACAAGCAAACCGTTTTCCCTGAGTGCTTTACGCGCAAATTCGGTAAGGGTTCTTACGGCAACCTTGAAGATTTCTTTGCCGTTCATTTTCATTTTATGAAGGTTCTGAAAATATCGGCCCGGAGTCACTTCCAATTTGGACCCGCCGGCCGGAATATAGAAAAGTTTCCACAGATTTCCGTCAGACAACAAATGGGTGTAAAGTATTCGTCTTTCGGAATCCCGGGAAACCCTTTCAACAACAGCGGCACCGGCTCCATCACCAAAGAGAATACAGGAAGAACGATCCCTGAAATTTAAAAAAGGACTTAATACTTCGGAACCTATGACGAGTGATACGTTTACTTTTCCGGATTGTAAATACTGCTCGGCCATTGAAAGACCATATAAAAATCCTGAGCAGGCCGCATTGATATCCACCGCCCAGGCGTTTTTGGCACCCATTTTATATTGAATCCAGCAAGCTGTTGAAGGAATAAGGGTATCGGGCGAGCAGGTGGCACAGATAATCTGATCAATGTCCAAAGGACTTTTCCCTGCCATCTCAAGGGCTTTTTGGGCGGCTTTCAATCCCAGGGATGAATTGTATTCCGAAGGCTCATCAGTTTTAGCAAATCTTCTCTCCCTGATTCCGGTTCTTGTCTGAATCCATAAATCATTTGTTTCTATGCCTATCTTTGACAATCTTTCGGCCAATTCCTGGTTGGCTATACATTTTTTGGGAAAAGCCGACCCGGTTCCAGTGATCCTGGCTGCGTACTCCATCTGGTTGTTGTAATCTCCTTCAAAAAATGGCGAATGGTAAAAGTAAGTTAAGGTCAGAAAAATCGTAAAAAGAATATAGAAAAGAAAGAAATGTGTCAAACACGATATTCATTTTTTTTCGATAGATAAACCGGTACTGTTTTTGCATTTAATTTTTCTTTGGTGATATGGTTTAAAATAAAGGCTGGATGCCCCGCCTTGGCAAAAGCCCTTGAGAGACACTAAAATAAAAGATATATGCGGCCCCGCTGGGGTGTAAAATAAATTTTTAACTTTTTTTGCCCATGCCAGTATTTGAGTATAAAGCGCTTAATGAAAAAGGAAAGTCCATGAGTGGCATCATTGATGCTGACAGTTCCTTTTCAGCCCGTCAAAAACTCAGGGCAGCCCGGATTTTTCCGGTATCTGTATATGAAATTGAAAAAAACCCCGAGGGAAAATCAGGTTTTTTTTCGAATTTACCTTCTTTTTTTATTCGAATAAGCCCGTTGGAAATAGCTGCCTATACAAGACAGCTGTCGACTCTGGTGGGTGCAGGATTTCCCCTGGTTAACGCCATTGATTCGCTGATTCCACAAATCAGATCCCAACATTTTAAAAAAAAGCTTGCCCGTATCAAAGATGATGTGGTTGAAGGAAACACTTTTGCGGGGGCTCTTTCACAACACCCGGATACGTTTCCCCCTTTTTATGTGAACATGGTGCGTGCCGGTGAGATTTCAGGCACCTTAGACATCGTCCTGGAACGTCTGTCTGAGATGACAGAGAGGCAGCAGGCACTTAAACATCGAATTCGAACCGCTATTGCCTATCCGGTTTTAATGTCCGTTATCGGAGTTTTAGTCGTATTCTTTCTTATGGCATATATTGTTCCTTCAATTACTGCCATCTTTGACGAAATGGACCAGATGCTTCCAGTTTATACCCGTATTTTGATTTCTGTGAGCGGTTTATTCCAGAAATTCTGGTGGATTGCTTTGGCTTTAGCTGTTGCAGTTGTGGCTGCATGCAGAAAATGTTTGAAAAAACCCCGAGCACAATATGTATTTCATAAACTATTGTTAAAGACACCAGGTATGGGAGAGTTGATTCGAAAATTGGCAGCAGCTCGCTTTTCAAGAATGCTCGGCTCCCTGTTGGAAAATGGTGTGTCCATGTTGGCTGCACTGCAGATTGTCAAAAATATTGTGGGCAATAGTGTGATTTCCGGAGCAATCGATTCTGTATCCAGCGAGGTGGGTAGAGGACGCAGCCTGTCCAATTGCCTTGATGAAGCAGGGGTTTTTCCTCCACTTTGTATTCAAATGATAAAGGTGGGGGAAGATAGCGGAGATCTTGAAAAAATGCTTTTCAAGGTTGCGGATGTTTTTGAAAATGAATTCGAGTCCAAGATTATGACACTTACTTCCCTCTTGGAACCTGTTTTAATAGTGATTATGGGTATGATTGTCGGATTTATCGTCGTTTCGATATGTTTGCCCATTTTCGAAATGAACCAGTTGATTGGATAATGATTTGCTGGCAGTCACCTGAATAAAAGCTGTCAAGAAATTGTCGACCGCAATAAGAAAATCAGTTTGAATTTTATATACTTATGTCCGATAATATAAACAGAAACATTTATTTGGATTTTTTACATTTTATTTAAAATTTTGGGAGAATGATTATGAAAAAGTTCATTACCATATTGATTCTTTTTGCTTTCGCAGTGGCACTGAATGCGTGTGCCGGAGCGACACATCAGGAAAGCAAGGCTAGAACCGGGGTGTTGATCGGTGCAGGTGCAGGGGCTGCTACCGGACAGGCAATCGGCAGGGATACCCGGGGAACGCTTATTGGCGCTGCTCTCGGCGCCGCTATCGGAGGACTTGCGGGCCATCAAATCGGAGGTTACATGGACCAGCAGGAACATGAGCTTAGAAACGTGGTTGCCGCAACCGACGCTGCAAGCATTCGAAGAACCCAGGACGTGTTGACAGCCACTTTCAAATCGGATTTCTTGTTTGATTTTGATTCGGCAACTTTAAAACCAGGAGCTTATACGGAGTTGAACCGTGTTGCAAATGTTTTGGTTCAATATCCCCAAACCAGAATAAGGGTTGAAGGGCATACAGACATGGTAGGAGGCGAAGTTTACAATCAACAATTGTCTGAAAGACGCGCTGAAGCAGTTAAATCAGCACTTGTGCAGCGCGGAGTGAGCCCCTACCGTATTAATACAATAGGGTATGGAAAATCTCAGCCAATTTCTTCTGTAGATGCTTTGAACAGAAGGGTGGAAATTGTTATCATCCCGATTGAACAAGGCTAACAAGTGTTCAGGGTGATGAAAATGGTGACGGCCTTGCCGCAGTTTCATCGCCCTGTAAATTCGCGATTGGTTTAATTTCCCCATATTCAGGAGTGATAAGGAAAAAGGAGAGGAAAATGAGTGAATTTGTTTATAAAACAATAGGGATCATTCGTTCGCCTTTTAAAAAACCGGAGGGAATGCCCATCCAACCCTCGGGTGCAAATGCTGTGGTTGGCAGTGTAGAAATCCATCCGGAATATAAAGATGGGCTCAAAGACCTGGATGGATTTTCCCATATTATTTTGATTTATCATTTCCACGAGTCCAAAGGATTTTCCCTTCAAACCATCCCTTTTCTGGATGATAAGGCCAGGGGGCTTTTTGCCACACGAGCACCCAGGCGCCCCAACCCCATCGGTATTTCCGTTGTGAGGCTGAAAAAGATAACAGATAATGTTTTGGAGATAGAAAATGTGGATATTTTGGATCGTACACCGCTTCTTGACATAAAACCTTTTGTTCCTGATTTCGATGTTTACGAGAATGTGAAAACCGGATGGCTGGCAAAAGCCTCAAAAAAAGTAAGACAAAAAAAATCGGATGAACGATTTATGACAGAAACCTGAAAAACTCTATTTTTTTTCCGATTTGCTTTTTCCCCACCGGGGAGAATGTAATTTAAAAAAATCGGATGTATCTTTCAAGAAAAGAAAAAAGGTGGATAGTGAAAACAAGATGGCATTTGCGGCCCCATGCACGGCAAAATCTATCCTGCTTTTGAAAAAAAGCGCAGTGACAAACAGGTATAGTACAATAATCATCACGCTGCAGACAATGCTAAGAACTCTTGCCCAGTTTCGAACCCTGATGGTGAAAAAACATACCACAAGAGCGATAATGGACTGTTGAAGCCACAGCTCTTTTCCGAATTCAACTCCGAATGCCTCGAAAAATATATAAATAAATAAAAAGTGGCTTGCCCAAGCCAACAATAAAAATACAATCCCCTTTTTAGCTGAAGATGGAAACGTATTGAAGGGAGGGGGTGCTTTTTTTTCCATAAAAATCAATCCTTTTCTGTCCGAAAAAATCAACCTGCTGCTCAAATCAAACAAAAATTCCTAAAAAGTAATGGCAACACCGCATTATTTATTATTAAGGAGAGACTATAATTTTTTGTCCCGGCCGTATCACGGCATCTTTGGACATGTTGTTCAATTCTAAAAGTCTGTCGACAGAAATGCCATAATTGATGCCGATGCGATAGAGTGTTTCTCCTTTTTGGACCTCATGGTATTTTGCCGTATCGATTTTTTTTGCGGGAGCTGTTCGGGGGGCAACACGGGGTGATGCCGGTTTTGATTCAGCCGAAGATAGTCTTTTGTTGATTTTTTCCAACTCATTGCTGAATTGGCTTGTTTTATGATGCAAAAAGGCTTCCAGCTGTTCCATTCTATTTTGAAGAGGTCCTGTATTTATCTCATGGGTCGGTTGCATGGATAAGTTTTGAGAGTTTGTTTCAATAAGAAAAATCCGATTTTCAAGCATATCCATGCGTTCTGCCATATGATCCAACCTGGCATGCAGTACATTGTCATCGGATTTGGGCCAAAAAACAATTATTATCAGAACCAATATAACGAAGGCTGTTCCCGCCCAGACAAAAGGACTGCCAAGGATATCCCCAAAAAGACCCATCCTACTGTTTTTTTGCCATCCGGAAAAAGCGTTTTCCTTATACAATTCATCTGTTGAATCCGTATCAACATTTTGAGTTTTATCTGAATTATCTGACACCATATTCATTTCTCCGTGCTGAATATTTTCCCATTAAAAAAGATTTTTCGCCAATCAACGGGAGGTGACCTTCCTGGTATCCTCCAATTTTTAATTCCGTAGCATAAAACAAACCATTACCGAACATCAAGACTTTTCAGGGGATGCTGTACAAAAAATCCGCAAACAACTGTCAATAAATATAGCCGTCTTTTGTTTTTACATATACAAAAACCTCCAGAAGTGGTAGAAAGTCCATTTTCTTGAAATCGTATCAGAAATTCAATGAGGTTGTTTATGTCGATTCATTCTCATGATTTTGTGGAACATTACCAGGGTCTTGTGGGGTTTGGTCTTAGCCGTGAAACCGATGAAAGTACGGTGATCTATTATTTGCAGAAATTTTCCGATGACGAGCTGATGAAAAACCTCATCAAACGGCTTGATGATGATGAATTGGAAGAGATTTTTGAATTTATATCGCGGTTTTTGAAAAAATATTTGAGTGAGGAAGAGTACCACCGCCTGTTTTTAAAGGAAAACAATCCTTAAGGATAGAAATGATATGCTAAATGAATTTCAAATGGGAAGATACGCAGATGTGCTTTTATGGGGGTTGAAAAAGGCCAGGGCCGCCAGGTTTGAAAAAAATGACGTGATACTTATTAAGTATCATCACCCTGCGATTGCTCTTGCAGAGGTGATCTTTTGCCGCATTATGGAAATGGGTATGTATCCGGTGCAGCGAGTGGTTTCCACGCCCCGGATGGAAAAGGTTTTTTTTCGGCTTGCTGATGATCAGCTACTGACATTTCAGGTTCCGGGGGAGTCAGAATTATTATCCCGATTAAATGGAAGTATTTTTCTTAACGCTCCTGAATCGATTACCCATTTAACGGGTGTCGATGCCGGAAAAATCGGCAAATCCATGGCCGCTCAAAAACCTCTAAAAGATATCAAAACCCGGAGGGAATCCTTGGGACTATTTGCCTGGACTCTTTGTTTATATCCGACCAAAGCCTTGGCCGATGCTGCCGGTATTGATTTGAAAACTTATTTCGATCAGGTGAAAAAGGCCTGCTTTCTGGATGAAACCGAACCGGTTTCCAAATGGGAGGAATTATATTCCAATGCCGGTCAAATAAAGGTCTGGCTCAAAAGTCTCGATTTAAAATGCATCAAGGTTGAATCCAAAAAAATTGACATGGAAATTGGTTTGGGTGACCATAGAAAATGGATTGGTATTTCAGGTCGCAACATTCCCAGTTTTGAGATTTTTACATCACCCGACTGGAGAGCGACTCATGGTGTTTATTTTGCAGACCAGCCCTCCTACCGGAATGGTAATTATGTGAAAAACGTTCGATTGGAATTTAACAGAGGAAAATTGGTTGAAGTGAGTGCCGAAGAAGGTGAGGTGTTTTTGAAAAAACAGTTGAAACTTGATGAAGGGGCAGGGAGGGTGGGAGAGTTTTCCCTGACAGACAGGCGATTTTCAAAAATCGATCGGTTCATGGCCAATACGCTTTATGATGAAAACTTCGGCGGTGATTACGGCAATTGCCATCTGGCCATGGGCAGTTCTTATGAAAATACTTTTTCAAAAGATCGCAATATGTTAACCCCTGAATACAAAACTCACCTGGGTTTTAACGATTCTGCGCTTCACTGGGACTTTGTGAACACAGAACCTAAAAGAGTGGTGGGTGTGTTAAAATCAGGAAAAAATACAACCATTTATGAAAATGGAGAATTCACTTATTAACGGCTATATTTTCCCCTGACGGCCATCATCACAGGGCTCCATCATTTCATCCGATCTTGCATGTTCAGCCGTGGCAGTTGATTGGCATACAGGAAGTTCTTTTACGAGTGCCATGGGCGTGCCGCAGCATTCAGGAGCAGAGTCTTTTGAGCCATCTGTTTGCTTAATTTGATTACATTTTGGGCACTCGTATTTTTGTTGTGTTTTATTTTTATCCATTTGTATTCCCCTTTCCCTGTTAAGCCGTTTTTGTTTCCGTCTTTCTTTTCTTAACGCTTTTTTTATTCTATGTTTTAATCTCTGTTGAGTCAATTTCTTTTTCAAATCGGCTTGATATCTGCTGATGATTGTATAGGCAATATAGCCGCCGATACAAGATAGTGGCAACCCGATAATTATACCACCGATGGTCATGGCAGCGAAAATTTCGGGTGTTTTATTGAGCATGTCAATAAAAACAGATGAGGTTACTTCTTCGCTGGTTGGTTCATAAGATTTTCGAAGTCCCAGGACCTTGGCCCCGAGCATATAGGTAATGCTGTAGATTACCGGGGCTGTAAGCGGATTGGTTATCCAGACAGCCAAAGCAGCAGAGATTTTGTTCCATTTGAAAAGGGTTGCTAAAAAGATTGCAATAACCATATGAAAGCCTAAAGCGGGGGTCATTCCCACAAACAAGCCCAATGCAAAACCCAAGGCTATTTGCTTGGGTTCACCCCGGATTTTTAGAAACCGTTCATAGACTTTTTTAAAAAAGTCGTAAGTATTTGACTTCGGAGAAACTTTAGACGCGTTTTTGTTTTTCATGAATATAAATTATACTATTCTTGAGTTTTCGGATTTTTTGTTGACATTCTTGAATTAGTGTTACTCTTTTGAGGGTCTCGCTTATGTGCAATAATCCAGGATAATGACCGTTTTCATTAGCCCTGAAAGGGCGTCACATACTCAGCCCAAGGGCAGCGCCCTGGGTTTAAAAACCAGTTTCTAAGCCCTGTAAGGGCGCGACATAATCTGTCTCGGCATATCGAATCTGATTATATGTCGTGTCCTTGCAGGGATTCATAAAATATGCCAAAACCCAGGGCGCTGCTTTAGGCTGAGTATGTTTTGCGCCTTCAGCGCCCATAAAGCCTCTTTAAACCTCAGCCGAACAACGATCCACAGAAATACCAAAAAGTAAAGAAAAATTTTCCGAAAAACCAAGTAATATTGTTTTCATAAATGAAAATTGATTTTAAAAAAAATAAAGAGAAATTTGACTCAATGTTCAAGTTTTATAAAAAAGGTGCGGTAAAGAATCAATACTTTTTGGGAAAAGGGCATCCATTATTTAAACCATATTCAAGATCGGTTGAGAAAAAGGAAAAATTTCTCAAAATACATCTGACCAACCCCGGAAACTGTTCCTTTAGGAAAAAAGATTATGATACCAACTCCAGAAAAGTCCGAATACTTCCAAATAAAGCTTCCATCTTGCCTGATTTTTGTTTAATATTTTTTGCTTGAATCAGATTTCAAGCAGTGTTTGCAGGTTGCTAAATTTGCCGTCATGCAAAAAAAAAAATTTTGCAATCTCGGTGAAATAGTTATGATCCAAATGATGACCCATAATGACAAGGAGATAGCTGATGCGTCGATTAAACCGTTTAATGGCTTTAACGTTGATTTTTATTTTTCCAATGGCTTTTTTGGCTTTCGCCCAGCCGGATATACGAGAAGGGATGTGGGAAATTACCACTCAGCTCGAGATGCCCGGGATGCCAATGCAAATGCCGGCGGTAACTTATACCCAGTGCATTACCAAGGATGATTTGATCCCCCAAGACCCCCGGCCTGACCAGGAATGCGAGACGGTAGATTACAAGATAGACGGAAACACGATAACTTACAAAATAGAATGTTCTTCACAGGGTACACAGATAAGGGGACAGGGGGATGCGACCTATCATGGTGATACCATGTCCGGATCAATGAAAATGACCATTTCAGGGCAGGAGCGCATGGAAATGAGCTATGAATACTCAGGTCGTTGGATAGGAGAGTGTCAATAATCGGACTTTTGTACTATTGCCTGATCTGATTTCCCCGGCTATGAAGAGGAGAAGGAGAAGCTGTAAATGATTTCACGAATTGATCATGTATCTATCGCTGTCAAAGACATTAATCAGGGACTTCATTTTTTTCAGGATGTTCTTGGCGCTATTCAGGGAGTTGGGGAAAGCGACCCTGAAATGAAGTATAATTGGAGAATTTTTTCCTTAGGCGACCTCTCCCGCCTGGAATTTTTGTATCCGACAGGCCCGGGAAGCTTTTTGGATAATTTTTTTAAAAAATATCCATCCGGAGGGGTTCATCATATAACGTTGCAGACCCCGGATATTCAAAATACCGTTAAAACCCTCGATGAATATAATATTCCTTATTTCGGCTACCGGGATATGGGAGATTCCTGGAAAGAGGTCTTTATACACCCCAAAAATGCTTTTGGGGTGTTGATCCAAATTGCCCAGTTTAATCCGGACGACTATCTTCATAAGTCAGTGAAGTTAAGGCCCGGAAAAAAATGGGAAGTAACAAAAAAAGAAGATGGCACATTTCTTTCCATTTCTCATCCTGGTGGCGGCAAAGCTGTTATTGAACTAGACCGTTCACAGATAAGATCATTGATAAAGGATCTGGAAGCTTTGCTTGAGGATTAAAATTTTTAATTTCTATTTATTGTAGTATTGGATATACCATTCAACAAATTTTTGAATTCCTGCTTTTATTGGGGTGTTGGGCTTGAAGCCGATATCCGATACAAGGTCTTCAATATCGGCGAATGTTGACGGGACATCTCCCGGCTGCATCGGCAAAAATTCTTTTTTTGCTTTTTTCCCCAATACATTTTCAATGGTCTCGATAAATTCCATGAGGGCGACGGGGTTATTGTTGCCGATGTTGTACAAGCGATATGCAACTTTGCTGGTTCCCGGATCAGGTTTGTCGGAATTCCAGTGAGGATTTCCTGAAGGAATCCGATCCATGATATTAACGATACCTTCAACAATGTCATCGATATAGGTAAAATCACGCTCCAGATTTCCATGGTTGAAAACTTTTATGGGCTTGTCAGCCAAAATGGCCCGTGTAAAAAGAAACAGAGCCATGTCGGGTCTGCCCCATGGCCCATAGACAGTGAAAAATCTTAACCCGGTTGTTGGCAAACGGTATAGGTAGCTGTAGGTGTGAGCCATGAGTTCATTTGCTTTTTTGGTTGCCGCATATAGACTCACCGGATGGTCCACATTGTGATGTACCGAAAAGGGCATCAACGTATTTAAGCCGTAAACGGAACTGCTGGAGGCAAAGATCAGGTGGGGAACATTGAAATGGCGGCACCCTTCAAGAATATTTGTAAAACCCGAAATATTGGCATCAATATAAGCATGGGGATTTTCGAGACTGTAACGTACTCCAGCCTGTGCAGCCAGATTAACCACCCTGTCGAAAGAATCTGAATTGAAAACAGATTCCATGGCATTACGATCCGCGATGTCGAGTTGTTTGAACTTAAAGTTTTTGTAAGACTGAAGAATTGAAAGGCGGGATTTTTTTAGATTAACGTCGTAATAGGTATTCAAATTGTCAATTCCCATCACGCTTTTTCCGCTTTCAAGAAGATGTTTACATAAATGAAAACCAATAAATCCCGCAGCCCCTGTAATCAGAATTTTCATTTAAATACCTCAGTATTTTCTCATTTTAATGGTGATGTTCTGCTCTGAAAAATAAACTCCTCTTTTGAAACAAAACCGAGATCTTTCCGGGCCACACTTCCAACGTAGCTCAAATCATTTTTCAACCGCTCAATTTCATGTAAAAGCAATTGATTTTCATGGGCTATTTTTTCATTTTTTTCCACAATATTTGCTAGCTCTTCTTTGAGCCCGTAAAGATCAGTCAATCCTTTTTCGCCAACAATGGCCATCAGCAAAATCGTAAGTAAAATAACACAGACTCCGGACAAGAGTATTTTTTCTTTTGAACTCACTTTTAAGCCCCCCGAATCCGCTTTATTGCTTCTAATAAAATTCTCACCTCCCGACCATTAAAAAGGAAAGAAAAAATTCCATATAGAATGATCCCGACAAATATACACCCAAAAAGCCCCGTGGATTTTGCCAAAAGGGAATTATCCGCTGCCGGTAGCATAACTCGACTGCATAATACCACACCAAGGCCCATCAAAACGGCTCCTGTGATTGTACGGATCAAAGATGAACCTGTGTCTTTTAAATCGATATGCCCCAATTTCAACTGAAGTGCATGCATTAAAAAGACCAAATTTAAAACAGAGGCCAGTGAGGTCGACAAGGCCAGTGCTTTGAAGTCTAAAAACCGGATAAATACAACAGCCATGATGATTTTTAATACTATACAGACCAAAGCAATACGAGCCGGTGTATATGTGTCCTGCAGAGCATAAAATGTCGATACAACAATCCTTACCGAAGCAAATGCCCACAATCCAATTCCATAATATAAAAGGGCTTCCGCAGTCAATCGAACATTTTGTGTTTCAAAAGCACCTCTTTCAAACAACAGTGATATTATTGGCTCCCTTAGAACAATCATGCCTGCCATAGCGGGCACCGTAATAAACAATACCATTTTTAAACTCATACTCATGGTTTTGGCAAGGGCCTGATAATTTTTTGAAGAAGCTTCTTTTGTTAAACCCGGAAGTAAGACCGTAGCTGCTGCTATGCCAAAAATGCCCAAAGGAAACTGAACAAGGCGATCAGCGTAATAAAGATGAGAAATACTTCCTTCCACAAGAAAAGATGCAATCAAAGAATCCAGAAGTGCATTGATTGGAAAAACAGAAGCTCCCAAAGCAGCAGGCAAAGTCAAGATTCCAATCCGTTTTAAACCCTGATGAAATAAAACGGTTTTCTCCCTAAAAAAGATACCGGTTTTTGCCAAAAATGCTCCCTGCAAAAACAGCTGCAAAATGCCCCCCAGAAGAACCCCTATAGCTAATCCTTTTATGGGTTCAGCCATTTGAGGTGAAATAATCAGGATAGCACCGATCATGCTGATATTGATGATAAATGGGGATAATGACGGGGTTGTAAAATGTCCGAATGTATTTAAAATTCCCATGCAAATCGCCGAAAGACCTATGAAAATAATAAAGGGCAGCATTATCCGGGTCAAAGAAACGGTCAATGCAAACTTTTCGGGAGAAGAAACAAAGCCTGGTGCAAACACGGTCACAAGTACATCTGCAAAAAAAATGCCAGCCATAGTAACCGTCGCCAAAATCAGAAAAAAGGACAAAAAAGCGGATCGGGCCAATTGAAAAGCCTCTTTTTTTCCTTTAGTCGACAAATACTCAATAAAAACCGGGATAAATGCAAGACTTAAAACCCCTTCGGAAAAAAGTCTCCTGATCAGATTGGGTATCCTGAAGGCCACAAAAAAAATGTCAGATATAAACCCGGCTCCAAAAGACCAGGCTATGACAGCATCCCTAATAAAGCCAAAAATCCGGCTCAAAAGAGTAATGACCATTACAATGCCGGTATCTTTTGCCATTTTTACTTTTTCATTTTTTTCCATATCTTATGGAGAAATCCATTTTCTTATTGACAAAAGTTGATCTGATATTTTATAAGTCGCAGTTGTTGTTTTTAAAACGATTGTGATCTGAGCCTGTTTATCAGAAATAAGAAAGGAGTATGAGCAAAGGTGGCAAACAATAAATCAGCCTTAAAACGCGCCCGTCAAAATGAAGTCAGACGTTTGCGAAATAAATCTGTTAGAACGCGAGTTAAAAGCGCCATTAAATCTGTTCGCGCGGCAGCATCCGAAAATTCTCATGATAAAGCTTTTCAGGAATTGAATTTGGCCAAATCCATTATTGATAAGGCTGCAAAAAAAGGAACCCTTCATAAAAGAACGGCTGCCAGGAAAATTTCAAGACTTACCAAGATTGTCAATTCCGTTTCTGATTAAAGGTTTGCCGGTTTTATCCGGCAAACCTTTAAAAAACTCTTACTCGATATCCATCAATTGGTAGTAGACTATTTCAGCCATTCTTTTTGAGAGAGTTCTTAAGGCCTCTCGTTTTTCCCCTTCCGTTATCAGTTTATCCGGCTGCACGATGAAGCTTTCGCTACCGGAAAATCCGGGTAATGCCCATAAAACCTGACCGTGCCTGTCGGTCAATCTCAGGTCTAAAATCATCGTAATTCGCCGTTCCAGGGGAGAACGCACATCGGTTCTTGAGATGGTATGAGTGCTAAATGACCTGATAACCCCATGAAAAAAAGCATCAGGCATGTCTTTTTCCGCAATTCTCACATTGTGGCTTCGAACAAATTCATAAATAAAATCATTGGTTATCATTGCTTCAATACCGGTTTCAGATGTGGGATTTTCGAAAACAGGTACAAATAGAGTTCTGATTTGAAACGGAAAATTTCTTTCCTCGGCAAAACGATAGCCGCAGCCTGCTACCGTTGTAAATAATGCCGTTAAAAGGAGACAAAATATGCTTTTGGTATAGTTTTTCACAGTGCTTAGTAACGTTGAATCAGATTGGGGGTTAAAGATCAGACCACGATGTTGACCAACTTCTTTTTTACGACGATCACCTTTTTTACAGGTTTTTCACCAATAAATTTCAGGGCTTTTTCATCCTGAAGTGCAAGCTTTTTTATGGCCTCATCCTGAGTATCGGCAGGAACTGTAAAACGGCTTCTCAATTTTCCGTTGACTTGAATGACGATAGTGAGTTCTTCTTTGGCCAGGGCATCTTCCCGATAGGAGGGCCATTTTGCCATCAGCACACTGTTGCGGTTTCCTGTCTTTTCCCACAGTTCCTCAGACAGGTGT
Source organism: Desulfobacteraceae bacterium (assembly GCA_007127235.1). Classification (GTDB taxonomy): domain Bacteria; phylum Desulfobacterota; class Desulfobacteria; order Desulfobacterales; family SKZT01; genus SKZT01. The sequence goes on from SKZT01000068.1 coordinate 20,556, forward strand.
GGCACGATGGGAGACAGCAGGATTATAATGGTATCCAGAACGAAGCGAAGTACGGATGCTCTTTCGGGATGTTTTTCATCGACTCTTTTGCCTGCTTCACGCTCTGCTTCCATGGCATACAGCGCATTGACCAATTCCATGACCGCACTGATTGCTGTGTTGAAATGAAAGCGCTCTTCGATATCGTTGGTAACTTTTTGGATTGTTTCGTGGGTCTTTTTAAAAAGCAGCTTCAGTTCATCATTGAGTTCATTAATATTTCCGTCAAAGGCTTTCACATCTTTTATTTCTTCCATAGAAGCTATTGCAAAACGCCAAACCCGGTTTAAAAAACGAAAACTTCCTTCAACTCCCTGCTCGCTCCATTCCAAATCCCTTTCCGGAGGTGCGGCAAACAGACAGAAAAGTCGTGTGGTGTCTGCTCCGTATTTTTCGAGGAGTACATTGGGGTCAATGACGTTTTTTTTGGATTTGGACATTTTTTCCACCCGTCCAATCGAAACCGGTTTACCGCATAGGCTGCAGTTTAAGTGTTCCCCGGAGGTTTCAACTTGATTGGGAAAAAGATAACCATGTTCCATGCACGATACAGTCTCTTTACAAACCATACCTTGAGTTAACAGGCGGGTAAAAGGCTCTTTGAATTTGACAAGTCCCATATCGTGTAAGACCCGCGTATAATACCTTGAGTAGAGCAAATGCAGAATGGCATGCTCGACGCCTCCAATATATTGGTCTACAGGCATCCAGTAATCTACAGCATCGCGGTCAAAAATTGCATTGTGGCAATCGGGGCTGCAATAGCGCTCGAAATACCAGGAGGACTCCACAAACGTATCCATGGTGTCTGTTTCTCTTCTGGCATTTGATTTGCCGCAGGCGGGACAAGAAGTATTGGTAAAAGCCTCCAGCTTTGGCAACGGTGATTTTCCGCCTTCCAGCAAATCGACATTTTCCGGAAGAACAACCGGCAGATCTTTTTCCGGAACAGGCACGATACCACAATTTTTGCAGTGAATTATTGGAATCGGCGCACCCCAATATCGCTGCCGTGAGATACCCCAATCTTTCAGCCGAAAACTGACAGTTTTTCGGCCAAGGCCTTTTTGACTAAGGTAATCTGTAATTTTTTCCATGGCATCTTTATTTCTCATGGAGTTGAAAATGCCCGAGTTGACCATGATACCGTCATCCGTATAAGCTTCCTTCATGTTTTGGGGATCCAAATCGCGATCCTCGGGCCTGACAACAACAATGATGTCCAATCCGTATTTTTGGGCAAATTCAAAATCTCTCTGGTCATGAGCCGGAACGGACATGACCGCCCCTGTTCCATATTCCATGAGAGCAAAATTGGCGGTATAAATCGGCATTTTTCTCTCTGATAGAGGATTTATACAATAAGAACCTGTGAAAACGCCCTCTTTTTCATAATTTTCCAAAGCTCTTACGGACCTGTCCTGAGTAGCCATCCGGTCAATAAAATCGAGAACCACGGATTCATTTTCGGTCCCTCCAACCAGCTTGGAAACAAGAGGATGTTCCGGGGCCAGCACCATGAATGTTGCACCAAACAGGGTATCGGGACGTGTGGTAAAAACCGGGATTTCTCCTTGAACGCCTTCCGGAGGATTTTGTATCGGAAACCGTATTTCAGCACCTGTACTTTTTCCTATCCAGTTTTTTTGCATGGTAATGACCTTTTCAGGCCAACCGGGAAGTTTATCGCAATAATCCAGCAAGTCCTGTGCATAGTCCGTGATTCGAAAAAACCATTGCTCAAGCTTTTTTTGGCGGACGGTTTTTGAACATCGCCAGCACAAGCCGGCTTCCACCTGTTCATTGGCCAGCACTGTCTGACAGTGCTCACACCAGTTAACATAAGCTTCCTTGCGATAAACCATGTTCCTTTCATACATTTTAATAAAAAGCCACTGTTCCCATCGATAATAGTCAGGGCTGCACGTGGAAATCTCGCGGTCCCAATCATAACTAAAACCCATACGCTTTAGTTGGTGACGCATATTATCGATATTTTCATAGGTCCATTTGGCCGGATGCGTCCGGTTAGCGATGGCAGCATTTTCCGCCGGCATTCCAAAAGCATCCCAACCCATGGGGTGAAGTACATTGAAACCTCTCATCCTTTTGTATCTGGCAACCACATCCCCTATTGTATAGTTTCGTACATGTCCCATGTGGATTTTACCAGATGGATATGGAAACATTTCCAGCAAGTAATATTTTTCTTTGCCCGGATCCTCCCAAACCTTCATCAGGCCATGCTGATCCCAATAAGATTGCCATTTCAACTCGATTTTTTCTGGATCATATTTTTCATCCATTGCCGGTTTCTACCTCCGAAAATCCGAATTTTTTAATGAATCATCCTATTTTTTGGTAAAAAAGCAAAAGATAGGTTTTAAAAGCAAGTGTTTCTTGTGCCATATAAGAATAAAAATATCAAGGCCGATAGCTTTCCAGAAAATGTTTTTGGCAAGGATAGAGGAAGGAGATCATACTTTTTCGTATATCTGTGACCGATAACGCAGCCAAAACATTTTATGGAAAGCGATGAGAAAATATTTGACTTGTTTCTTGCAATTTCATATGCAGCAGAAGAAAAGTTCGATAAAATGTAAACCATGGGTTGGTTTTTTAAATAAATTTATATCTTTGCGAAGGTTAAAAATAAAACATCATTTATGACGACAAAAATTCTAATCAATGCCGTTGATCCTGAAGAATGCCGCATTGCCTATGTGAAAGACAGTAAACTTGAGGAATTTCAGATTGAAAGTGCCGCCAGAGAAAGCATCAAGGGAAACATTTACAAGGCTATTATCACCAGAATTGAGCCTGCCCTTCAAGCGGTTTTCGTCGATTATGGGGCGGAACGTCACGGCTTCCTGCAAAAACATGAAATTCACAGTGACTATTTTCAGGACAATCACACCGGCGATCGGTCTTTAAAGAATATTCTCAAAAAAGGGCAGGAAATCATTGTTCAGGTGACCAAAGACCCCATCATGGAAAAAGGGGCCATGCTGACAACGTATATATCCCTTCCGGGAAGATACGTGGTGCTGATGCCGGGTAGCAAAACCCTGGGAGTGAGTAGGAAAATAGAGGATGAAAAAGAACGCAAGCGTCAAAAGGAACTTTTGAACAGCTTGAAAATACCCGAAGGATTTGGAGTCATCAGCCGCACTGCGGGAATGGACAGAACCAAAACTGTGATCGGAAACGATTTGCGCTATCTGATGAGGCTTTGGAAAAACATAAAACAGAAAGCCATAAAAGCACCGGCGCCATCGATTCTTTATAAGGAACGAAACCTGGTGGTTCGAGCCATACGCGATTATTTTACCTCTGAGGTCAGCAGTATTCTGGTGGATGACGAAGCTGTTTATCAAGAGGTTAAGGATTTTGTAAAAATTACTTCTCCCAAACATACCAAAATCGTCAAGTTTCACAAAGGGCCCAAACCCATTTTCACCAAGTATCAATTGGAAAATCAGATCGCATCTATTTTTGAGAACCGTGTTGAACTCAAATCCGGCGGTTCCATTGTCATACAGCAAACAGAAGCGCTTGTGGCCATTGATGTCAACTCCGGCAAAGGCATACACAAATCTTCCATTGAACAAACTGCTCTAATGACCAATATCGAAGCCGGTGAGGAAGTGGCTCGCCAACTGCGTTTGAGAGATCTTGGCGGACTTATCGTTATTGATTTTATCGATATGAAAGATACCAAGCACAGGCTTGAAGTGGAAAAAGTTCTGAAACATCATGTTAAAAAAGACAAAGCAAGAGCAAAGGTCGGACGAATTTCGCGTTTTGGATTATTGGAAATGTCACGGCAGCGAATAAGACCGTCCATTGAATTTGGAAGTTACGGCTCATGCAGGTACTGCCAGGGTAAAGGTCTCACACCTTCCACAGAAACCCTTGGGGTGAGCTTTCTTCGCAAACTTCGCCTGGTAACACTGAAAGATGAAATTACTCTTGTCAAAGGAATCGTCCCTGTTGAGGTTGCCGATTATCTGCTTAATAAAAAACGAACGGAAATTGCTGAACTCGAATTACGAAGAGGACTGTCCATAACCATCGAACCTGATACCGGGATGATGCCATCCGACAGTAAAATTATTTGTGAATAATCGCTGTTTCAGCAGCAATCCTTGACACTTAAAGACCATTACGCTAATAATAAAATTTATCATTAAACGACAAGATGGTTTGGGAAAGTTTGAAAAGATGGTCAAAAAACATAGTAAAGGACGAAAAAACAAGATACTTTTGTCCCTGGTTTGTATTGTTTTGGCAACTGTTTCAAGTATCTACTTTTGGACCCGGGTTTCCGGAAATCCACTGAAGACCAAGCAGGCAACACAACAACAGGAGCAACAGTCAATACACCCGGATGATGAGATTTACCGGAAAATACCCCAGCAGAGAATTATCGACTTTGACAGATTGGGGGAAGATGAAAAGCTTCAGGCAGTTGTTAAGGAGCGTAAGGACCAATTTGGTTTAGATAAAGGCGTTGATCTTATTGTCAGGGCTGATGAAAGCCTTAAGCTGGGGGATTCAATTATTCCCATGCGTGAAATCCTCGAAAAAGTTCGTATAAGACAAGGCAGTGTCATAGAAGAAGGTCTTGCAGAAAAAGTGTTGGAAGAAAATGTGGTTGCTTTTGGAATCTATGTGGTTAAACCAAATGACAACTTGTGGAATATTCATTTCCAATTTTTAAAAGATTATTTTAATCGCAAAAACATTCCTCTTTCTCCCATGGCTGATAAACCTGATGAACGGGGTTATAGCTCAGGTGTAGGAAAAATTTTAAAGTTTTCGGAAAACATTGTTTATATTTACAACACACGAGATCGAAAGCTATATGCTGACTTGAATCTGCTTAATCCCGAAAGTGAAATTGTGGTTTTTCATATGGAAGAGATCTTTTCACTTCTTGATCAGATCGATTTACACAAGGTGGACCATATCAGGTTTGATGGTCAAAACCTGTGGATTCCATCAAAATCTTGATCATGACCTTTACTTTTGGCTTCCAAATTGTAATGATAAATGGTTATTAAATGAATTTTCAACATTTCCCAATAATCGTTTGACGTAAAAATTCATTTAAAGTATATGAGCCCAAGTTTTTTGTTTATTGATGGCTTTTAATTTTAGCTACGGATATCCATAATTACGAGGCGTTATTGATAACTTTAAGGAGGTTTTATCTTGGTTGATATCGTTTATGCAATGGGTCAAAGCGGAGCGGCGGGGGAAGGTGCACAGGGTGGATTTACTGCATTTATTCCTCTCATACTTATGTTTGTCATTTTTTATTTTCTTTTGATCAGACCCCAGCAGAAAAAGACCAAAGAGCATCGTGAAATGGTCACCAACCTGAGAAAGGGCGATCGTATTATAACCGCCGGCGGTATTTACGGTCGTATCACCGGTTTGGACGATACAACGGTGACTTTGGAAATTGCAGACAAGGTTCGGATAAAATTGGCGCGAAACAATGTCGGGGCTTTAGTCAGGTCTTCGTCCCAAACGCCGTCAAAAGAGGAATAAATCTGACAACGAAAAGTCAGAATGACCGCATTTTTATCAAAAACAAGCCCCAGTGAAAAAGAGAGTATTTTGCACCAAAGGGTATTTTGCTTTTTCTGGGGCTTTAATGTGGCTCGTGCAGTAAAAAGTTAAGGGCCATGTCCAATTTTATAACCAGTTTACCCATCAAAGATTGATCTTTGCTGAAAGGAAAAGAACCGTTGAAAAAGTTTTCATGGCGGCTGTTTTTTATCCTCACGGTTGTCATTGTTGCAATCATATATGTGATTCCCACGTTCAAACCTTCTGTTTGGCCTTATAAAAAAATTAATCTTGGCCTCGACCTTCAAGGGGGTATGCATCTTGTACTGGAAGTGGAAACGGATAAGGCGGTTGAAGGCACCATTGAGCGATTAGCTCAGGAAATCCGAGAAACGGTTAGAAGTGCGAAACTTCAGGATGTTTTTGTGGAAACGAAAAATGGAATGAAGCTTTCTATAGAAATTGCGGATATAAATCGGGAAAAAGAAATTCAAAAGCTTTTGGATAAAGATTTTCGTGATCTTCGTATGGTGTCCCGTGCTGTTGATGACGAATCGGTGAGGCTGACATTGGATTTACCGGATGAAGAGGTTCGGCATATCAAACAACTTTCTGTGCAGCAAGCCCTTGAAACCATTCGAAACCGGATAGATCAGTTTGGTGTGAGTGAGCCCGATATCCGGCTGCAGGGAACCAATCGCATTCTGGTTCAACTTCCTGGAGTTACCGATACCCAAAGAGCCAAAGAACTTATTGGAAGAACAGCACTTCTGGAATTTAAGCTTGTGGACGAAAGTGTTGATCCCCATGTTGCTGAAAAAAGAGGTGCCCCACCCGGTACCGAGATTTTATACCAGGTTCGGCATGATCCCGCCACAAACCGTGAAATCAAAACCCCTTATGTTTTGGTGAAGCGGACTTTATTGACGGGAGCATACCTTACCGATGCAAGAGTACAAATTGATTCCCAATATGGTGAAGCCTATGTCAGTATTAAATTTGACTCAAAGGGTGCCAGAATTTTCGAAAGAATCACATCTGAAAATGTTCAAAACCGACTGGCGATTGTTTTAGATAACACCGTTTATTCAGCACCGGTTATTCAAGAAAGAATAGCAGGAGGTGAAGCCCGGATCACAGGATATTTTACCACCGAAGAGGCTCGCGATCTGGCGATTGTTTTGCGTGCCGGTGCATTACCGGCCCCGGTGGAAATACTGGAGGAAAGAACCGTGGGGCCGTCGCTGGGGGCCGACTCGGTTCGCAAAGGCCTTATTTCCATGCTTGCGGGTGGTATTCTGGTGATCATTTTCATGGTGGTCTACTATCAGGCATCCGGCCTTATTGCCAACACAGCCTTGATTTTGAATATTCTCTTAATTGCGGCTGGCCTTGCTGCCTTCCAGGCAACATTGACCCTTCCGGGGATTGCGGGTATTATTTTGACCATCGGAATGGCGGTGGATGCAAATGTCATTATCTTTGAACGCATACGTGAGGAACTGAATGTTGGAAAAACACCGAGAGCTGCTATCAGTGCGGGATATGAACGATCGACACTGACTATTCTGGATGCCAACGTGACAACCTTGATTGCGGCCCTGGTGTTGTTCCAGTTTGGTACCGGTCCTGTAAAAGGTTTTGCCGTTACATTAAGCCTGGGTGTTATCGCAAGTCTTTTCACATCCCTGATTCTTACCCGGGCCATTTTTGATTATTTTTTGATCAACCGCAAAATTAAGCGTTTGAGCATTTAGTTTCCTGGATTGAGCCGTTGACGCAACATCTTACGGAAGGATTGTTTTTTCGGCGTACAAGAAGATTGATTTTTGGAGAAAATGATGCAGTTTATCAAACCTGGTACCAACATCGATTTTACCGGCAAAAGAAAAATTGCCTATTTTCTATCTGCCTGTATGATCATTATCAGTATATTTTCGGTGATTTTACACGGAGGACCCCGGTATGGTATTGATTTTGCCGGTGGTTCACTAATTCAGATCAAGTTTTTTGAACCGGTTCAAATCGATGACATTACAAGCGGACTTTCTCAGCTAAACCTGGACCGGGCCTCTGTTCAAAGGTTCGGTGACAGAGAAGATAATGAATATCTCATTCGTACCGATATAACCGAAGGCTATGATGAAACCTTTTCAGGCCAGCTTCAGACACTACTCAAAGAATCCACAAACAGTGAAGTAGAAATCCGCCGAATTGAAATGGTGGGGCCACAGGTGGGGCAAGATTTAAGGGAAAAGGCCTTGTTTGCCATGTTTTTTGCTTTGTTGTTTATCACCATTTATATCTCAGGCCGTTTCGAACTCAAATGGTTTGTAAGCGGAGGGGTTGCTGCAGCACTTATTTCAGCAGTCTATATTTTATCCGTTTTTAATGTGAGTATCCCATTTTTAATTTTGGCTGCTTTGATTGTTACATTAGTCCTGTTTTGGTTTCTTGAGCTTAAGTATGCCATGGGGGCTATTGTCGCGCTTATTCACGACGTTGTTATCACAGTCGGCATTTTTTCCATTTTCGATATTGAATTCACACTCCCAATTATCGCTGCCTTGCTGACCATCATGGGTTATTCCCTGAATGATACAATTGTTGTTTTTGACCGGATCAGAGAAAATTTAAGAAAGTATCACAAGAAGCCCCTGGAATTTATTTTAAACCGAAGTATTAACGATACTCTGGCTCGAACAATCCTGACGGCTTTAACAACTTTGACAGTTGTTTTGTGTTTATTGTTTTTCGGGGGCGGAATCATTCATGATTTTGCTTTTGCCATGACAATCGGAGTTATTATAGGAACCTACTCGTCTATCTACGTGGCAAGTCCGATTCTTCTGGCCTATACAAGCAAGAGAAAAAAAACCTGATTTTTTTTTAGAAAGGTTAAAAAATTGCTTCAGATAAAAGAGAATGAGAGAAACTTTTCCGGAAAAACTGTTTCCCTGGTTTGCTCTTAAAAGTATACCGGGAATCGGAAATATTCTTTATAAAAGATTGATTAACAGGTTTTGTTCCCCGGAAAATGTATTTGCCGCTTCCATTGAAGAGCTTTGTAAAATCAGGGGCCTGTCCAAGAACACAGCTTTCACAATAAAAACATATAAATTCAGAGATTGTTTTAAAAAAGAAATTGATGATACCATAAAAAGTGGGTTTCATTTAATGACTTTTTCAGACCGGGATTATCCCTCTTTGTTACGCCATATACCAGATCCTCCTCCTTACCTCTATGTCTCCGGAAAGCTTATGCCTGAAAGCCATAACATTGCCGTGGTAGGATCCAGGCATCCAACCAATTACGGTATCTCAGAAGCAAAGCGATTATCTGAAAATCTGGCTGCACGCGGTTTTACCATTGTCAGCGGGATGGCCAGAGGAATCGATTCAGCGGCACACAAGGGGGCACTTTCGGCGCGCGGCAGAACAATTGCGGTTTTGGGAAGCGGTCTTGCCAGGATTTATCCGCCGGAAAATCGAAAGCTCTTTGAAACCATTTCGGAAAACGGGGCAGTTATCTCTGAATTTTCGCTTCAGTCCCCTCCGGAGGCACATCATTTCCCTGTTCGAAACCGGATCATAAGCGGAATGGCGTTGGGAACAGTTGTTGTGGAAGCCGCGAAAAAAAGCGGTTCTCTGATAACAGCCAGATTGGCAGCTGAGCAAAACCGGGAGGTTTTTGCAGTGCCTGGAAGTATCCAGTCTTATAAAAGTGCGGGTACCAACAGTCTTATCAAACAGGGGGCAAAACTGGTGCAGCATATACAGGATATCATTGAAGAATTATCCCCCCAAATACAAGAAAGCCTTGAACCTGATTGTCACAATGGCTATCTTGACAATCAAGCGAAGCGGTTGCCTGATTTAAGTCCTGACGAACAGCGCGTAATAAGTCACCTTGAACCTTATCCGATCCACATTGATGAGCTGGTTCGAAAAACAGCCATGGCACCAGGAAGGTTGTTGGGTATTTTACTGAAATTCGAACTGGAGGGTCTTGCAGAGCAATCGCCAGGTAAGCGTTTTTCTTTAAAAAACCTTGCATGATACTGGATAACTTTTGAATAAGGCAATATTGTTTAATTAAAGGAGATGTTGTGAATAAGCCACTTCTCATCGTAGAATCACCAACAAAAGTGAAAACACTTAAAAAATATCTGGGAGATGATTACCGCATCGAAGCAACCCTGGGTCATATTAAAGATTTACCCCAGAATGAATTGGGCGTGGATATTGAAAACGGGTTTAAGCCGTTTTATAAAAATATACCCGGTAAGCAAAAAGCCATTTCATCATTAAAAAAGGCTGCGGGCGATACCATGGAAGTTTACTTGGCTCCGGATCCCGACCGTGAAGGTGAGGCCATCGCATGGCATACTGCAGAAATTTTAAAAAAAAAAGGAAGAAAATTTCACCGGGTCCTTTTCCATGAACTTACCGAAAATGCCATTCGGCAAGCCATGTCGTCTCCAAAACAACTTGATGAAAATAAGTATGAAGCACAACAGGCCAGAAGAATCCTCGACAGACTTGTGGGCTATGAAATATCTCCGTTATTGTGGCGAAAAGTTAAGGGAGGATTAAGTGCAGGGCGAGTCCAATCTGTGGCTTTGAGGATTATTTGTGAGCGGGAAAGGGCCATTCAGGCTTTTGAGCCGGAAGAATACTGGTCGATTACAGCAGTTTTTGAAGGAAAAACCCCACCTGCGTTTTCTGCAAAATTGACTCGCCAAAACAACCGGAAACTCAAAATACCCGATGGTTCTTCCGCAAGATCAATTTTAGAACAACTTTCAAACGAGCAGCCTGTCGTTGAAAAAGTGACCAAAAAAACAATCAAACGCAATCCTCTGCCCCCCTTTACCACAAGCAAACTTCAACAGGATGCTATCAAAAAATTAAGATTTTCCGCCAAAAAGACCATGGTGGTTGCCCAGCAACTTTATGAAGGTATCGATTTGGCTCATGGGGAACCTGTCGGATTGATTACGTACATGAGAACCGATTCGGTTCGAATCTCTCAGGAAGCTGCCGAAGAAGCACAAAGGCTGATAGCTGAAAAATTCGGGCCTGATTTTTCGCATGAAAAACCGCGATTTTTCAAAAATAAAAAAAAAGCGCAGGATGCCCATGAAGCAATTCGCCCCACATCGGTATTGAATACTCCTGAAACATTAGCCCCTTACTTAAATGCAGATCAGATGGCCCTTTATAAGCTGATCTGGAAACGTTTTGTCGCATCTCAGATGGCCCAGGCACTCATCAACCAGGTGTCAGTCTCCATTGCTTGTGGTCCATACACTTTCAGTGCATCGGGTTCCACCATAAAATTTCCAGGCTATCTGGCGTTGTATCAATCCGAGGAACAGGGAGATGCCCTTGATGCCAGGACAGAAAAACTTCCTGAACTCACCGAAAAAATGGTCCTTAAAGCACATCAGTATGAGCCAAAACAGCATTTTACCCAACCACCGCCGCGTTTTTCAGAAGCATCACTGGTAAAAGAACTGGAAGAAAATGGTATTGGGCGTCCCAGCACTTATGCATCTATTTTATCCACAATCCGGGAAAAAAAATATGTGGAGTTGGATAAAGGTTCTTTTAAACCCAATGAACTTGGATTTATTGTAAATGAGCTGCTCGTTGAGCATTTCCCGGATGTTTTCAGTGTGGATTTTACCTCCAATATGGAAAATAATCTTGATTTGCTGGAATCTGCTGAAGTCAATTCTCTTGAAGTCCTGGAACGATTTTACGACCCTTTTAAAAAGAACCTGGATATTGCAGTAACCAATATGCTGAGTGTAAAGGGTGTCGGATTTGCTACCCATCTGAAATGCCCGGAATGTGACTACCCAATACATTTGAAAATTGGTAAAAACGGACCATTTTTGGCCTGCAGCGGGTATCCCGATTGCAAATACACCCGGGATTATACTCGCGATGAAAAGGGGATTATTCATCCTATCGAACCAATGTTGGAAGAACTTACCGATAAAACCTGTGAAAAATGCGGAAAACACATGGTTATGAAATCCGGAAGATACGGTAAGTTTTTGGCCTGCAGCGGGTATCCCGAATGCAAATATACCCGCTCGCTGGATCCTAAAGAAGCGGGAAAAACAATCGGCATGAAATGCTCTGAAGAAAAATGTGATGGAGAAATTGTGGAAAGAATTTCCAAGAGAGGTAAAACTTTCTATGGATGCAGCCGTTTTCCCAAATGCAAATTTGCTTCCTGGGATAAACCGATAAACAAACCATGTCCTGAATGCGGTTCTAAATTTCTGGTTGAAAAATCAACTAAAAAAGAAGGGGATTTTGTAACATGCCCTGATAGAAAGTGTGCATACAAGGAGTTTTGACAACATGAGTAATGACAAGATCAACCAAGAGCAATCAGGAAACTCTTTCATGGCTGATATTAATATTATTGAAGATGTCCTCAAAAGTATTATCTCGAAAATTCACGAGATTTTTATTAAGGAAACTCTTGATGATACCGAATATATTCGAAACGTCAAGACAGTGCTCAGCGGAACAAACGATTTTTTTCAGGTAAACAAAGAGGTTGTTCCTGATTCTGAAATATTGTTACAAAAACTGTACGAATTTTCTAGAAATTTATGGCTTTCAGAACTAAAAACAAGGCTTGAGCGGGAATCCGAATCTGAGGATTCAGAAGAAGCTGAACTTGAAAATGACGATTATTATGAATATTACTTCGACTACATATATGCCAACGACAATTACCCTAAATAAATGCCTTCATTAAGAAATATGCCATTTTCGGGAAATCTGACTGGTTATGTCCTAAAATACGTTTCCTTCGATAAACCTGAGAACCTCGTCTCTGTTTTTCCCTGAACAATTTTCAATTTGCTGATAGCAATCAGCGCAAAAGTATATAAAATCTTTGTAAAAATGAACTTGGCTCAGGGGTATTTTATCTTCGCAAATGCTGCATACAAATTCTGGACCCGATGTAAAAAGGCTGCGATTAAGATGTTTAACGCCTATGCCCAAGATTTCACTTCCTCCAACTTGCAGGCACCATATAACCTTTGAACGATAAAAATTATAAATTCGAATCCCACCATGAGTTTCAATTGGCTGCTTTTCTATCCAAATATAGACATCTGACCATGGGGCTATAGGATATTGTGTCTCAAAATACATGCCTTCTTCACTGATATTGCGCATATGTGCGGAAAATAGATTGTCCGTGGTTGGTTTGGCAAAGATAATAGGCGTTTCTATAGGGAAACGCGAATGGTTTCTTGGAATATTGTGGGCTCGGTACATTTTTTCCTCCTTTTGCAATTAAGCCCTATCGGAGGTTGTTTTTTTAGTTCCCGGCTACCTTTTATAACCAGGTATTTGATGTCAGGATATAACTCAGAATACTCCGCCAATAAAATCTGTCAATAGGCAATTATACCTATATATGAAAAATGTATTGTGTATAATAAATGCTTTAACTGCTTCATCCGCAACCTTGATTTTGCCTCCCTTTTATATTTTCCAAAAAAGGCTGAAATAAATAATAAATATCATCCAAGCATTCATCTATATCGATAAGTGCAAACTTCGCATATACATCCAGCATAATCAAGGCATTTACGGTTGAATCGGTTTTAACAGCGCTTCTGAGCCGTTTTAGCATATATTGATTCACTTTTTGCATCTCAGAATACACCTCGATAAGACCATCCATCTTTAAATCAGCAGGGTTTCCGGATTTTTTTAAAAAATATTGGGTCAAAAGAAATGAAGCCGCTGCTCGAAAAAGGGTTTCCTCCTGAGTTGCCAGCGGAAGATGAAAACGTCCCATGGGAATAAAAAAGCGGGTAACAGGACATCCGCAGGTTGCAATCAGCAAACCCATCAGAGAACTGATTCCCCTTGCTACAGTGGTGTTATGGGTGGTTTTCCTGTCATGGGTTACCACGGTGAGGTGAACGGGATTATATGAATAGACATTATCAAAGGCGTGAATGAGAGGCAACAGACTGGCAGCCTGTGGGCAATACATGGTTTTTTTTGGGTCCAAAGTGCAATTCGGGCATTGATGGAAATCGATTTTAATCCATTCTTTGGGGTTATCAATAGGTTGTTTTGTTAAATGAAAAGGATTATCATTAAAACAATAATTAAAGGTTTCTACTTTGCCATCCTGAAAAGTGAATGTGTACTCCACCTGGTAGGCGCACATATGAATTCTCCTTGTTTTTTTTATTTTACACATCCGTACCCTGATAACATATCAAAATTTTAAAAAATATGCCTTTTCTTTTTTGAAGACATAATCATTTTTTAAATCTTTCAAATTAATGATTTGACAATGATAGGAGTTTCCAATAATTTAGTACAGCGAGGCTGATTTTTGATAAGGATATATTCCGTCATTTAGGATCAGAAAAAAATAAATTCATTTTAGCCTGAAAGGGGCTGTTGAGAGAACATGATGAATTTTTTCAATTTTGGAAAAGAAATGCTCCGCCTTCTGCACCATAAAAGTAAGGGGCGCGAAATTTTTTCAAATATCACAACATGCAACTCCTATTCATTTGAAACGTTAAATGAAACCCCTTCCCCTGCATTATCCAACTCAAAAAGCGTGTATTGCCCCACGGCCCAATCTGTTCAAAGCCCCGGTATTCATCAGAAGTCAGCAGGTCAGATGTTGCCGGGCGAGGATTCTTTGGTGCTGCTGAATGCATACCTTTTTTCCCGGGAAAATTTCCAGGAAGACATTTCAAAACTAAAAAAAATACTCAAGATGGACCATATCATTTTTGAAATAGGATGCGGAAGTGGTGAAGTGGCGTGGAAAATTGCGAAAAATAATCCGCATACGGGTGTCATTGCCATTGATAAATACGATTGGGCTGTCCCGCTGAATGAGGGTTCTCATTACCAAAAAACGGCTTTGGTCTGGAGAGAAAAACGTTTGGATGCTCAGCAATATGCCCCTGAAAATTTGGTGCTATTGAGGGGGGAAGGTGAAATTATTCGTTTTTTCCCCGACCATTGTATCGACACCGTTTTAATGATTAATCCTGAACCCAAAGTCTGTGAAGCTTTTCTCAAATTCATTGCTCAAGATAAATGGTTTAAAAAAATAAAACCCGGCTCAGGCCAAATTTTCGTGGTACCATTTTCCAGGGAATTGGGAGTGTCGGCCTATGGTGGTTTTGAATATGATTATTCCGAAACAGGGCCTGGAAATTTGGATTATCTCTCTGTTTCTCCTTTTGAGTTCCGGCGGGGAGAAAAAAAACATTGGGGATTGGATCTAAGCCGTGCTTCAGCTTATTCCAGAAATTCAACCCGAAATGATGTCTATATTTATGGAAATCAGTTTCAGGTTTCCTCCCTGTCTGCATATCATACCATCATTAAAAGATTTTTTTGCATATCTATAGCTTTTTAGAAAATGTTTTTGGCAAGGATAGAGTGAGGAGATTATGCTTTTTCGTATATCCCCGACCGATAACGCAGCCAAAAACATTTTCTGGAAAGCTATATGTTGGGCGGAAGATGACCGCACACATGCCTTCATTATTCAGTTACTATACGCTCATCATCTTTGTCTTCATGGCCGACCGGACAAGACAGTTCACACGCTCTGCAGTATTTGATGGGGGGATCCGAAAGATAAAAAGATCCCGTGTTTTTAGCAATTGAACTTTCTTTTTCATCATGTTCCATTTGTTTTTGGCATAATAACCGGTCATAGGAACCGCTTTCGAAGGCGTTTTGGGGACAGGCTTCTATACATGGCGCCTGGCAATTTTCGCAAGGCAAAAAATCCTTTGAGCCCTTGGTGGGTGTTAACGTGCAGTTGACAAATAAAGCACGAAGCCGGATCCTGGGACCATAGACGGGGGTGATTAAAAGATTGTTTTTGCCGATTACCCCCATTGCCGCACATGCAGCGGAATCCTTCAGGAAAATACCTCCTTTGTGGATATAGTAAGGTAGATCGTTTGCCACAATTCCGTGGTTTTTTTTTAACCACCTTTTTAATTGTCTTGTAATGGAAATCAATTTACGATTACCGGCAGTTCCCTGGTTTCCATCCCACCAGTCAAGTGAAGGCTCTGTGGAAGGATGCTTCAACGCTAAAATGATCACTGCCTTTGCTTTGGATGGCCATCGGACATTCTTGGAATATAAATGAGAAGGGGATTGTCGAATTGATTGCAAACTTGATATTCCAGCCAATGATGCTCCCAAGGCCAGAGCTTTTTCAATAATAGCCACTGAAAGATCCTGTTCGGTCTGATGAGATGACATCATGGTTGATTCCATATTTAAAAGGAAATTCCGTAAATTTTATTGACAAAACGCCTTCCAGAAGATAAAAAACAAGATTGCGCTTAAAATTATAGTCGGCTATATGGTAACCGGGTTCAGGGTTGCCATGCCGTGATTACCCATATTTTTATCAGGAGATTTCAAAAATGGCAAAAGATATTATTGGTTCGGTGCTGGTTGTCGGCGGCGGTATTGCCGGAATGCAGTCAGCACTTGATTTGGCAAATTCCGGATATTATGTCTATCTTGTTGAAAAATCACCTGCCATTGGCGGGGTGATGTCTCAGCTTGACAAGACATTTCCTACCAACGACTGTGCCATGTGAATTATCTCACCTGTACTGGTCGAGGTCGGCCGGCATCTGAATATTGAATTACTTACATTATCGAAATTAACCGCAATTGAAGGAAATTCCGGAAATTTTGATGTTAAAATAACAAAGGCTCCCCGCTTTATTGACATGGATAAGTGCATCGGTTGCGGCCTGTGCGCTGAAAAATGCCCTGTCAAAATTCCGGATAAATATAATATGAGCCTGGCAAAGTGTAAAGCTGTCTATGTCCCGTATGCGCAGGCTGTGCCCTTAAAATATGCCATTGATCCTGCACGTTGTATTTATTTTAAAAAAAAGGGCCGCTGTAAGGCCTGTGAAAAATATTGCCCTGCAGAGGCCATCAAGTTTGATGATAAAGAGGAAACCATTTCCGTAAAAGTAGGTTCTATTATCCTGGCCCCTGGTTTTGAACCTTTTGATCCATCCAGGTTCGATGCTTACAACTACAGCAAGCATCCCAATGTTATCACTTCCATGGAGATGGAAAGAATTTTATCGGCGTCAGGGCCAACGAGCGGTCACCTGGTTCGGTTATCGGACCATAAAGAACCCAAAAAAATCGCGTGGTTTCAATGTGTAGGATCAAGAGATCTCAATAAATGTGACAATTCATATTGTTCCTCTGTTTGCTGTATGTATGCCATCAAAGAAGCGGTTATTGCCAGAGAGCATGCAGGTGAAGGCTTGGATTGTGCTATTTTCTTTATGGATATGAGAACCCATGGAAAAGAATTCGAACGCTTTTACAACAAGGCAAAGGAAAGCGGGGTTCGGTTTATCCGAAGTCGTGTGCACACCATTGACCCGGTTCCTGGAACCGATGATCTTTCAATCCGATATGTTACCGAAACGGGTGAATTAATCACCGAAACATTTGACCAGATTGTGCTTTCTGTCGGTTTGCAGACATCGCCTGAAGTCATTGAACTTGCAGAAAAATTTGATATTGATCTTACCCGTGGCAACTTTTGCAGTACTCAAACCTTTGAGCCTGTGGAAACTTCCAAGAAGGGAATATTTGTTTGCGGTGCTTTTCAGGGGCCAAAAGATATCCCCCAATCGGTCATCGATGCCAGTGCTGCTGCTGCA
This sequence comes from Desulfobacteraceae bacterium, assembly GCA_007127235.1. Lineage (GTDB taxonomy): Bacteria > Desulfobacterota > Desulfobacteria > Desulfobacterales > SKZT01 > SKZT01. The sequence goes on from SKZT01000068.1 coordinate 37,934, forward strand.
TCTGCCGGGGCAGACTTGAGCCCGGCAAGAAATACCTGCACCAATGTACCGGAAATTGTACCGGAAACAAATGTCATTGGTGAACGTCCAAGAATCGGTGTTTTTGTATGCATGTGTGGTATCAATATTGCCGGTGTTATTGATGTGCCGGCCGTCAGGGATTACGCTGCCAAATTGCCCTATGTGGAGTATGCGACAGATAACCTCTATTCCTGTTCTCAGGATACTCAGGAGGCCATGGCGCAGATTATCAAAGAAAAAAACTTAAATCGCCTTGTTGTGGCGGCCTGCACCCCCAAAACGCATGAACCGCTATTTCAGGAAACCCTCACGAGTGCGGGTTTGAATAAATATCTCTTCGAGATGTGCAACATCCGCAATCAGGATTCCTGGGTACACAAAAACAATCCTGAAATAGCTACTGAAAAAGCCAAGGATCTTATCAGGATGGCGATTTCAAAAGTGGCACTCATGCAACCCTTAAAGGAAGCCGAACTCGAAATTAATCCCAAAGCCATGGTAATCGGTGGGGGTGTATCGGGGATAAGTTCTGCGGTTACCCTTGCCGGACATGGATATGAAACGCATATCATTGAAAAAAGTTCTCATTTGGGTGGCCAGGCGCTAAATTTATTTAAAACCCCAACCGGAGATGACATTCAAAAGAAACTTGCTGAACTTATCCACGGTGTTGAAAACAACAAAAATATTCATGTTCATTTGGACACAACTATAAAAGCTGTCGATGGATTTGTCGGTAATTTTAAATCGACTCTTGTTTCAAATGGCAAAGAAGATATTTTAGAACATGGTGTCGCTGTTTTGGCTACAGGTGCGAAACCCTTGAATCCATCGGAATACCGCTATGGTGAAGATCCCCGTATTTTAACCAGTCTGGAACTGGATAAAAAAATGATCTCGGCGGATTCATCACTTAAAAAATTGAATACGGCTGTTTTTATTCAATGTGTTGGCTCAAGAGAAGATCACCGGCCGTATTGCTCCAGGGTATGTTGCACGCATTCCGTGGATAATGCCCTTGAATTAAAAAAACAGAATCCGGACATGGGAATATATATCCTCTATCGTGATCTTCGTACCTATGGAGAGCGTGAATATATATATAAAGAAGCGCGGGAAGCAGGGGTTGTATTTATCCGGTTTGCCCTTGAAAACAAGCCCGAAGTCAATCTCAGCAACGGAAATCTGACCATTACCGTTATCGACCATGTGCTTCAACGTCCCATTGAAATTGATGCAGATCTGCTCACGTTGGCTTCTGCAATTATTCCCAACAAGGATGAAGCTTTGGCCCAATTTTTCAAGGTGCCACTCAATGATGACGGCTTCTTTGTTGAAAAACATGCTAAACTGGGGCCTTCCGAATTTGCCACTGATGGTGTTTTTTTGTGCGGAATGGCTCATTACCCCAAACCCATTGATGAATCCATCGTTCAGGGAAGGGCTGCTGCATCCCGGGCCGTGACACTTCTGGCCCGGAAAACGATTCATACCAGTGGAAATGTTGCGGAAGTTACACCTTTCAATTGCAGTTCCTGTAAAGTTTGTATTTCTATTTGCCCTTATTCGGCCCCTTCTTTTATCGAAAAAGGCATGTTTGAAGGCAAAGCACAGATCAACCCGGTTCTTTGCAAGGGGTGTGGCCTATGTGTGGCATCCTGCCGCTCGGGTGCAATTCATCTGAAAGGATTTGATAACGACCAAATTTTTGCTCAGATATTTGCTGTCAATGAAAACTTCTGACAGGAGCTGTTTTTATTTTAAAACAATTATGCCCATGGTGTTTATTAGGTGATGTTTTTGCCGGTCACCTTTTAGATGCCATGGGTTTCTTTTTTGATTTCGTCAACAATGAAATACTCGTTTAAAAAATTTTTCTGGTTCTGGTTGCCGCCGTTGGGCTATATGGCGGCCGTTGGTTTTATGTCGGCAGTGCCCAACCCCCAAATCGGCAAGGAGACACCGGATTATATCCTTCATGCACTTTCTTATTTTTTGCTCACTCTCTTGTTGATCAGGCTGCTGTTCAGTTTAGAGCCAAAAAAAGTGTTGAAAGTTGCCACCACATTAAGGCTATGCCCAAAAAACAGGTGTGAAGGTTTTCTTTTTTGGCACTCTGTGTCTTTACTGGGTGTTCTTGCTGCTGTTGTTTTTGGAACCATCAATGAAATTCACCAGTATTTTATTCCCCAACGGCATTGCAGTTTTCAGGATATTGTCGCCAATTCCATAGGGGCATTTATGGCTTATGGGGTGTCGCTGGTGGACCATGTGCTGCTCACCAGGACATCGTTTAAGCGCAGATGGACAAATCGGGCAAATTGGCTGAAATCTCTTTCTTATCGTTCATTTATAAGGAAATAAAAAGCTGATAAAAAATTACAGGGACATGATAAACTGTTTTGAGTTTGGCTCATCAAGTCCCTATAATTTAGAGGGAGTCACATGAAAAGTGAACTCAGGTGATTGGGAGGGGACCTTTTACTTACTACTCTGATTTCGGGGTACTAACGGTAATGAGATCTTGATTCAGGGCGTAGGTTGCTTTGCCGATACCACTGACATTCATTAAGTCCTCAATGGTTTCAAATGGAGCGATTTTTTCTCTGTACTCAATGATACTATCGGCCTTTTGCGGGCCGATTTTATGAAGCTGCATCAACTCCGCTTTTCCAGCTGTGTTGATGTCTATTTTTCGGTTTTCTTCCGCTTGAAGCGATGTACAAAGAGTTAAAGAAAAGCACAAGGCTATAAAGAAAATGAACATTTTGCTTGCAATTTTTTTCATTATTTTATTCCTTTCAGATTTTTGAACAGTATTTTACCATTGATATCAATTAGGTCCTTATCTCCCTGAACATAAATCCTGAGAAAACCATCCTGAAAAAAATTATCCTGCAACGCCGTTCATGTTCATATCGGCCGAAAAACAAAAAACTTTAGAAATTAATTTGTTTTTTTTACAATAAATTCCCTGATCCGGTTGCCCTCCATTTCTTTAACGGTGATATTAAATTGCCCGATAGAAAATTCTTCCTTTTCCTTGGGAATTCTGCCGATTTCATCCATAATATATCCGGAAAAAGTATCGTATTCCTTGGAATCAGGAATAAGCATTTTGATTTTTTTATTGACATCATCCACATGGCATTTTCCGAGTACTAACCATTCGTTGCTTTTTACTTTTAAAATGTGAGGTTCCACCTTATCTGTTTCATCACAGATTTCACCAACAATTTCCTCGAGAACATCTTCGAGAGTAACCAGGCCGGAAACTCCTCCATGCTCATCGACAACGATGGCCATATGATCCTTGCGCTCTTTGAATTGGTGAAGCAGCGTATCCAGTTTCTTGTTTTCCGGGATAAAATAAGGTTTTCTCATGATGTTTCTGATGTTGGGTTTTGCTTTACCGGTTGCCACGTGCATAAAAAAATCTTTAATGTTGAGTATTCCGATAAGGTTGTCGATTTCTTTTTCAATGACCGGTATTCTGGTAAATCCGGATTTCATTATGGCTTTTAGAGCAAGTGGCTTATCGGCGTCGATAACAAACATATCCGACCGGGGGGTCATGATTTCGGAAGTGCTGGTATTGTCAAATTCAAAAATGTTTCGTATCAGTTCTTTTTCTTCCTGCTTGATCTGCCCTTCTTCTTCCACAACTTCTACAATACTGATCAACTCTTCCTCTGTGACTGTCGGACGATATTTTACTTTCCCAAGTATGAACCTTATGAAATCAAGTATTTTGATTAAAGGGAAAAAAAACTTTGAAAACCAGTACAGCGGCAGAATAACGATTCTTGCCGTTATGATATTGTTACGTGTGGCAATTGATTTGGGAAAGATTTCGCCAAAAACCAATATCAAAAGTGTCATCACACCAATTGCTATTCCTATGGCGTTGGACTCAAAGGTGTCGATGGCAATAGAAGCCGCTATGCAAGCTGAGGCTACATTGGACAAGTTATTTCCGATTAAAATGGTTGAAAGAAGTTTGTGAGGGTTATCTTTCATTTTTTTTATCAGCTTGTCAGCCCTTTTGGGGCCTTTGGCAACATATCGAGCCTTGGCACGGCTTATTGAAAAAAGGGCAATTTCCGCTGAGGAAAAAAAACCGGAAAGGAAAAGAAAAAAGAACAGAAGGACAACTTGATAATCCATTGAATATTGCCTCTATCCATCAGACATAAACCAGAATCTTGGATTTCTCGGCGCAATAAGGGGAGGTTGTGTTTATGTCCCAGAAATTGATCTGTAAGACTTCAGCATCAAAGCAACCCGGCCCGCTGTTTAATGCGCAGCAGTCCGGGACTGTTGTTTAAATACATCAGCGATGAGCAATAGCCGGCATCCAGAAAAATTTCCTCCAGTTGATCAAATAAAACAGGCTGGTCAGGCCACCTAAAACGTTTTTCCTGAATTTTAAATTCATTCCATTTAGCCTTTGCAGAGGGGTCTTTTTCAAAGACTTCCTTCATGGCTGTATCACACAAAAACATCTCGCAGATAATGGGTTTTATTTTCCAGATACATCCCTGCTCTCCGAGATAAATACATTTGAATGCCCTATCCATATCGTTTGATATGACTGACTCGATTCTGTCAAGGTCATCTTCCGAGGAAACCAGGGCGTTGATAACCATGTCAGCAAAAAACGTGACAATACCCTCTTTGCCGCAACAGGCACTCAACCGGTTTTGGTAACACTTTAATTGGCAAACATGGCCGAAATAATGAACCAGAAAAGAATCGACCTGTTTACGGAAAGAAAAATACTCAGATGCCATCGTCAAAAGATTTTCTTTTTCCCTTTGCTTTGATGGGGACAAATACTGCCGGATGATTCTCAGCGACTCAGCTTGTTCTTTTTGGTAGTCGTTCATAAAGACATATGATATAGGATGCCGTCAATTTTTATTCCGCTTATTAATAATTCACTTATTTTTTGCAATTCTGGCATTCAAAATCACATAATAGCACTTGTATCTTCTTGCACCGTATTTTTGTGGCCATTATTACCGATATATTCTTCAATGGCCTTCTGTAATGTTTTAACGGCAAGTCGGATACAATGTTGTTTCTGGTCGGGCAAATCCTCAAGCAAACGAAAAACATCGCGATCAGTGAGTTTTTTTGCTTCATCCAGCGTTTTACCTTTTACCAGGTCAACAGCGGCCATTGCGGCTGCAATGGCACCGGGACACCCTAATACCTGATAACGTACATCCTGAATGTGATCGGTTTCATCCAGTTTGAAAAAGATTTTCATGGTATCGCCGCAATGTCCTGTAAGTTCACTCACCTGATCAGGGTGTTCTATGTTGCCCATGTAAGGTCTTTCCATATAGTATCGGATAGCCTTGTCAGAATATCCTGAATCCGAAAGCATCTCATGGATACCTTCAGCATTATTGGGATCAAAAACTTGCATGTTGTTCATTTTGCCTCCATTGATTATCAAATTCAGACCGCTGACATTGGATTAAAACATATCCTTATAGGGCTTCTGTAATAAATGGTCAAGGTAATATATATTTTTTTGTAAAATTTCAACGGGGTTTTTTCAGGTCCTGTTAATGTTTTGAAGCTCCTTTAACAGCAATTCGAGAGCTGCCTGTGCAAAAGCGTCTTTGTTTTGAAGCCGGTTCAATGATGAGAAACACAACCGGCGCCCTATGGTTTTTCGAGGGGTTGCCAAACCGATACAGACAGTTCCTACAGGTTTTTCAATGGTTCCGCCGGATGGGCCGGCTATGCCGGTAGTCGAAAGAGCGTAGGTTGAGTTTCCAATCCGCCTGGCCCCTTCCGCCATTTCTTTTGCAGTTTGTACATGGACTGCTCCGAGGTTTTGAATTGTTTCAGCTAAAACGCCCAACAATTTTATTTTCGATTCATTGGAATAGGTAACAGCGGAAAAAATAAAGTAACGGGAACTTCCTGCAATATTTGTCAAGCGATGTGCCATGAGGCCTCCTGTGCAACTTTCCGCTAAAGCGATTGTTGCATTCTGTGCCGATAGATACCTGGCAACCTCATCTTCGACTGTTTCCCGGCTATTGGAATTTTCTGTTTGAACCACGTGTTTTTCCCCCGTTTTTTGAGACCTTGTGTAAGACCAATTCACAATAAAAAGCTTGACAAAAAAAAGTACTGTCGCTAAAAAAGCAAAATAATAATATGGAGAACAAAGTGTGTACTGAAAAAATCGTAACGTCAATGAAAAAATATGCTGGTCGCTGTTGGTGGTGGCAGGCCCAATCAAGAGGGTGTGCCGACGGAATTTGACAGTGCCGATTTAGGGATCATAACAAATAAAAAGACCGTGGGCGATATAATCCACGGTCTTTTCAATTTTTGGAGGCTGTGGAATTTTTCACGGCCTCTTGTTTTTTGAAAGAAAGGAACAGGGTGATGAAAATCCGGCAATTTCCCACCAAAGAGCAGTTTGTTGAGCTTGCTGGTGAAAAAAATGTTATTCCGGTGTGTATCGAGATCCTGGCGGATACGGAGACTCCCGTGAGTCTTTTGAAAAAAATCAGGAATTATCAAAAACCGGTATTTCTTTTTGAAAGTGTGGAAGGCGGTGAGCGATGGGGTCGCTATAGTTTTCTGGGAACCAGTGCACGCAGCCACATCCGGATATATTCCCATGTGGTTAAAATTACCGATAATGCACAGGAAAGAACAATCGAACACGGGGGAAAACCTTTTGACGTGCTGAAAAAAATAATGAGCCGATACAATCCGGCTCAATTGCCAGGCCTGCCGCGTTTCTGGGGAGGATTGGTGGGGTATTTAACTTATGAGAGCGTGTCCTTTTTCGAACGTATTCCTCATCAATGGCCCAGCGATAAACCATTGGCCAATTTTATTATCCCCGATGAACTGATTATTTTCGATAACATTCGCCATACGTTGATGGCTATTGTGGTTACTTTTCCCCAGGAAACGAAAAATGCGGCTGCAGAATATGAGCTTGCCATAGGAAGAATCGAGAAGTTGTTAGAGGTGATGGGCAAATCCTTGTTTGACCCGGAGGCTGAAAAAGTATCTTCATCCCATAAATTAAGCACCTCTATAACCCCCCCTCAGTTCAGGGAAATGGTCCGGAGTGTAAAACGCTATATTGCCGCCGGAGATATCATTCAGGCGGTTATCTCCCAGCCTTTTTCATGTGACACGGTTCCGGATTTATGGAATCTTTACCGTGCCCAGCGGTTTGTCAATCCGTCTCCTTACCTTTATTTTATGGAGATGGACGACATGGCTCTGGTGGGTTCTTCCCCGGAAACAATGGTGCGTCTGGAAAACCGTGTGGCGACTGTCCGCCCTATTGCGGGTACACGGGCAAGAGGAAAAAATGAACAGGAAGACCGGGCTTTGGCCGATGAACTTTTAAAAGATGAAAAGGAGCGTGCTGAACATCTGATGCTTGTGGATTTGGGCAGAAATGATCTGGGCCGTGTGGCTGAAATCGGTTCGGTTCAGGTCACTGATCTTATGGTTGTCGAGCGTTATTCCCATGTGATGCACCTTGTGTCCAATATTTGCGGCGATTTGCGACCCGACTGTGATGCTTTTGATCTTTTGGCCGCAACTTTTCCGGCAGGAACCCTTTCAGGAGCTCCAAAAATTAGAGCCATGGAAATAATCTTCGAAATGGAAAAAGATCCCAGGGGACCTTATGGAGGTGCCATCGGATATATTTCTTTTAGTGGAAACATGGATATGGCAATAACCATCCGAACCGCCTGCATAGAAAACAACCGGTTGACCGTACGTGCCGGTGCCGGTATTGTGGCCGATTCAGACCCTGAACATGAACGGGTGGAAACCGTTAACAAAGCCATGGCTATTCAGAAGGCTTTGGAGCTGGTTGAACAAAGCAATTAGTCTCGGGAGACCATAGAAATGATTTTAATGATTGATAATTATGATTCCTTTACTTACAATCTTGTTCAATATCTCGGGCAAATCGGTGCCGATGTTAAAGTTGTGCGAAATGATGTTGTTGATGTATCCGAACTGACAACCTGGGATATTCAAGCTATTGTTATTTCTCCTGGACCTGGTGTGCCTGAGACAGCCGGTATTTCTGTTTCTGTCATTCAACACTATTCCGGAAAACTACCCATTTTGGGAGTCTGTCTGGGGCATCAGTCGATTGGATACGCTTTTGGCGGTAAGGTAATCCGTGCAAAGCGGCTCATGCATGGTAAAACTTCGGTTGTTACGGCGGATGGTAAAAGTATCTATGAAGGAATCAAAAAGCCCTTTCAGGCCATGAGGTATCATTCGCTGGTGGTATCCAAAGAAGATTTTCCGGATTGTCTTGAAATTACTGCAGAATCAGAGGACGGAGAGATTATGGGAATTCGGCACCGGAGTCATCCAACCGAAGGTATCCAGTTTCATCCCGAATCCATCATGACTCCGGTTGGGAAACGATTGTTAAGAAATTTTGTGAAGCAGATAAAAAAGCAATAGAGGGGATTATGTATTATGTTTCGAGAAAACCTGATTAAAATTGTGCAGAAAAAGGATTTAACGGAAGAAGAGATGTCGGAGATGATTACCGATATTTTTTCGGGAGATATTACGGATGCCCAGATTGGAGCCATGATGGCAGCTTTGGCCACAAAAGGAGAAACCTTCGAGGAACTGGCAGGTGCTGCTAAAGCCATGCGCAGAAAGGCCGTTCGGATTCATTCTTCGGCTTCCACCGTGGTGGATACTTGCGGAACCGGAGGAGATCAGGCAGATACATTCAATATCTCCACCACCACCGCTTTTGTTGTGGCAGGAGCCGGGGTCACAGTGGCCAAACACGGAAACAGATCTGTTTCCAGCCAGTCTGGAAGCGCTGATCTTTTGGAAGTACTGGGAATGAAACTGGATATTGAACCCGAACTGGTGGAAGAGGCAATCGAAGAAATCGGTATTGGGTTTCTTTTTGCTCCGGTTTACCATGGTGCCATGAAACATGCGGGCAAAGCGCGGAAGGAAGTCGGAATCCGCAGCATTTTCAACATGCTGGGACCATTAACCAACCCGGCGGGTGCCAATTGCCAGCTGCTGGGTGTTTATGCTCCGGAACTGACTGAAATGTTCGCCCAGGCACTTCGACTCCTGAAATCCCGCAGAGCATTTGTTGTCCACGGTCATGAAGGGCTCGATGAAATATCGGTTTGTGCTCCCACAAGGGTTTCGGAACTCAAAGACGGACTTATTCAGACATATGACATTCATCCTGAAAACTATTTTGGTGATTTGGCTTCTGCCGAAGATATCCGGGGAGGGCAGCCCAAGGAAAATGCACAGATTACCTTAGCCATTTTCGATGGTGAAAAAGGGCCCTGCCGAAATGTTGTTTTGATCAATGCGGCTGCCGCACTGGTGGCTGCGGGGATGGCATCGGATTTTAGCGAAGGAATCAATTTTGCCCAAAAAAGTATCGACGGTGGTGCTGCAAAAGATAAGCTGAATTCCCTGATTCGTTTCACGCAGGAAAATGGTTAAGTATTAGGGGAAATATTATTATGAGCAAGGATTTTCTCTCCAAAATTATCGACCAAAAAAAACAGGAGCTGATCGAGGCCAAAGCACGAATTCCCGAAAGTGCACTTTATCATGAAGCATTCAGCAATCATGATCGCAGAGCTTTTTTTGAACCGCTAAAACGCCCCGGTATTAACATAATTGCCGAAATCAAACGCGCATCTCCTTCAAAAGGGCCTATTAATATTGATCTGGACCCGGCATCCCTTGCAAAGGCTTATGAAAAAGGCGGCGCGGTGGCCCTTTCCGTTTTAACGGAAAAGCAGTTTTTTATGGGTTCCTCGAAAGATTTGAAAATTGCCAGGGCCGCAACGGCTTTGCCCGTACTCAGAAAAGACTTTATCATTTCCGAATATCAGATATATGAATCCGTTGTAATGGGAGCTGATGCTGTCCTGCTTATTGTCAGATGCCTTTTTGAGTCTCAGTTGAAAGAGCTGATTGCATTAACTGCCGAGCTGAAACTTGATGCCCTGGTGGAAATTCATACGGAAAAAGACCTTGAGACGGCAACCAAAGCCGGTGCAAAGATTATCGGCATTAACAACCGGAACCTTCAAACCTTTGAAACCGATCTTGCAACGGCCATGCACCTGGTTTCTTTATTCAAAAAGGATCAGACTCCCGTTGCGGCCAGTGGCATCGAAAACAGGGAAAACATCGAAGCCAACCTGAAATTCGGCATCAACAATTTTCTCATCGGAGAAAGTCTGGTGAAGGCAAAAGATCCCACAGGCTTTCTTTTTAAACTGAGAGGAAATAACAGGCTTGACACCTCAAATTAAAATCTGCGGACTAACTAAAACGGATGAAGCCCTAAAATGCGCGGAACTTGGTGCAAATGCCATCGGCATGATTTTTTATGATAAAAGTCCCAGGTTCATATCCGATTTCCAGGCCCGGAAAATTTGCGATGCACTTCCGGATACGATCCAGAAAGTCGGTGTATTTGTAAATAAATCCTTTGAAAACATAATGAAAAAAGTCAAAGCATGCGGTTTGACAGGAATACAGCTTCATGGGCAGGAATTACCTGCGTTGATTGATCGCTTGATGGCCGAAAACCTTCTGGTTATCAAAGCCCTTTTTGTTGAAAAAAAACCAAATATTTCTGATGTGTCCTCTTTCAGGGCAAGCGCATATCTAGTGGAGTGTGGAAAGGGCAAACTTCCCGGCGGAAATGCCTTGGTGTGGAACTGGTCACAAACCCTGGATTTTGGAAAAAAATATCCTTTTATCCTGGCGGGAGGACTGGATCCAAATAATGTGATTCAAGCCATTGAAGAAAGCATGCCGGATGCTGTGGATGTCAGCTCGGGTGTGGAAAATTCTCCGGGTCAAAAAGATATGAAAAAAGTAAGTGTTTTTATTAAAGCAGCCCATGGTGTTTCAAGAAAATATATGCTACAAAAAAAGAACATAAGGAATATTTTTTAGACACAATGACCTTATGGTCGGTCAATTTTTTTATCCAGACGAGTGCTTGTGCAGCACTATGTTTTTTCGGGGAAATATCTGATGAAAATATGGAAATATTTAAGTGCCAACAAGATATTTTTGGACATTGCGCTGGAAAATAAAGAAAAATTGATTCAGTTTCTTGCACAAATTCCTGAAAAATTGGGTTATGCAGCTTCTATGGATGATGTTGCCGAAAGGTTAAGAAATCGCGAAAAAACCATGAGTACCGGAATCGGCAACGGTGTGGCCATACCTCATGCCGTGCATCCAAATATTGCCGATCCTATCCTGGTATTTGTCCGGCCCGAATCCCCCCTGGAATTTGATGCTCTGGATAATGAACCTGTTGACATCATATTTGGTTTAATCATGCCTGAAAGAAAAACTCACCTGCATATCCGGCTTCTTGCCGGCATTTCCAGGCTTTGTAAAAATCAGGCATTTGCGGAGGCTGCTCGAACCATCAATGATCCGGTGATTCTTCTTGAGAATATCCGTGCATTGGAAAAAGATATGGCCTTTCACTAATTTTGCTGAATTTAAATGATATGGGTAATCATAAGTGTATCTGCTGATTGTTGTCATCAATGACGAGGATCTTTTGGAAGATTTAATCACCGGTTGGCTGGACATCGGTATTACCGGAGCTACGGTCATGGAAAGTACCGATTTGCTTCAGCTCATCAGCCACCATATTCCAATCTTTGCCGGTTTCAGAAGTTTCGCAGGAGCCGGAGTTCAAAGTAATAAAACAATGTTGATTGGAATTGAAAAAAAACAAGTCCTCGATGACGCTGTTGAATTTTTGGAAAGTACATGCAAAAAAAATCATAAACCCTCACAGGGAGTTTATTTCATAATTCCACTTATCAGGTTTTGCCGTCTGGGTACTGAACTGTCTGCTTCGGAATTGCTGGATCATTTGGAAAAAAAACTCGGGGGATAGTGACTCTATCAACCAATCACCCCAAATTTGTTATAACCAGGAAATTTTCAATTTCAAAAGCTCATCGTCCAGCCCATAACGAACCACGTCTACACGGTCGCTGTTTTGGGAAACAAAATCTCCTGTCATAACCGGAAGCTGAAATGGGAAGAACCCAGGATTGTTCAACAATAACCCCAATGTTGCCCTGCCTTCAGGAGTAGCGAGCAGCGCTGCTTCAACCATCAGAATTGCCAGATCCTTATCGACAATTTTCACCGGGGCTGCTTTCTTGTAGCATCCCTTACAGTCGGAATCTTTCAGCACTCCCCAGGCTACAAACGATCGCATGGTATAACGGGCATTTCTGGCAACTGTTTCCCTGTCGCCATAATGTTCTTTGAGTCGATTGAAAACTTGAGACTGGGTAATTTGGTCTTGGAGATTCAGCAATCGTCCGGTTTGTTTGTAGATAGTTATCAAGTTCCAGACGAATCTCTCTTTCGGACATCCCTACCAGCATCATCTGAACGGTCCGGTCCATCCAATGCTTTTGAATGGTCTGTTTAATGCCTATTTTTTCATGTCTTTGGTTTATCACCGTGTCCTCCTTTCAAATTTCACAAGGGGCACGATGACTTCTTCAATGGCAATGCCTCCATGGCCGACAATTATGTTTCCATCGTTTATAAAGGCATCCCGACCTCCGGCAATGAGTGGAAAATAATTTTCCGGAAGTCCGACCGGTTGCCATTCCTGGGCAAACGTAAATGATGCGGTAACCTGTGAACGGAGTTCCGGCGTGGGGTAAATACGAACCCGTTCACCGCGGGTTTCGGCAATCACCCCTTCAGAGGGTCTTCCCTTGCCTTCGCATTCGATATTGCCGTGATCGGCCGTGAGCCACACCTCATAACCATAATCCAGCAGATACCCAATCAGTGCACCGAGGAATCCACCCTGGCACCACTGCCTGATCTGATTATGCATCCCGGCCGAACCAAGCTGCATGCCGTGCATGATTTTATCGACCTTCCAGGAAAAGGTTATCGATGTAGACCTTGATGTCCTCATGGTCGAACGGCAGGTGATCCGGGCCGGGATATTTGAAGCCGTATTCCAGAAACTCATCCCAGACCTGATGCAAATTGCCAAGCCTGGAAAGAAATACCGGCCAGCGTTCCTGCAAAAAGGCGAAGAATGCCTTGTCGTCCGGAACGATTTCAGAGACCGGCCAGGTCTTTAATCCTTCATGGCTTTTGAGGACCTGAACGAGTCGCTCGGCCAGCATCAGAGGGATCTGAAGATTCCCATAATGAAGACGAAGCAAAGCGCGAAGCAGCTCCACCTCTTTGGCAATCAGTTCTGTGGTAATGCCGAACACATGGCGGAGTATGAAATCCTTGGTGGCGTTGTCGCCCATATGATCCGGGGACGCCTTGCTTTGGGCATCAAAGAGTGCATCGAGCAGGCTCCGGTCGAGCTTTTCAATGACCGGGTAGCTCAGGTTGGGGAATATCTTTCCGAGGTTAAATGACAGTTTGCGGCCGGCCTGGAGCAGGCTTCCCATATGCAGTTCAACTCGGAGTACATAAGGTTGTCACCGAATGGTGGATCAACGAATATGTAATCAACTGTGCTGTTTGGGATATCTTGAAGATTTGTAGCAGAACCTGTGCTGACAATGCACCCGTTAGCTCTTGAGCCAGGCTCGACCAATGCACTTTTTATTCTCAAATCGAAGCGTTCGAATACATTGGTCTCAATTGAGAGCGAAGGTACGTACCATGTACCTCTAAGGCTGGTTATCTGCCCTCCCTTTTTGCCAAAGTAATTCGACATATGAAGGCGATTCTCGCGACCACACCAGGGTAGTGTAGAGGTGAACCAGAACAGTAGAGCACGGTAGCCCTCAGCAAGTCTTCTCAAAGACGAAAGAGCCAGCGAATTGCGTTTTGTGTAGAAATGATGAACATGTGTTATGCCAGCAGGATCGTTTCTTCGGCTTTCATCTCCTTCAGGCATGCGTGTTATTGGAAACCACTGGTCGAACGGAATCTTCTCGACTTTA